>NC_015589.1:3358396-3663705 GCF_000215085.1 Desulforamulus ruminis DSM 2154
TTCTCGTTAACATCCCGTGGCGCCACACCCAGTGTATCATGCCAAAGCCATTGTTGAAGAGAAAGGTTGAAATAGGCCCGGCCCTGGTATAACCGGACATGTTGTAAACCTGGGAGCCCCGGATAACCCATCGCTTTAGCAGGGGCATTGAGCATTAAGTTAAGGTCCTCTCTCATTAGGCTCCAGTTGAGGGTGGACTGAACCATGGGTATTCCATCCCTGAAGTTGGCATTGGACCATATATCCGGCTGATGTTTTATTTCGGCGTAGATATATCTGGCCAGAGCCGTCACCGGTCGAGCCTGGACCAGACTAAAATTTCGACCGTCAAATACCCACTCAATATCCTGGTGCTGACCATCCAGGCCAAGGGCCTCGTAAACCCGTTGTATCAGCAGACCCAATTGACGAATATCTTCATCCCTTAAAACTTGACTGGTTGATGCCTTAGTAAACTCAACAAATTTCGTTCCTCCCTTTTCCCCGGCAACACTCTTCCCTTTTTTACGGCCAACTCTTTTCTCCGTTATCTCACACTCAGAGTCTAGACGGTATTCATCCGGCTCAACCGTGCCGCTTACCACACTTTCACCCAAACCAAAATTGGCCTGGATAACCAAAACATCTTCCCGTCCGGTCCAGGGATCGCAGGTGAAGCCGACACCGGCAGCCGTCGCTTCCACCATTTCCATAATCACCACCGCGGGAATCACTTCATCCTCTCGAATTTTCATTTTCCGCCGGTAGGCAAGGGCCTGGGGTGTCCAAAGCGAGGCATAACACTCCTTAATGGCGCACAGGATGTTTTCTATTCCCCGGACATTTAAAAACGATTGGTGAATGCCGGCAAAGGACGCTCCGTCCGTATCCTCGACAGTGGCCGAAGACCGGACGGCCACCGGTTTTTCCAGGATGCCGATATTGGTTAATTTTAAAATTAGTTCTTCCCGGATATAGGGGGAAATACAGCCGTTCTTGATTTTTTCCCTTAGCGAAAAAAGTCCTTCATCTATCCCCTTTTGCCAGATATTATCCACGGTTACAGTTTGTTTAACGGTTTCTATGGATTCAAATAGATGATTCTTTTCAACAAAATCTTGATAGGCAGCAGCCCCAAGAACTCCCCCGGCAGGAACCGTAAATCCATACCGGTCAAGCCTGCCTAGATTCCACCCCTTTCCCCCGGCCACTTTGCTCCCGGCTTGAAAGGCAGCGGGCCAACGAAGAAATAATGTGCCGCAACTTTTTTCCATGGTCATCCTCCCCCCGGTAACAAACAAATCCAACCCTTTATTTCTGGTTATCTTCTTTTCTTGCCCCACTCAGAAAAATATCTACATTCATGTCAATGGCTTCATAGATGGAAAAGCACTCCGGCCTCGTTACCCAGCCAATGGCCGTAAAACTGCTAATGGTTTCCAGGTAGCCGGCAAGAACCTTGGTAGGTACATCCTGCCTGATTTCCCCGGTCTCCTTACCCAACTCCACAATCTGTTCCAGGATATGACTGACACCGCTTCTCCGGCGCTTATCCTCTATGGACTGAACGATTGTCTGCATGCGGTAAATAAAATATTTTTCATAAATGTCGTTGTTCAACTGAACCTGCATCCACTCCAGGGTTTTATGGAGTGCGGCAATCAGCCGTGACCGGGTATCCGGCAGTTGTTTTAATTCGTTGAGTGCCAATGGTCCCTGTTCCTTGATCCTTCTTTGTACATATTCGCAAAGAATGGCTTCTTTGACCGGAAAGTGGTTGTAGATGGTTCCTTTGGCCAAGTCGGCTTCTTCCGCTATTTGCTCCACCGTTGTTTGTTCAAACCCCTGCTTAATAAATAGCTCCATGGCAACAGCAATAATTCTTTTCCGGGTTTCCTCCTTCTTCCGTTCTGTTCTGTTTCCTATGATTGGTTTCATATTTCACCTCTTATGAACTAAGTATATTATTGAACCAAGTTTAATAATAGTTATAGTATATTTTATCATGATAAATTTTTCCCCACAAGAAAAAGTACCCATTTACTGGCAAAAAAAAGAATGTTCTTTTATGTCGAAATGGGGTCAAGATTGTTAAATGAAAAAGGAATGTCGCAGAACTACTTTAGTAGCCAGCGACACTCCCTTTAATTTTATAAAATAGAGAAATTAGCAACCTGCAAGGTAACAGCATGGCACATTTATGTTGCAAGAAAATCAATAATTTCTCTGTTAATCAGCTCCGGCCTTTCGTGATTAATGGTATGCCCGGTATCTTTTACAATTTTATAATTTAAATTATAATCCTTAAGTATTTTTATAACTGCCGGTTGATATACCGCCCTATCGAACTCCCCAATGAGGAATAATGCTTTATCCCGAAATAGGGACATGTCCTGTTCATCAAAAGCTGCCGATGTCTTATTTTTTTCTACTCTGCTATATTTCAATATATAACTCCAATGCTTCAACATCTCGTTATCTAGTAAAGATTCATTAAAATTAGGACTACATAGTTTTTTTAGTAGTTTCATTGCATTTTCATCCGTGGGATTTAAAATTTCAGGAAAGAAAACCTTTAAACTTCTTATCATTATAAGAAAAGATTTTATACCTTTTACAGGCGGATAGCCGGCCATACAAACAGCCTTATTTACCCGATCAGGTCTTTTAGCTGTATACGCTAGTGTCATGTAACCACCGTATGATATTCCAGCAATATTTGTAACATGAATATTCATGGAGTCTAATAGGTTATCCAGCCATAAAGTCGGGTCAAATGTTTTAAGATAACTCTCGTTAGGCTCACTCTTTCCTGCTCCCCCAAAAGAATCCACAGCCACGATATAAAAATGCTTTGCTAATTCTTTTGCGTTTAGAAACCACATGATTGCCGAATTATCACCGGAACCGTGGAAAAGCAATAAAGGAGGTTTTTCCTTGTTTCCTGACAGAATGATATGGGTTTTACCATACATCGTATCAAGATCTATTTCATCGATAGAAACTTCCCATAAATTTAACAATCTATTATAAGACTCATAAATTAATTGCCTGCCTTCCAGACTTTTAAACCTTTTAACCATTTATGATTCACCTCCTCCGTGTTCATCATCGAACATTCCTTTGTAAAAAACAATTGGATGAAAATCTTTATCACCTTTCTTCGTCATAGTATAAGCGGTCTGCATATTGTCGGTTGGTTCCTTTGAGATAGGCCAAAACGATTTTCGGGTTTAATAAGCACCAGTCCCCATACATATCAAATTTCCTGCATGATGTCATCATCTTTGCTTTGGTAATAGTCCCATACTTTTTCCCACACACTCTTTACCCCATTTTTTTAACCGCATTGCAAAATCAGCATCCTCGGCCATTAGAAGATTCTCATTAAATCCATTTATTTCCTGAAAGTCCTTTTTATAACACCAAAAAATTCCTACGGATATACCCCACCCATATTTTATAACTAACGGGATTATTAGTACTAAAGCGGATACGATTATTCCCAATGATACTCTTTCAAACCTCCCCGCAACACCACCGCCAATATAAATTTCCATCATTAACAGTCTTTCAATCTCCGTTAGCATATTATCCGACATCCAGCTATCGGCATCGATAGTAACTATAATTTCCCCTCTGGCAGCTTTAGCCCCGGCATTCCTGATTTTGGAAAGGTTCCTGCTATCCTCCTTTACTGTAATGCAATTGTATAACGCCGCAATTTCTTCGGTCCGATCAGTACAACGATTTAATACCACGATTACTTCCACTTGGTCTTTATAAGACGCCGATGCCGCCATAATGGAATCCAAGCATCTTCCCAAATACTTTTCTTCATTATGAGCTGGTATTACCACTGAAAATTTAATTTTCTTTTGAGCATCAAAGCCAAGATACGGGTTGTTTACATGCATAAAACCATCCCTCCTCCCCCTCCAATAATAATCAACTAAGGCCAAAATCTTTAATTTCTCGTCTTCCCACGCTTTCATTGATAGAAGATGTTACTGGTTTGCTTCCATCGACATCATCTCCTTAAAGTAATTATTTAGCCATGTATACCGACCGTCCGGTATAATAAATATTAAAAAAATTATGTTTCTTTAGAATTACTGATACCTTGTAACAACAGGGTAGTCCCTTTTTGAAATAACCTTTTCATGGCTTCCTTATCCATAAAGAGATAGCTATCACTTAGTCCTGAGTAGAAACTAAGGATAATAAAAGCCAGTTCCTTTGGATCTTCTTTTTTGAATTCTCCTTTACTGATCCCTTTTGACACTAATTTCTCAAAATCTTTCATGAAGTTGTTCATAATAGCGAAAAATTTTTGACCTATTTCCGAGTCCGCTCCCACTCTGCTTATAAACTCTTCTCCCGCTTTATTTAGTGGACGTTGAAGCGTACTAACAAAATAATCACCGAAACCATAAAGCTTCTCAGTAACGGATTCACATTGAGAGGATATTTTTTCCCATTGCTCCCAAGATTCCTTAAAAGTTTGTTCTGCCAGGTAAAGAAATAATTCCTCTTTGTTCTTGAAATGGTAATAGATACTGCCCTTACTGCACTCGGCAGCGGCACAGATGTCTTCAATCGAGGTGCCGGCGTAGCCCTTCTGGGCGAATAAGATTTTAGCTTTGTTTATGATATGTTTTTTTGTTTGCTCTCCTTCAAGTCTGCGTTTACTCATAATGTCTTTTTATTATGCTCTCCTTTAAATTTATATTTTTTATTAAAATTATTATACCGAACGTTCGGTATAAATATAAGTATACCGATTCCTATTCTATTTTACAAGCGGTTCTTCCAATGCGGAGGTGTTTTTTGAAGGGAGCGGCTATAAAACGCAATAAACTAGACACAGTGGCTTTAAACTCTTAAAATATGCTTTATAAGATGATGAATAGGAGTGATTTTCATGAGTCATCATTGGGATTCTCATTTTTATGATCATAAACATAATTTTGTATCGGAGTACGGTTCAGAGCTGATTGACTTGCTAAGACCACAAAAAAACGAACGTATATTGGATTTAGGCTGCGGCACCGGAGATTTAGCCAATAAAATAACCCATTCGGGAGCCGAGGTAATCGGCATTGATGCCTCTGAAAATATGATTCATAAAGCAAAAGAGAAATATCCTAACATTGAATTTAAAGTGATGGATGCTGTCAATCTTCATCTCAATGGGAATTTTGACGGTGTGTTCAGCAATGCCACCCTTCATTGGATAAAAGAATCTCAAAGATTATTGGCACAAGTCTATTCCGTTCTCAAGCCAAAAGGAAGATTTGTGGCTGAATTTGGCGGTAAGGACAATGTAAAAACCGTTACGGATGCAATCATTACGTCCATTCGGGAAGCCGGATATTCATTTGCTGATCAGGATTTCCCCTGGTACTTTCCCACCATAGGAGAGTATACAAGCCTTATGGAACAAACGGGATTTACCGTTACCTATGCCACCTACTTTGCCAGGCCAACCAAACTGGTGGATGACAAAGACGGCATAAAAGATTGGATTCATATGTTCGGCAACAATTTATTGGCAGTTGTTCCGGCGGAGGTCCGGGGAGATATCATTGGCAAAGTAGAAAAGAAGCTTTATCAAAGGCAGTTTATCAATGGACACTGGTATGCAGATTATAAAAGAATTAGAGTTATGGGATTAAAGGAATAATATATAAAAGCCTGTCTTGGAGTAAAAACAGACAGGCTAAAACCATGTTTTTTATTTCTCCAGTAACGCCCGGGCCTGCTGGACCGTAACATCCGCAACCCGGATGAGTTTGTTGCGTCCGGTGTGTCCCGAGAGAATTTCAACGTTGGACTTGGCCGTAGCAAAAATCTCCGCTAAAAATTTGCAGCAGGCTTCGTTGGCCGCTCCGTCCACCGGGGGTGCCGTAAGCCTGATTTTCAAAACCCCTGCCAAATCTCCGGCCAGACCGTTTTTAGACGCCCGGGGCTGGACCTTTACCCGGAAAACCACGCCGTTTCCGTCTTGTTTGATCTCCACCAAAGTATCAACTCCAATTAAAGACCC
Organism: Desulforamulus ruminis DSM 2154; assembly: GCF_000215085.1. Taxonomy (NCBI): domain Bacteria; kingdom Bacillati; phylum Bacillota; class Clostridia; order Eubacteriales; family Peptococcaceae; genus Desulforamulus; species Desulforamulus ruminis. Next base: position 3,364,425 of record NC_015589.1, read on the forward strand.
AAGGGAATGCTTTCAACAGTCGGCAGCAAGGCTCACTGACCTAGGCTGTTTGTTCGTCGTCCTCATCCACAGTCAGGTTCCCTTCCATCATTTCCAACTGGGCCTCCAGAAAGGCCTTAAATTTAATCCGGAAAACATGGGCCTGTTTTTCCATGCGCCGGTATTCCTCCAGGATGTTGCCCACCCTCTCTTCAGCCACTTTAACCATTTCCTCGGCTTTTTGGGTAGCCTCATGCAGCACTTTTTCAGCCTCTTCCTCCGCCCGCTGTTTTACCAACTGAGCCGTCATTTCAGCTTGTTCAAGCATCATCTTGGATTCCTTCTCCGCATTGCCGCGCATATCTTCGGCGCTCTTCTGAGCCATCACCAGGGTCTTTTGCAGGGCATCCTCCAGGTCCCGGTATTGGGTTAAATTGCCCTCATTTTTAGCCAGTTTCTCCTTTAGCTCGTGGTTTTCCACATAAAGTATTTCGTAACTCTCTTTTACCTTTTGCAGCCATGCATCCGTTTGTTTGACATCGTAACCCCGGATGGAGCGGCTGAACTCTTTCACAATTTCCATGGGCGTTAATACGGACATCCCGACACCTCCCTAAGACTCATTCTGCTTTTCTTTGAGGTCCTGTTGTTAGACTTATTAGCAGTGCTCTCGGGTCCTGTTGCCGGCCTATGAGGTATTCCTAAAGGGTCCTATTCTAGATCAACTCCAAAAGAAATACCTGTATACTAACAACTGGACCCATAAGCAGTACCCTTAAGGCTAGCAACAGGACCCGTACGCAGTATCCGTAAGACTATCCTAAAGGAAACGCTTTAATACAATACTAATTCGACCACTTTTGGTACTGCCTTTAACTTCCGCCACTTCAACCCGTCCTCGCCCTCGCAGGGAGAGCATGTCTCCCTCCTGCACCATCGCAGATACCTCAGAACCGCACCAGTTAAGATTTAATTTCTCGGCCTGAATTTCTCTGGCCATACGGCTCCTGGACATGCCAAAACCGGCGGCGGCGACGGCGTCCAGCCGCAGGGAAGCCACGGTGGTGCGGATTTCCTTTATCGTTACCTCCGGTAAAGAAAGTACCTCGAAGCCGATTTCCCTGACCTCTACCCCTACCCGGTGAACTTTCGTAAGATTAGCCCTGAGGTAAGAAGCAACTTCCCGGGCTACGATCACCTGGCAGCCCCTTGGAGTGATCAGAATATCCCCAATCAGTTCTCTCTTAATACCCAAGCTCAGGATAGACCCTAAAAAGTCCCGGTGGGTGGTCTTAACCATTTTAAAATTCCCTTCCACAGCCAGGAGAACCAGTTCAAAGTTTACCTGGCTTTCATCCAGATAATCCGGGAAGAGGGCGATCCTTACCCGTTCAGCCGTAGGGTAACCGCCGCCAGCGGCAAAATCAAGGCCGGGAATTCTCTCCAGCATAGAAATGATGAGACCCGTATGATACGGGTCATGAAAATTCGTTAAAACACACCGGTGATTTTTCAATAGGGTTTCCACCCTGTCCAGCACTCTGGCCAACAGCGCTTTTTCCTCTTGATCCCGGATATGACCGATATAGGAGTCTCGATTGAGCTTCATTTAACGCATCAGCCCCACAACAAATCCCCGGATTAGATGCAGCACCCAAAAGGCCAGCAGCGGGGATATATCCACCATGCCGATGGGAGGGATTACTCTGCGGAAAATATTTAAATAAGGATCGGTGGTTTCGTAGAGAAAGCGAATCACCGGGTTATAAGGATTAAGACGGAACCAGGAAAGAATAATGCGAACAATTAACATGGTCTCGTAGACCCAAAAGGCAACGTCAATAAAAGCTCTGATAGTATTCATGGTTCACCCCATTCAGTTTTCTAAAGCGGAAAAATTATTTAGCCCAGGAAAAAATGCTTTTGTCTCTATTTTCCCTCGTCAGGTCATTGGCTATGTCAATATGATTGGGTACAAACAAGAAGATTCCCTGGCCGACCTTTTGCGAATTTCCTCCCAAGGCAAAGGTGGTTCCGCTGATAAAGTCAATAAGACGGCGGGCCTGATCCGCCCCGGCTTTTTCCAGATTCACAATCACAGCCCTGCGGTTTTTAAGATTATCGGCAATATTTTGGGCATCATCAAAGGATAGCGGCTCACAGACCACAACCTTCAACTGCCGGCCGGAGTGCAGGCTTACAACCTGAGCGTTTTTCTTTTTCAGTTGCGGGTTAAATTCTTCCTGTTCTTCAGGTTCCCGGACAGATCTTTTTTCAGAAGGTTCTTCTTCTTCAAAGCCGATAAAGTGTAAAAACTTGTCCATCATTCCCACAGTCTTTCCCAACCCCCTTTTAATACTCACGTCTCCCAAAAATTGCCGTGCCAATTCTTACCATGGTAGCCCCTTCTTCAATGGCCACCGGATAATCGTTGGTCATACCCATGGAAAGCTGCTCCATCTGAACCCTGGGAATCTCTCGCAAACGGTCAAAAATCCTTTTCGTCTCCCTAAAAACCGGTCGGACTTCCTCCGGATTTTCAACCAGCGGAGCAATGGTCATGAGCCCCTGAATTTGAATCCCTTTTAAGTCGGCCGCGTCCATAACAAAATCCCGAACCTCACTGACCTGTAGGCCAAACTTGGTCTCTTCCCCGGCCACATTCACCTGTACCAGAACCGGCATCACCCGGTCCTGCTCCCTGGCCCTGCGGTCCAATTCCACAGCCAGTGACCAGCGGTCCAGGGAGTGCACCAGATGAACCTTATCAATCATATATTTCACCTTGTTGGATTGCAGATGACCGATCAAATGCCACCGCACCCCCGGAATCAGGGGGGCTTTATGTTGAAGTTCTTGTACCCTGTTCTCCCCTAAATGCAAAAATCCTGCCGCAGCCGCTTCTTTGGCTCTCTCAACTGCAACATTTTTGGTAACAGCAATGATTTGAACGCTGTCCGGATTTCTGCCAGCCTTTAGGGCCGCGCCGGTGACCTCCCTTTGAACGGCCATCAGATTGTCGGCAATACTCACATCCATCCCGCCTTACTTAATCCTGTCCCCTTCTCTGGCCAAGGCAGGATTTACAATATAACGTATACCCGGTTGAATCTCCGGGCCCTGGATCGCTGCTTTTCCTTTCAGCCGGCCTTCAACCGTCACAGGAACCCAGCGGACGATTCCTTTCCATACCTGGAACAGCCCGGTTTTACCCTCTTTCAGCACCAGGGATTCTTCATCCACTAATAAGCCTTCCAGGCTGCCGGTAGCCGTGGTAAAAGTGATCCGCCGTTGATGCACCAGTTCATCCGGGTAATTTTTTATCGATAGTAAAACTTCTGTCTGCTTTCCTTGTATAAACTTTTCTACCTTTGCTTCCAGGGCTTGACTCCGCCACTGCAGTTTCAGGTAGGTTTGTTCCTCTTCTTTCATTTTTTTCAGTTCAGATTCAGGCAAAACCGCATAAACATAAATGGGTGCCAGATTATCCACCACTTTGGCCAAGGCTTGGCCCTTATCTACCGGTCCGGCTTCCATGGTTTGGGGTTCGTTTTCTATTTTATCCAAACTGGGCAGTTCCACAACATCCAGCGTGCTGGGAAGCAGTATGGTTTCCAAGCCGTCAATATGCCGGCTGAAAACCCCGCTGGCGGGAGCTTTTATAGCCTGTTCGCTAACCCCGCTGGTTGACTCCAGGCTGGTAGCCGTTAAAACGCCCAGGGTTGAGCCGGATTTAACCCGTTCCCCGTCTGCAATGGTGAATTTTAGCGTCCCTTTTAAGGGAGCGGTAACTAAATATTCCTGTTTTATCAAAAGTCCCTCACCGGAAATGGTTTGGGAAACAACCTGCGGGTATAAATTCTCTGCACGTAAGGCCGCCTTTAAAACCAGCCCTCTGACTCCAAGCACCAACCCCCAGAGTAAGTAAAGGCAAAGAGCGATTATAATTAAGCCAAGGAAGAACCGGCTTTTTTTGAATTTGCGGTTTTTTTTGTTCTCAGGCAGCCTCCGTTTATAAGCTGAAACTTCCGCCACCACCCTCATAAGGAAATATTTCCATCTAATTCACTTCGACGATTGAGTTTGAATTCCTTTGTAAAAAAAACGCCCTTTAGGGCGTTTTTTTATCAATTTAATTCTTTCCATTCCCCGGTGGCCTGAAAAATAACCGCTTCGCCAATGTTGGTGGCATGGTCCGCAATGCGTTCCAGGTATCTGGCGACAAACAACAGATAAGTGGCCTGCCCGATGGTCTCAGGGTCTCTTCTCATATGGGCCACCAGATGTTTGAAGGTTTGGTGGTAAATGTGGTCCACTTCATCATCCGCTTCACACATCTCCCGGGCCTTCTCCGGGTCGGAATGAACATAGGCGTCCAAGCCATCCTTCACCATTTGCTGAGCCAATTTGGCCATGGCTGTAATGCCCACCAGGGGTTTGATCAATTTTTGGTCCACCAGGCACATGGTAACCCGGGATATATCCACCGAATGATCGGCCATGCGTTCCAGACTCATAATGATGCGAATGCCGGTGATCAGGATCCTTAGATCCTTGGCCATGGGTTGCTGGGTGGCAATAATCTTAATAATCTTATCCTCAATTTGATAACGCTGCCGGTCAACCACATCGTCCCCTTCGATGACCTCACCTGCTAAAATGGGGTCCTGGGTGGCCAGTGACTTGACGGAATTATAAATGGACTTTTCCACCACGCTGCCCATACGCAGCACATCCTGTTGTAACTCTGCCAGCGCTTTATCAAAGGATTGACGGATGGCCAAGACAAAACCCCCTTTAGCTAAAAGTTTTCTAGTATCATACACTAATTGATTATTTAAATCTAGCCAAATCTTCCGGTAATGTAGTCTTCGGTCCGTTTATCCTTCGGTCCGGTAAAGATCAGCTCGGTATCGCCAAACTCAACCAGCTCGCCATTCAGGAAGAAGGCTGTACTGTCTGAAACCCTGGCGGCCTGCTGCATGTTGTGCGTTACAATGACAATGGTATACTTGCTTTTTAACTCCCGGATCAGTTCTTCCACTTTTAGGGTGGAAATGGGGTCCAGGGCCGAGGTGGGTTCATCCATCAACACCACATCCGGTTCCACTGCCAGCAGCCGGGCAATACAAAGGCGCTGCTGCTGCCCGCCGGATAGCCCCAGGGCTGTTTTATGCAGGCGGTCTTTTACTTCCCCCCATAAAGCAGCCGCCTTGAGGCTGCTCTCCACTGTTTCGTCCAGCTTATGACGGTCTCGCAAACCGTGGATGCGGGGACCGTAGGCAACATTTTCATAAACGGTCATGGGAAAAGGATTGGGTCTCTGAAAAACCATGCCCACCCGCTTGCGCAAAGCCACCACGTCAACCTCGGGAAGATAAATATCCTCACCATCCAATAGAACCTGGCCTTCGACCTTTACCCCTTCGATTAAATCATTCATCCGGTTCAAGGTCCGTAGAAAAGTGGATTTACCACAGCCCGAGGGTCCAATGAGCGCCGTAACCTTTTTCTCTTCAATATCTAAATTTATGTTCATTAAGGCCTGTAAACCGCTATAAAACAAGTTCAAATTTCTAACCGTTATTTTTTGGGCCACCCTGCTACCTCCTGTTTGAGAAATGAGCGTGGGAAATGAGGTTAAAGGCTTGCAGAAAAGCAATCATAAAAAGATTGTCACTTTTCCATCTCAATTGACACTTCTCAAAGTGTATCAGTGTCATGTTATCCGTTTATTGTCCCAATGTTAAAATAACGTTAATTAGTAAAATTCCCTGGTGGTCACTGGCCCAGGGGTAGGGTAAAAATAAAAGTGCTCCCTTCGGAATGGCTTTCCGCCCAGATCTTCCCGCCGTGCGCTTCCACAATGTGCTTGGATATGGACAAACCCAGACCCGTTCCGCCCACATCCCGGCTCCTGGCCTTATCCACCCGGTAAAATCTTTCAAATACCCTGGAGAGGCTCTCTTCAGGAATACCAATACCGGTGTCCTTTACAAAGACACGGATCTGTTGCCCGTCAAAGGAAGCGCCCACGGTCACGGAATTTCCCTCGGGGGTATATTTAATGGCATTGTCCACCAGATTGACCATCACCTGTACCAAAAGGCCCTGATCCCCAGGCACTTCGGGCAATTCCGGGATGTCCGACGTAAAGCTCAGGTTTTTCTCCGCCGCCCGGTTTTTGAATACTTCTACCGTGTCTCTGATCACTTCGGTCAGGTTTACCGGCTGTTTATTTAAATTCCCCTTGCGGTACTCCAGTTTTGACAACTGCAGCAGATCATCCACCAGCCTGGAAAGGCGGTTGGATTCGGTGTTCATAATTTCTAAAAAGCGCCTGGCGATCACCGGATCATCAATGGCGCCGTCCAGCAGGGTTTCCATAAAGCCGTTGATGGAGGTGAGAGGGGTCCGCAGTTCGTGGGACACATTGGCCACAAACTCGGTGCGCATTTTTTCCAGTTTGCGCCGTTGAGTTACATCCCGCAGCAGTCCCACCACCCCCATTTTTTCGCCGTTACTGCCGTTAATGGGTGTGACATGGACCCTGAATAACCTGGGCTCAGGGGTCAGCATCTGCAGTTCGTTGCTTAATACCGCCTGCCGGCTTTGCAAAGCCCGGTTAAACAGTTCATCCAATTCGTAGTTTCGCACCACCTTGATTAACTCCCGACCCAGGGTTTCGGTCTCTTTAACCTTTAACAGTTTTTCCACAGCAGGATTAATCAAAATGATCGTACCGTTCTTATCCAGGGCAATAACACCATCGGCCATACTGTTCAGTATGGCCCGGGCGCGGTTTCGCTCTTCGGTTATGGTAAAAAGATTTTTGCGGAGTTCCCGGGCCATGTAATTAATACTCCAGGCCAGTTCATCAATCTCTTCATCCCCGGCCACCCGGATCTCGGTGTCCAAAATTCCTCCGGCCATCTCCTGGGCCACCGAAGTGATCTGCTCCAGGGGCTCAATTAAACGTCTGGTGGTAAACCAGCAAATAAAAAAGGTGGCCCAAAAACATCCCAGCAGGACGGTAAACACGTTAATGACATAAAAATGGTTTAGGAAAAAGAGCAGGATAAAAATACAAAAAAGGATAATATAACTGGCTATGGTCCGCTGGCGAATCCCTCTAAGCACTTTAAGCCTCCTTAAAACGATAGCCCACTCCCCGGACCGTCTCAATAAACTGGGGAGCTCCGGCAATCTGCTCCAGCTTCTGGCGGATATGACGGATGTGAACATCCACCGTCCGGGAATCCCCGGCAAAATCATAGCCCCAAATCTGCTCCAGTAGAAAATCCCGGGTAAAAACCTTTCCGGGGTGCCTGGCCAAATAACGCAGCAGTTCGAACTCTTTGGGCGTGAGATCCTGTTTCACGCCGTTTACCGAAACCATAAAGCGGTCCTGATCGATCACCAGTTTGCCCACCGCAATTCGGCCCGATTCCTCCGTTACTGTGGTATCCCCGGTATTCCGGCGCAGCCGCGCTTTGATCCTGGCAATTAATTCTCTGGGACTGAAGGGCTTGGTCATATAGTCGTCCGCCCCCATTTCCAGTCCCAGCACTTTGTCCAATTCTTCTCCCCGGGCGCTGAGCATAATGATGGGAATGGAACGGGTGACTTCTTCCTGATGCAACGCGCGGCAAACCGCCAGACCATCCTGTCCGGGCAGCATAATGTCCAGCACAATGAGGTCGGGGGTTTCTTTTCTAGCCAGTTCTACCCCGCTGTTTCCCTCTTCAGCCAGTAAAACCTGAAAACCCTCCCGTTCCAGATTATACTTGACCAATTCACGGATTGGCAGTTCATCATCCACAACCAGAATTTTGGGCATTTATTGATCCTCCCCGGTTTTTGGCTTAATCATAATCAGAGAAGCCATGCGGCCGGTATTCCCGCCGGATGTCCGGTAGGAGAAGAAAAGGTCCGGTCGGCAGGCGGTACACATTTTAGCCAAGGTGATATTCTCGGGCAGCACTCCCGCGTCCAGCAAGGTCCTGCGGTTGGTTTCCCATAAGTCCAGCAGCCAGTTTTCCGGTCCCACCGGTTTAAGCAGTTCCCGCCAGTAGGAAAAACTTGCGGCCAAGGCTTGTTGCACCGGTGCATCCACCCGGTAGCAGCAGGGACCAATGGAGGGGCCGATGCCCGCCAGAACATGCTGCGGATCACAACCAAATTCATTGCACATTTTTTCCAGGGCCGCACCGGCAATGCGCTGCACCGTCCCCCTCCAGCCGGCATGGGCCAGTCCAACCACCACCTTAACCGGGTCAAACAAAAGAACCGGTACGCAATCCGCATAATAGCTGGACAAAGGGACCCCCGGCACATTGGTCACCAGGGCGTCGGTGTCCGGGAGGGCGGTGGCGTAGTCCAAAGCCCCTCTGCCCCGGTGTTCCCGGGTTACCATTTGTACCCGGCTGCCATGGACCTGGACGCCGGCTACCAGTTCTGCGGGCTCCATTTCCAGGGAGCGGCAGGCCAGGGCCCGGTTGGCCCGGACATGCTCCGGATCATCCCCCACATGCAGAGCCATATTCAAGCCGTCGAAGGGAGATGAACTCATCCCCCCTGTACGGCAGGTAAATCCATGGGTGATCCAATCACCACGGGTAAAGGAATTAAATTGCACATAGGAGAAGTCTCCTATTGCTTTAAGGGTAACCCCTTGCATTCTGACACCTCCAACAAATTACCCGATTTTAGGAAGTGTGTCCTCATCCGCTACAGCCTCGTTCAACTGGGCCTCCAGCTCGGCCATCTGGCGGAGCAATACCGAATACTTGGCGGGAGTAAGGCCCCCTTGAACCACCTTTTCCATTTTTTGATGAATATTCTTCCAGGTGTCCACCAGTACAGCGGGGGGCTGTACGGAAGTAACGGGCGTTAATTCCACTTTCTCCAGCCACCCCGGAATATAGGCCTCCACTCCGGTTTCACGGATTAAACGGGCCAGCTCGCCGGAAGCCGTGGGCTCTCCGTGAACCACAAAAACTTTCTTTAACCGATTGTTAAAATTCTTCACCCAGTCCAGCAGGCCGGACTGGTCCGCATGGGCGGAAAATCCGTCGATGTGACGGATCTCAGCCTTTACCGCCACCTGCTCGCCATGAATACGCACGGTTTTTTCGCCGGAGAGAATTCTTCGTCCCAGGGTGCCTTCTGCCTGGTAACCCACAAATAAAACCGTACAGTCGGAGCGCCACAGGTTATGCCGCAGGTGGTGTTTAATTCTTCCCGCGTCGCACATGCCGCTGGCGGAAATAATGACGTAGCTTCCGGTAAGGTAGTTTAACCGCTGGGATTCTTCCATGGTCAAGGCTGTTCTCAGGTTTGGCATAGCCAGGGGATCGCAGCCTTTATTGACTAAATCGTTTACTTCGTCATCGCAAATATTATAATTCTTTTTAAATACTTCCGTGGCTGCCACAGCCATGGGGCTGTCAATATAAATGGGTATCTTGGGGATGGCATTTTTTATGGACAACTGGTTAATACTGTACAGGACATCCTGCGTCCTGCCGGTGGCAAAAGCAGGGATCAACAGCTTCCCACCCTTTTCATAAGTGTCTACAATGGCTTGGCGCAACAGTTCTTCTTTATTATCGATATCCTCATGGGACCGGTTGCCATAGGTGGATTCCATGATGACATAATCGGCTTCGCTGAACTGGTGCGGGTCCTTGATAAAGGGTTGATTGATGTTGCCAATATCCCCGGAAAAATTTAATTTGGTTTCTTTGCCGTTTTCAGAGACCCAAACGACCACACTGGAAGATCCTAATATATGCCCGGCATCCCGGAAACGAATTTTTACATCGGGGCTGATGGGTATAATCTCATTGTAATTTGCCCGCTCAAAAAATTTCAATGCACCGGCTCCGTCATCGGCGGTGTAAATGGGTTCAATGGTCTTACGGCCTTGCCGGCGGTATTTGCGGTTTTTCCGTTCAACTTCCATCTCTTGAATGTGGCCGCAGTCCGGCAGCAAAATACCGCATAAATCCGTTGTGGCGGAGGTGGCAATGACCCTGCCCTTAAAACCTTCTTTAATAAACTTGGGCAGTAACCCGCAATGATCAATATGGGCATGGGTTAACAAGACAAAGTCAATGGTGGCCGGGTTAACGGGAAACTTTTGGTAGTTGCGTTCCTTTACTTCCTTGGAACCCTGAAACAAGCCGCAATCTACCAGCAGCCGGGTCATTCCGGTATCAAGTAAAAAACAGGAACCTGTAACGGTCTGGGCTGCTCCTAAAAATTGTAGATACATAGCATTACCTCCCGTCATTGATGTTATAACACTACTTCTTGCAAATTTCGATAAAACCTCTTATTTTCTAATAAGAAACTTTTACATAAAAGAACCACCCGCCAAAGAAAAGGCTAAACAGACCAAGCAATCGAGATGTATGTTATACTATATTATAAGCGGTAGCAATAACCCTTGTATATGGAGGTGTCTATCATGCCCATCTATGAATTCCGCTGCCAATCCTGCAATCACCGCTTTCAAAAGTTATGTTCCTTGGGAGAAAAGGGAGAAAAACTGACCTGTCCGGCCTGTCAGGCCTCCTCCCCCGTCCGGGTCATGTCCGGCTTTCGGGTGAATAACCCAGGAAACCTTTACGGCAGCCGGGGCGACAGTTGCAAGAGCTGTACCTCCAGCAACTGCAGCGCCTGCAAACATTAATCCCCGGAGGCTTAGGCCTTCCGGGGATTTCATTACACTTCTTTACAGGCTCAGGCAGCGAAAATCCACATCATCAATACGGATTCGGCTGACATTGCCCGTACGGGGGGTAAAAGTAAACACAATTTCTGCGGTAACCGCCGTGCCGGCAATTCTACCGGTGGTAAAAGTAAATTGCTCATAAGCCTCGTCTTCAATCACAGCCGGTGAAAAAGGCCCCTGGGGCGCTACACCCACCACGTCGCCCTGCCGGTTGCGGAAAATGGCCTGAACACCCAGGGTAAAGTTTCCTGCCCTTGATCCTTCCACATCCTCGGCTACCCAGAAACTGATCCGGCTGTTGCTGCCCGGAGTAATGGCAAATTCTTGAGATAAGGTTGAACCCTGCTGGGCATTCCAGCCCATCTCAGCGGCATAGTTTCCTCTATGGGAAATATTGGTCCGCCGAACATTGCTGGAACTCCAGTTGCGGGGTCTCATACTATCCACCCAGCTTTCAAAACCGGGGTTGCGAACCTGGTTATCCCCGGTGCACTGGATGGACGGCGGAGTAGTTGGCGTCGGGGTTACAATTCCTCCCTGAATTCTAAAACGAAGGCGGATGGGAACATTTCTTAAACCCTGAGCCACATTAAAGGCTTCCAAAATAAACTCTCCTCCGACCACCGGGCGGCCCAGGTTACTGTTTTGGTTCCAGGTATACTGGTAGATGGCATACTGATTAGGCCGGATGGTGACAGTTCCGGTTTGCTGGCTAAAACCCCGCCCTCTGGAATACCGCCATACCTCCGCGTTGTCTGACGCCCTGCGTACGATAAATTCAAAACGCTGTCCCGTGTTATAGCGCAGAATGATGGAGCGGTTGCTGATATTTACTTTATACAAAATCATGCGCACCGGTTGGCCCCGCCGGTAGGTCTGCTGGTCCAGGGTTAAAATATAAAGGAGTCCGCTGACTATCCGGGTGCTGGAGGGCCGGTTTCCCGCCAACTGATTAATCATGTTGGAATATTGAATCGTTGCCTGGTTCAAGTTTACCTCCAGGTTTGATGCGGGGGTTGCCAGAGACTCTGACGCGGAGGTTGTTTGGGACTCTGACTCAGAGTTTGTCTGGGGGTCTGCCCCGGTATCGGGCACGGTTAATTGCTGACCCACAAAAAGGATATTGGGGTTTTCTATATTATTCAGTCGCTGAAGTTCTTCCATGGTGGTGTTAAATCTTTCGGCAATGAGAAAAAGTGTGTCTCCCGATTGAACCACATATGAGGCCATTTTTCTCTCCCTTCCTTTCCGGCAATCATTATTAAGACATTTTATGAAGAAAGGTGCCGGGAGGTTCTAATTTAGAAAAGGCATTATTTACCTGCATGGACGATACCCGTAAATCCAACAACCCACTGAAGGAACATTTTAATCGAACATTGCTATAATTTGCCCCTTCTATTACAATGAAAATATCACTGGGTTAATGAAGTGAGGACATACTAAGCATAAAAAGTATTAACACTTGAGGTGCCGTTATGTACAAAGAATTTAGCCGGTATTACGATGACATCTTCCCAGCGGGAGTCAATCAATTGGATTTTTTTAAGCAGGTGTTTGACAATCTTGGCGCCAGTCGGGTGTTGGATCTGGCCTGTGGCTCCGGCAACTATGCCTTGGAATTTGCCCGGTGGGGGCTCCAAGTAGTGGCTGTGGACAGTGAGCAGGAAATGATCCGGCTGGCCCGGGAAAAAGCCCGTAAAGCCGGATTGACTGTGGATTTCCGAACCGGGGACATGAGAGACCTGGAGGATATTGAAGGCAAGTTTGATGTGGTTGCCTGCATCGGCAATTCCCTGCCCCACCTGCTTACCGAGAGAGATATTCATAACGCTCTGATTCAAATGAAGGAACGTCTTTACCCCGGAGGCGCCTTGATCCTCCAAACGGTCAACTATGATCGCATTTTAAAAAATCACATCACCCAATTGCCCGACATTGTGAATAAAAAATCCGGTCTGGTTTTTACCCGCCACTATGATTTACGAAACGACGGCTTGATCGACTTTAAGACCTCTTTACGGCTAAACCGGCCGGACGGCGGTCAGCGCCTTCTGGGCAGCGGGCAGGTTCCCCTGCGTCCCCTGACGAGCAAAGAAATAAAAGAATTTTTACAAGAAGCGGGTTTCATTGACCTGCAATTCTACGGGGATTTTAAACAAAAACCCCTTAGCTGGGACAGTCAGGCCGCGGTGGTTCAAGCCTTCCGAAGAAGTTCCTGCAGTATCACCTGGTAAGGAGTTGGTGTAGGATTGTCTGAAAACCTGCGGTATTTACAAAAGGTGCCTTTATTTCACGGCCTGTCCGAGGATCAGTTGCTGGAGATCTCCCGGTTGTTGTTTGAGCGCAGCTACAACAAAGGGCGCATCATCTTTATGGAGGGGGAACCGGGAGAAGCCGTATACATACTAAAAGCCGGATTCATCAAATTAACCAAAAGGCTGGAAGACGGCCGGGAGCATATCCTTCATTTTGTCAATCCCGGTGAAGTATTTGCCGAGGTGGTCCTTTTTGGGGGCGGAAATTATCCCGCCACCGCCGAAGTTCAGGAGGCTTCGGTGGTGGGAGTTTTGCGCAACCAGGATATTGAAAGGCTGCTGAGCAGCCACCCCAACATGGCGGTGGAAATGCTGCGGATCATGTCCAAGCGCCTGCGGACGGCTCAGGAAAAAATCATGAATCTGGCCCTGCACGACACCTCCCGCCGTTTGGCTTTCACCCTTTTAAAAATGGCTGAGGATCATGGTGTAACGCACCCCCGGGGCACCTTAATCAACTTCAGTCTGACCAATCAGGAATTTGCCAACTTGACGGGCACTTCCCGGGAGACCGTTAACCGTATGCTCAATAGTTTTAAAAGGGCGGGGGCCATTGATATTGAGCGCCAGCAAATCATTCTTACCAATAAAAACAAACTGGAAGACCTATTACGCTAAATTCCGCTGTGCAGCCAAGCTGCACGGCTTTTTTTATTCCGGGCCTTCAGCATAATTCTTCCTTTTCAGGGAATAATCACAGCAATACATTTTCAAGGAGGCTGCCATGTCCGATAAAAATAATGAAAACCTGGATTCCCTGATTCATAACAGCGACCCCACGCACCGGGCGGATACCAATGATCCCAGTGCCCATGCAGACAGAAATAAAACAGAGGTTCCTTATGACTACCGAAAATTTGAATCCTCCCTCCGGGGGGAAGACCTGCATCGCTGGCAGCGGGAACATATAAAGAAGGACGATCAGTCCAAAGAAGGTTATCCCCTGAATGTAATTGTAGACCCGGCCATGCGGGAAATGTATCAAATTGTCCATAACCAGGGATTAACCAATGTTTTTGACCGGTTTTCCGAACAACAGCCCCAGTGTAACTTCTGCGCGCCGGGATTATCCTGCCAGCTTTGTGCCAACGGCCCCTGCCGGATTACAAAAAAATCCCAGCGAGGGGTCTGCGGCGTGGACGCCCATGTGATGGTAGCCCGCAATTTCACCTACCGCCATACCACCATCGGCACTGCCGCCAACTGCTATCATGCCCTGCAGGCAGCCCGTACCCTGAGGGCCGCCGGTAAATATCCGGAAAGCGGGCTAAAAATCAGGGAACCGGAGAAACTGAAAAAATATGCTGAATTTCTGGGTTTGAACATCAACAGACCCCTGGAACAAATTGCCATTGACTTCGCCAATCTGATCATTGACGACCTCCACCGGCCCAATGATCAGGAATCCCGCCTGGTGGAAGCCTTTGCCCCCTCCCGCCGGAAGGAATTGTGGCGCAAGCTGAACCTTTTTCCCGGCGGCGCCTTTTCAGAAGTGGGCTTTGCCCAAACCAAATGCATGACCAACCTGGGCGCCGACCCGGTTGATTTTCTGCTGACCTGCGTCCGCCTGGGAGTGGCCAACGAATTCCAGGGACTTTGGGCTCTGGATATCCTGCAGGAAATTTTAATCGGTACCCAGGAAATCAGCCATAGAAAACAAAATATGGGGCTCTTGGATCCGGCGAAGGTCAATATCATTACCAACGGCCATATGCCGCTGGTAGCCCACGTGGTCATCGACCTGGCCTCCACCGAAGAATGGCAGCAAAAAGCACGGGAAGCCGGGGCTGCCGGGTTGCAGGTGATGGGCCACGTCTGCGAGGGGCAGCAGTTGATCAATTACTCCGGCAGTCAAAATCAATCCGCCCTAACGGGCCAGGAGGGTGAATGGCTGTCCGAGGAATATTTGCTGGCCACCGGCTGCGTGGACTTGTTCATGTTTGACTACAACTGTACGGTTCCTACCCTGCCTTTATATGCCCAGCGTTTCGGCACCAAACTCATGAGTGTGGACCCGGTCATTCGTTTCCCTGATACCGAGGCCCTGGACTTTAAACCGGAGCAGATGAAAAAGCAAGCCTCAGAATGCCTGGAACGGGCCATTGAATCCTTTAAACAGCGCCGGTCTGAAAACCGCAATGTCTACGTGCCGCCCCATGTCAGCGACTGTATGGTGGGTTTTTCCACCGAATCCGTTAAAAAAGCCCTGGGCGGCAGTTGGGAGCCTTTGCTGGAGCAAATTAAAAACGGCAATATCCGCGGTATCGCCACCCTGGTGGGCTGCACCACCGCCCGCTATGGGCAAGGCGGCAGCAATGCCTTTAAGCTGGCCAAAGCCCTGATTGAACGCAATATTTTGGTACTCTCGGGAGGCTGCGTTTCCGCTGTTTTCGAATATACCGGTCTCTGCAAGCCGGAAGCCGCCCAAGAGGCAGGCCAAGGGCTGAGGCAGGTCTGCCAAAGCCTGGGAATTCCACCGGTGCTTTCTTATGGCGCCTGTGTGGACATCGGCAAAATGACCCACACCGCCATGGAACTGGCGGATGTCCTGGACATTGACACCAATGCCCTGCCGCTGGTTATTGGGGCGCCGGAATATCTGGAACAAAAGGCGGTGGCCGATGCCTGCACCGCGGTGGCTATGGGTTGGTTGGTCCACGTAGCGCCGGTTCCCTCGGTCACCGGCAGTGAAGTGGTGGTTAAAACCCTCACGGAAACCACCGAAACCCTGGGTCTGGGCAAGGTTATGGTGGAGATGGATGCGGAAAAATCCGCGGATCTATACATTGAGCATATTGAAAAGAAACGAGCTGCCCTAGGTCTGTCCGCCAATCTGCCGAAACAGTAGAAAAAGGAATTTTTCCAAATTGAAAACTCAAAAAGCCGACTTCCTTATAAAGGAAAATCGGCTTTTTCATTTATGCAATAACCTTCGTCCCCCAGGGGATGTCCCGGGGCATACCTTCATAATAGTTTAATCCATAAGAAAGAAAAAGTCTATTCTTTTTTGGAGCATTCCCTTATATTTTTAATACAGTTTCCAAGCTGCAAAATAAAGAACAGGAGGATGGTGATCCATGGAAAAGATTAAACTCCCCAATCGACCCTTAGGTCCCTTTCCTGCCGTGCTGGTAGGGGCTGATGTCAATGGCCGGCCCAATTATGCCACCCTGGGGGCCTGTGGGGTGGTGAGCCTAAAACCGGTACTTTATATTTCTTTGAAAGACACCCATTATACAACGCTGGGCGTCAGGGAAAACGGATATTTCAGCGTGAATATCCCTTCCGCCGAACTGGTCCAAAAAACCGATTATTGTGGTATGGTATCCGGACATCAGACAGACAAGTCAAAAGTGTTTACACCCTTTTATGATGAGTCCGGAAAAGCGCCGATGATCCGTGAGTGTGCCATGAATTATCTCTGCAAAGTGATCCAAAGCATTCCGGTCTTTGACTTTACCATGTTTTTGGGTGAGATTGTCGCTGTATACGTAAATGAACAATGCCTGACCGACGGCAAGCCGGATCCCCTTAAAATAAATCCGTTGATTTTAATGAACCCAAATTACTATGATTTAGGCCGGGTGGTAGGGTCTGTGTTTAAAGCCGGTGCAGCCCCTAATGCTACTTAATCATTAAACGGCGGCCCTACCCGTTCCCCTCATAGGCTTCCCAGGCCAGAGGCATGGCTGCCAGTACAGCCGGAACCCCTGCGGAGGGCAAAGCCTGCAGGATGGCGCTGATCACTTCATCCCTGCCGGCACCGGCGTCTCTGGCCAGTTTGATATGTCCTTGGATCACTTCCGGGTTTCTAAGGGCCGTCCCGATACCCACGGATATGAGATTGGCGGTCTTGGGATCAAGGGCTGAAGCTTCCGAAACAGCCTTTCTCATGACGGTGATGGACTCCACAACCCCCGGTTTTTCCTGCTGCAGCTTGCCAAGTATGCTGAATAGGTCCATTCTTCCCCCTCCAGTCTAAATCTTTGATGAAAAAGAGGTGCCCCTGGGAACACCTCCTTTTTCTTTCCTTTAGTTGTTGCACATACCGCTTAGAGCCACTTTAACCTGAATCTCTCCAAGGGCTTCCAGTTTGGCCACCATGGCGCCCACTTGGTCCGGGTCCCCATCCACCACGATGGTGATCACATATTTATTTTTTTCCCGGTAAGGCAGGCCAACCCGCCCTACAATTAAATCCCCATACTCGGTAAGAATAGCATTTACTCTGGGCGCCAATTTTTCACGATTTTCCACTACAATGACTACGCCGCCTACACTATTTTCCACAGCAATCCCTCCCGAACCTTTTAAAATTAATTAACGTAGTTTTAATTAGCTGTTTTTAGCGAATTTCCTGTGATAAAAAAATTAATTTTTTCTGACATTTAGAATGAGGGATAAAAAGCTGAAAGAAACAAAAATACCCGGCCATGCCGGGTAAAAATAAGGCGGGTGTGCTATTCGCACGATATTCATTATATGACATAATTAGACAAATGTCGATATATTTTTTGTTTTGGTTAATAAATTTTTAATCTCTCCAGCAAAGTACCCAAACGTTCCCGGGGGTTCCCTTCCCCGTGCAGTAAATCAATGGTTTCCTTCAATAAGGATAAGGCTCCCTGTTCATTGGTAAGGGCGCATATTTCCCCGGCCAGTCTCGGCCGACGCCCCAATTTTCCCCCCCGGGTCACCCGGTATCCCCTCTGCCCGATGCTTATGGTAGCTGTGGGACAAATTCCGGCACATTGGCCGCAGTTCAGGCAGAGATCCCGGTCAATAACAGGACCCTCTTCGTTTAAAGTAATGGCCCGGTCGGGACAACCTTCTACACATTGGCCACACCCGGTACACCCTCCTCCTATCCGGGGCACTGCCTGTCCCTGCAGGGCAAAATCTTTGATTTGCGGCTGACAGCAGGAATTGGGACACCCGGCAATGGCCAGAGAAAAAACATCATGGGGTTTAGGCTTTGCTCCGCCCAGCCGTTCTTGCTGTTTTTGGGAAAAATCAATTTCTTTTAAAAGCTTTTTTAGGTCTTCCTCCACTTTGCTTATTTCCATCACAGCATTGGGGCAATCCCAGCATTTTGTTATCGCATACAACTCTGACGGTTGAAAATCTTTAAGCATTTTTTCCTTTATTTGATTTATATCCATCCGTTTCCTCTCCGTTATTCTATAGGATTGTGAACTTTATTTTATTCTTTTATTCAGTTCCTGTAAAAGAGCTTCCACGTCCATACCGTGCAGCATGGCCCCTTTTTCTAGAGAATCCCGCTCAGCAGTGGGGCAGTCTGGACAGCCCATACTATACCTTTGAAAAACATTTACCACTTCAGGATACTCCTCGATAATCTGCCCTATGGTCATATTTCTTGTAATTTTCTTCAACTGCTTCCCCTCCCCGGGATTGTTTTATATTTTGTCCACTTTTTCGGATTCATTTAAACTTCCATTTTCCTTCTTTATCTATCATAAATCCAATACTTTAAATTGAATGTGACTTTTACGGCTTCATCCTGTGATCTTGATCACACCCAAAAAGGGACTATATTAAAGTAGTCCTTTATTAGCACGGTCTTTATAATAAGGCTAAAGAAAAAGCACTCCGGGTTATCTAAATCCGGAGTGCTTTGGTAATCACGATTTCTATATTAGGCTCCGCCCGGCTGCCATTCAACCACACGGCCGGTTTTCCTGCTTTTGGGTACATCAATTAACCGCTGATTGGCAGAACCCCGGAAGGCTAAATCCAGATCCTTCTTATCCTGCTCAAAGGGTCCGTCCACCAGAACATCAATCTGATCCAGCAAAGGAAGATGTTGAACCTCTTCATACCTGCTGCCGGTAAAAACCCATACATCCAACCGGGGAAAAGCTTCCCGCAAGCGGGTTATAAGTTCCTTTAAAGCCTCCGGCTGCATCAGCGGGTCCCCTCCGGAGAAGGTAATCCCCCGGGTAATGGGCGAAAGGGTTCCCTGGATCTCCTGTAAAACCTCTTCCAGGGTGGCTTCCCTGCCTCCACCGGCATCCAGCAGTTCCGGGTTTTGACAACCGGGGCACCGCCGAGGGCATCCCTGCAGAAATACCACCGTCCGCAATCCTGGCCCGTCTACCACGCTGTTAGCCGTGATGCCGCCCAGACGAATCGTTGTATTCAAGACATCCTCTCCTTGGCTAATCCCTGGCCGTAAATCCCGAGTGAATGGTCCGGTCGTTCAGTTCCGCCACCTTAGCGTCGTTGAACCGGTCCACCGTGCTGAGATAACCGGTAATACGGCGAACCCGGCGAATCTCGGGGGATTCGCAACGGGGGCAATGATCTTCATTAATCACCCCGGTAACGCTGCAAGAAGTGCAATAATCCACCGGGAAGTTTATGGCCGCATAACCCATGTCGCTGGCCCGCATATGCTTAATAATGGCCTCCACAGCTTCGGGGTTGTGCAGGGGCGGCGAAGCCATTTCCACATAACTGATATGCCCGGCATTGCAATACTTGTGATAGAGCCCTTCCAGTGAAATCTTATCAAAGATCCCCACCGGAAAACCCACCGGGATATGGAAGGAGTTGGTGTAATAGGCTTTGTCGGTAACCCCGGGAATAATCCCAAACTCCTTACGATCCAGCTTGGCGAATCTGCCGGATACGCTTTCCGCCGGAGTTGCCAGCAAGGTAAAGTTCAAATCATATTTTTCCCCGGCCTCATCCACTTTACGGCGGAGATATTCCACAATCTGCAGTCCCAGAGCTTGAGATTCCTCGCTTTGACCGTGGTGCTCCCCGGTCAGGGCCACCAAGGCCTCGGCTAGACCGATAAAACCCGGTGAAAGGGTGCCGTGTTTGATTACTTCTTCAATGGAGTCGGCGGGCTTTAAGCCCTGAGAACCTAAATACAAGCCCTGGCCCATAACAAAGGGCATATCCCGAACTTTTAATTTGGCCTGAACCACAAAACGATGATATAACTGCCGGCAAGTTAAATCCAGCGTCTCATCCAGCAGGCGGTAAAACTGATCAAGATTCCGTTCTGCTTTAATGGCAATCCGGGGCAGATTAATGGTGGTGAAGGAAAGATTGCCCCGTCCGTCGGTCACAGCCGGGCCCTTGCGGTTGGCGATAACCCGGGTGCGGCAACCCATGTAGCCTACCTCGTCGCCAAACTCGTCGTTAAAAGAAGAATCCATAAAGCTAAAGGTTGGATTCAGACGCTTGGAAGAAACTCGAATGGCTAACTGAAGCAAATCATAGTTCGGGTCTCCGGGGTTCAGGTTAATTCCTTCTCGGATACGGAAGATAATATTCGGAAAAATGGGGTTTTCTCCCCGGCCCAAACCGGCTTCATAGG
Source organism: Desulforamulus ruminis DSM 2154 (assembly GCF_000215085.1). Lineage (NCBI taxonomy): Bacteria > Bacillati > Bacillota > Clostridia > Eubacteriales > Peptococcaceae > Desulforamulus > Desulforamulus ruminis. Next base: position 3,384,817 of record NC_015589.1, read on the forward strand.
CCAGCAGCAGGTTTTTGGTAACCCGGCGGGCCGCCTCGGAGGTTTCGGTGCCCAGGTTTAGGCTGGAGAAGGGGACCTGGGCCCCGGCCCGGCTATGCATGGAATTCAGATTATAAATCAACGCTTCCATGGCCTGATAGGTCTCATGGTCGTCGGCATCCTCCACAAAGGGCGCCACATCCCGGTCAAAGAAAGCAAAGGACTGCCCGCCGTGCATGTCGTTCTGGGAGCTCTGCAGAATAATGGCGGCCAGGGCCGTGGCCGAAGTAGGCCGCTTGGGCGGCCGGATATAACCGTGACCGGTATTAAATCCTTCCTTTAATAGTCTTCCCAGAGGAATCTGGATGCAAGTGAGGGTTTTCCCATAAAAATCCAGGTCATGAATATGTAAGTCTCCCCGGGCATGGGCCTGAGACATTTCTTCAGGAATTAAGCGGGTCAGATAATACTTTTTGCTGGCAGCACTGGCGATTTGCAGCATTTTGGCTGAAGGGGAGTTGGAAATATTGGCATTTTCCCGGTTGGGTTCTTCCAGAATCTCCTCCACCGCATCCATTAGATCGCTTCTGGCATCCCTTAGGCGTGTACGGCGGTTGCGGTATAAAATATAGGCCTTGGCGGTACGGGCATGGCCGGTTTCAATGAGCACCTTCTCCACCATGTCCTGAACTTCTTCCACACCAAAAATATGACCGTTATAACGCTTTTTAAGCATTTTTAAAACTTCCAAGGTCAGCTCCATCGCTGTTTGACGGTCTTCCCCGCCTACCGCCTTGGCTGCTTTAAAAATGGCCTCGGTAATTTTCGTTTCATCAAAGGCTGTTTCCCTGCCATCCCTTTTGCGAATACTTTTAAACATCCATTGGGCCTCCTTTTTAGCTTTCCTTGCTTTGCAAAAGCTTCTCCACTTCCTGTAAAAAACTATAAATATCCCGGAACTGACGATATACCGAGGCAAATCGGACATAAGCCACCTCATCCAATTCCCTCAGCCGGCTCATAACCAGTTCACCCACCGCTTGGCTGGGCACCTCCAGTTCCATGTTATTCCGCAATTCCCTCTCAATATAGTTAACCGTTTCTTCTAATTTTTGAACGGGAACCGGTCTTTTTTCACAAGCTTTAATTAATCCGGCCAACAGCTTGCCCCTGTCAAAAACTTCCCGCCGCCCGTCTTTCTTCACTACCACCAACGGCAGCTCATCTATCTTTTCATAGGTTGTAAAGCGTTTGCCACAATCCCCGCACTCTCTGCGGCGGCGAATACTATTGCCGTCATCGGCAGGTCTTGAATCCAAAACCCGGCTTTCCGGAAAACTGCAAAAAGGACAACGCAAATCTTCCACCCCCTGAAGAACTCCAGTTGCACCCAAGATATTGTGGCAAAACAAATTATAGCCCACTACATTTAGTGAGTCAAAGTCTATCTACGTAAAATTTACCAAAAAAAATTCGGGCAGGATGCCCCTCTCTTTCATTTACTCCGATTTTTAGCATTTAAAAAATTATCTGTTCCGTCCTGGACCGAGCATGACTAATTTTTTGCCGCAGATTGTATTTCCTTTATAAAATTTTTTTACATTAAAGCAAAGGGGTTGAGAAATAACTAGAGTACATGACTATTATATAAGGACTGGTAAATAATGGCAAACAAAACTTTAACCCCTTCCTCTGCACGAAACCTCTTCATTCCCAAAAGGGTTTTTATTGAACCCGCCGCCCTGGAGTATCCCCTGGGCCGTCAGTTGCAGGAGCACTTCCAGAGCGAAGGCATCCCCATTACCATTACCCCTTCCCATAACCGGGTTTCCGGGATTCCATCCAAAACCCCCCAGGAAGCCTTTCTGGAATCCAAACGCACACTGGTGATCGGCGTACGCCGGGGTAAAGAGTTTCAAACCTGTAAGCCCTCGGCACATTATCAGTTGCCGCTGGTTACCAGTTGCCCTGGAAAATGCGAATACTGCTATCTACTAACCAATCTGGGACGCAAACCCTACATTCGGATTTATGTGAACCTTGAAGAAATTCTGGACCGGGCCCAGGCCTATATTCAGGAGCATTTGCCCAGGGAAACCCTCTTTGAAGGAGCCGCCACTTCCGATCCCATTCCCGTTGAGCGGTATACCGGCGCCCTGAAAAAGGCCATTGAATTCTTTGGCCGGCAGGAGCATGCCCGGTTTCGTTTTGTAACCAAATTTACCGATGTGGTCTCCCTTTTGGATGCCCGGCATAACGGGCGTACCCGCTTCCGCTTCAGTCTCAACGCCCAGCCGGTCATTGAAAGGTTCGAGCATGGAACACCCTCCATGGGGGAAAGGGTGGCGGCAGCAGGCAAGGCAGCCCGGGCCGGGTATCCTCTGGGCTTTTTAGTGGCGCCCATTGTCCTTTATGAAGGCTGGCAGGAGGGCTACCAGGAGCTTTTCGCCCAATTGCAGCAAGTACTAAATCCGTCCTCCCAAAAGGACCTGACCTTTGAACTCATTACCCACCGGTTTACCCAGCGGGCTAAAAACAACATCCTGGAAGTTTTCCCGGGCACCCAACTGGACCTGAATGAGCAAGCCCGGCAATTTAAATACGGGCAGTTTGGTTACGGCAAATATGTCTATCCCAAGGAGAAAATGGCCCAGATTAAAGAGGTAATGGAAGGTTTGGTCCATCAATACTTTCCGTCCGCCAAAGTAGCCTATCTGGTATAAAGGTCGGAAAGCCCAAAGAGCGGGGATATGGCAAAAGGAACACGAAAGGATCCCATTGCGCAGCCCCCTAATTTCCAAAAGATCAAAAGAGAATAGAACACGATTTTGCGGATTCTTACGGATTCCCACGGATTTTAAATTTTTATTTAAAATCCGCGTAAATCCGTATTATCCGTAAAATCCGTGTTCTATTTTATTCGTTATTTTATTATCGGTTTTTTGGCGCTTTTATTAAGTTTTATTCTTTTAGGGCTTCGGCCAGCAATTCGGCGGTGTGCTTCACGGTCATCCGGTCGCCCTGGGCATCCAGGCCGCCGGAGATCTGCATTTTACAGCCGGGGCAATCCAGGGCCAGTATCTCCGCTCCGCTAGCTTTGGTATTGGTAATCTTTTTATCCAAAATGGCTTTGGAGATTTCCGGCATCTTGATAGAGTAGGACCCGCCAAAGCCGCAGCATTCATCGCAGCCCTTCATTTCCACCAGCTTGACCCCGGCTTTGGTCAACAGTTCCCGGGGCTCCTGCCAAACCCCCAGAGCCCGCTTCATATGACAGGAATCGTGATAGGTGACGGAGGAAAATAATTTATTAAACTGAAGGTCTTTTCCCTGCCGGGCCACAAAGGTGGGAAAGTCAACCACTTTGGCGGCAAGCTTCTCAGCCCGCTCTTTCCAGGCGGGATCATCCTTCAGGTGATCAACATAGTGATGCTTTAATACTTCCACACAGGTGGGGCACAGGGAAAGAATATAATCCACCTGTTCTTTTTCAAAGGCCTCAATATTTTGCTTGGCCAGTATCACGGCAACTTCCGGGGCGCCCATTTGGCTGGCGGGAATGCCGCAGCAGCTTTGCTCCGCAGGGAAAACAATCTCCATGCCCATCTTATGCAAAATTTTATAGGCTGCTTCCCCCTGCTCCGGGTAAACAAAGTCTCCCAGACAGCCGGCAAAGAACCCCACCCGGGCTTTCGCTTTACCCTCCGGCACAGAATGTCCCACTTTGTCCCGCAGGGGAGTGGCGGCTACCGACGGCAAACTGCGGCCCTCGGTGAGGCCGGAGAAAAACAAGGGCAGGTGACGAATCATGTTGCCCTTCACAAAGGGCTTTTGGGCTAGGGAAGCGGTTCGGATTAAAGAGTGGAACAGCCTGCGGTTGGTTAGGACCTTTTCCAGAATTAGTTTCTGACCGGTGGGCAGGCCTTCTTTTTTAACGGTTCTGCGGCGCAGCTCCACAATCAAACTGGGCAGATCAATCTTACCGGGACAGAAGGCCTTGCAGCGCTCGCAACGCAGGCAAAGATTCTGCAATTCGCCGGCTTTATCAAAGCTATTGAGGAAAGCGGTAAGAATGGTTCCGATCCCCCCGGTATAGACATCCCCGTATACATGACCGCCCACCTGCTGAAATACCGGACATACATTCAAACAGGAAGCGCAGCGGATGCATTGCAAGGCCTGTTTAAACACCGGGTCATTGCGCATCTCGGTACGGCCGTTGTCCAGCAGCACAATGTGCATTTCCTTCTGTTCAATGAGTTCGCCGTCCAGGTCAATGGCCGCAGTAGGACCGGTCATCATGGTTACATAGCTGGTTAACTTCTGGCCGGTGGCACTGCGGGGCAATGCCTCCAGAATAGGGCCCACGTCCTGGAACCGGGCCACCAGCTTTTCCAGGCCCACCAAAACCACATGAACCGGAGGAACGGTGGTAGTAAGACGGCCGTTTCCTTCATTGGTGCACATAACAATGGTGCCGGTTTCAGCCACCGCAATATTGGCGCCGGAAATACCCATTTCCGCCCGCAGGAACTTGTTGCGCAGGTTTTCCCTGGCTACCTTGACCAGTTTGGGAATATCGGGCTCCAGGTCTTCCTGCACTTCTTTGGAAAAGATTTCGGCCACCTCGCCACGGGTCATATGAATGGCGGGCATAACCATGTGGGAGGGACGCTGTCCGCAGAGCTGAATAATCCATTCGCCTAAATCCGATTCCGCTACCTCTGGAATTCCCTGTTCCAGAAGGTACTCATTCAGGTGAATCTCTTCCGAGGCCATGGATTTAGACTTAATAATGGTTTTTACGTTATGCTTCTTGGCGATTTGGCCAATGTACTCTTTTGCTTCCCGGGCTGTTTTGGCCCGAAATACAATGGCACCGTTCTTTTCCGCCTGAGCGGCGAACTGGTCCGCCAATTCATCCATCCGTTCTGCGGCAGAACGCTTAATCTCACTAATCTGCTCCCGGATGACTTCAAAGTCCTTGCCTTCGTAAGCCTTTTCACGGGAGGCCGGATAGGCCTCCCCAAAGCGGCCCAGAGCGCCCTTCAAATTGTCGTTTTGGAGGGCGGATTGAATATTTTGCTTTAAATTTTGCGCAGCCATTTGTTTGTTCCCCTCCTAGTCAATAAATAGAATAATGAGCCTTTCCGGACCGTGCACGCCAATGGTCAATACCCGTTCAATATCCGCGGTCCGGCTGGGGCCGCTGACAAAAGTTAAATAACGAGGGAGTTGGCCCAGTTTTTCATTATATACGGCAATGGCATCCAACAAAGTGGGTAACAGGTTTTTGGTGGGTACAACCGCCAGATGAACCGGAGGAAGGATGGATACCATGCGGCTTTCAATACTGGTGGCATTGCCCACCAGGGTCCCGATTTCGGCGATTCCGTACTGCAGCTCGGAAATGCCCAAGCCCGCATCGGCAGCGTGCTCCCGCAGTTGGTTATTTCTCATTTCTGCTCCGGCACTCTTGGCCATCTCTTTTAGATCCAGGGCATCAACCAGCGGAGAAGAAGCAAACACCACCTTTTCAATTGCCAGTTCACCAATGAGTTTGCTAACCAACTGACGAGCCTCATTGACATTGGCAGCCCGGTGAACCTCTGCGGACAACGCCCCGGCTTTTTCTTTAAACTCCTGGTACAGCGCATCCACAGGATTGTTTGCCAGTACAACACTCATGTCAAACACCTCTTTATGATTATTTGGAAAAGTTATTTCTAAATTAATAATTGAATACTCAGGCAATGGCTTTTAAACTTTTTTATTTCATGTTTTTTGCCACAAAAAGTGAGGTTTGATGGTATGACCATCATCTTATAATTTTTTGGGTATGATGGTCATACCCTTTGTTGTTTTAAAAAAATTTTGTATTTTCGCTAACTAAAAATATTATATATTTGAATTTAGTATATAAAATATTTTGACAAAATGCAATATCCTTTCATTTCCGCTCTCCGGAAAGCGGAACGCATAAAAAACCGCAGCAGATGTCCGCCCGCTGCATTGTTACTGGCTAAAATTTTACTCTTTCTGAAATGATTCTCTTTTCTTGCCAATTCGTTTATAAAGGCTGTGCCCTTTCCTTTAATACCTGTAAGTCTCATCCTTGGCATGATGATAGGGCGGCAACTCCACCAGGATGACGTCCATGCCGATTTTCTTGATCTTCTCCCAGGGCACAACCACCTCATCCTCCCTGCCGAAGAGTCCCAAAAAGCGTCCTTGTCCAGGCAAAATAATGGCGGCAATCCGACCCGCTTCCAAATCTATATCAATGTCCTTAATTAACCCCAGTCTCCTGCCGTCCATGACGTTAACCACTTCTCTTGCCCGCAGGTCAGAAATCTTTAACAAATGTGCCACCCCCTCACTGTCATGTATATGCGCACCGGACTCTTTTCTATACAAAAAAATAGGGTTCATAACCCTATTTTTTGGACAAACATTCTGTAATCATTGAAGCTGCTTGCATTATACATACTTGCGCATGTGATTTAAGGCCGCTTTTTCCAGTCGGGAAACCTGGGCCTGGGAAATACCAATTTCTTCGGCTACTTCCATTTGAGTTTTGCCTTCAAAAAACCGCAGGGTTAAAATATGTTTCTCCCTGTCGCTGAGTCGTCTCAGGGCATCCCGGATGGATATGCCCTCCAGCCAGCTCAAATCCAAATTTTTGTCGTCGCTGATTTGATCCATGACAAAAATCGGGTCGCCACCGTCATGGTAGATGGGCTCAAATAATGAAATGGGTTCCTGTATGGCATCCAGGGCAAAGACAATTTCCTCCCTGGGCAGCTTTAGCTCCCCTGCAATTTCGTTGATAGAAGGTTCCCTGGAATATTTGTTCACCAGGCTGTCTCTGACCTGCAGTGCTTTGTAGGCTACGTCTCTTAGGGAGCGGCTGACCCGGATGGGGTTATTGTCCCTCAGGTAGCGACGGATTTCCCCGATAATCATGGGAACCGCATAAGTGGAAAACTTTACATTTTGACCCAGGTCAAAATTGTCAATGGCTTTCATCAGACCGATACAACCCACTTGAAATAAGTCGTCCACATATTCCCCGCGATTGGTAAACCTCTGAATAACACTTAAAACCAGTCTTAGGTTGCCGTTAATCAATTGACTCCTGGCTTCTTTGTCCCCCTTTTGCATATCCTGAAACAAGGCTCTCATTACTTTGTTTGATAATACCGGCAGTTTGGATGTATTGACTCCGCAGATTTCTACTTTGTTTACCAGCATTTACCGGCCTCCCAACATGGTTGTCCCGGTCCCGACCGGAATTGAAAAAACATCCCGAGGACCGTTTTTAAATCATGACGTTCAGACCTTACAAGTTCATTATTACCTTGGTAAATTTCTTATATACATCTTATGGAAGCAGTAAAAAAGCAGGAAAACAGCTATTTTCGCTGTTTTCCTGCTTTAATCTTGTTTAATCTTCTTATTCCATCCTATGAATTTCTTTTTTTAAACGTTTAATAATTCTCTTTTCCAGCCTTGAGATATAGGACTGGGAAATCCCCAGCATATCGGCTACTTCCTTCTGGGTTTTCTCCGTCCCGTTGTTTAATCCGAACCGCAGTTCCATAATCCTGCGCTCACGTCCTGAAAGTTTTAAGAGGGCTTGGTGCAATAGTTTTTTGTCTACCTCTTCTTCAATATTTTTATAAATAATATCATTTTCTGTTCCCAGGACGTCGGACAATAATAACTCATTGCCATCCCAGTCAATGTTTAGGGGCTCATCAAAGGATACTTCCGAACGGGTCTTGTTGTTTCTTCGCAAGTGCATTAAAATTTCATTTTCAATGCAGCGGGAGGCGTAGGTGGCCAGCTTAATTTTTTTATTGGGATCAAAGGTATTGACAGCCTTAATTAGACCGATGGTGCCGATGGATACCAGATCTTCTATCCCCACACCGGTATTCTCAAATTTTCTGGCAATGTAAACCACCAAACGCAGGTTTCGTTCAATCAGTACACTTTTTATTTTGCCGTCACGGTCCCCTTCCCCTAGCTGTCCAATTAAATCCGTTTCTTCATCATTGGACAGAGGAGGGGGTAGGGCCTCGCTGCTTCCCACATAGTATATTTCCTGCTGGTTGCTTCCCAGCCATTGCATAACCTTTACCACATAAAATCGAACCAGCATTTTGATCTGCCAAGCGTTCCTCAAGCCTCTCCCTCCCTGAACCTGTTCCATTCGGCCAAACTAGGAAGCCAGTAATTGTGGATGTAAAAGCGCCCTGTAAGCAGCTTCTGGACTTAACTGCTTACTGTATATTCCAATCACCACGTCCGTAACCACGTACCTGCGGTCTTCGTGCACAATTTCTACGGAATCCGGGCGAACTCCCAGCAACATGCCGTTTTCTTCTCCCAAAGATTTAAAGGGAATTAGCCTTATACTGCTGGCATAGGTCGTTCCCGCCAGCAGCAGCATCATTTGGGCGCCATTCTCACGGTCCCCCTGCTGAAACACGGTGCTAAGGCTTACCGGTAAGGCCGGCTGCAGTACTCCGAACTCTACTACAATCACCGGGTGGCCACTGACCGGATCAATCAGTTGGTTACCCGTGTCCACCAGTGCCTCGACTGAAACCCGGTTTCCCCAGAGGACAACCGTTATGGGAACCTTGGCATTTTTTTGCTGCATTCGTTTAAGCCAGAGCATGGAGCCCCATTTCCCTATGAGATAAGATAATAAAACCACACAGGACAATAACAGCCATTTATTAAGATGCTCCTGTCCTCCTCTACCCGGCCATTGAACCGGCTCAAACAAGTAATAAAGGCCCAGGGACATGCCACCAACACTAAAAGAGGCTAAGAACAGGCAAAAGACATTTTTAGCAAAAACTCTGATGCCGTTAAAACCAAAAGCAGTATAGGTTAACAAAAGGGCCGATAAAATTTTTGAGCTGGCCGCTCCCGCGGTCCTCTCGAATCCCGGGATAAAAATTAACAAAGCATAAATACACCCCACCATGGCAGCGGTTACCATCCTGGCAGGGGAAGTCCTGCTTCCAGTAAACCGGGATGTTAACCAAAGCACAGTAAGGTTCATAACCAGGTTCACAAGTATGATCTCATCAATATAAACAACTTGCCTCATAATCCTGCTTCCCTTAGGACAGAGATTGGCACTACCATTATATGGCTTGAACAAAAGGTTTATTCCAGGACTCCAAAGAAATTAAAGTTCTACCAGCCTTTGCCAACAGCGAAGGTTTTACTGCCAGGCTTAAAGCTTTAGGTAAAAAAACCCTGGCTGTATTATACACCTGCCAGGGTCTGGAAAAATGTCAATATATGGAAACCAATTCCAATTATTTTTTGCGTTTGTTCTACATGCTACCCTTTATTAATCCACTGTGGTTAAGAATGCCTTGGCTTCAACCATCCATTCCTCCGGCACAAATACCTGTACCTGGGAATGAGGCCCGGTTATGGACCCGCCAAAGAGCACGTTGTTAATACTTTCCCATTTTAAATTCACCGGAATATCCGCGCTCTCCAGTGCGCTTTTCAGGATTTCCGCCTCCATCATGTTGGCCGTTACGGTTAAGAGCTTCCATTTGGGGTTCATATCTCTGCACCTACTTCATCCCATCGGCCTCTTCAGCCCTTGACCAATCTAAGACCAATGGTTTTTTCCTTTGGTTCAAGCTTTAGCAAGCAACCCTTTAGTTCTGAGGGTCATTCCAGTCGTTGCGGTTGGAATCTTTTTTTGCCGGGCCTTTGTTGGGGTCTTCAAAAAATTTCTCTCCCCGAACCTTGTCCAACTTCTCTTTGCGGGTTAAATCCGCCCCCCGGACAGGTTGTTTCATCCTGAATCCTCCTCCGTTGATTATTCTACTTTCATTTTATTGTTTCCCGGAAAGGAGGTGAATATAGGGGAAATTATAACCCCCTGAATTTTTCCAGGGGGTTGTGCTTTAACGGCGACGCAAAAAGGCAGGGATATCTAAATCGCCATGGCTGGCAAAGGGTTTAATTTCCATTTCTCCTTTGGATTTGTCTTTTTTAACGGGCATCCTATTTTCAAAACCCGTGGCAATGACCGTTACCCGAACCTCTTCATTCATTCTTTCATCAATCACGGCCCCAAAGATAATATTGGCTTCCGGGTCTGCCGCCTGAGCAATAATTTCCGCTGCTTCGTTCACCTCAAAGAGCCCCAGGGAAGACCCGCCGGTAATATTCAACAGTACACCTCTGGCCCCTTCAATGGATGTTTCCAACAGTGGGCTGGAAATGGCCGCCCGGGCCGCTTCGGTAGCCCTGTTTTCCCCGGTGGAGCTGCCAATTCCCATCAGGGCGGAGCCGGTGTCCTTCATAATGGTTTTTACGTCGGCAAAGTCCAGATTGATTAAACCCGGTACGGCAATCAAGTCCGATATGCCCTGAACCCCTTGACGCAGTACATCGTCGGCGATGCGGAAAGCTTCCACGATGGAGGTATTTTTATCAATGACCTGCAGCAGGCGATCGTTGGGAATGGTAATCAGGGTATCCACTTTGGTCTTTAAATTCTCGATGCCGGATTCGGCCTGGGTTAGTCTTTTTCTCCCCTCAAAGGTGAAGGGTTTGGTTACTACGCCAACGGTTAACGCACCAATCTCCTTGGCAATCTCCGCTACCACCGGGGCTGCGCCGGTGCCGGTACCACCGCCCATACCTGCCGTAACAAAAACCATATCCGCCCCTTTAAGGGCCTGCAAAATTTCATCCCGGCTTTCTTCCGCCGCTTTGCAGCCAATTTCCGGATTTGCCCCGGCGCCCAAACCTTTGGTTAATTTGGTACCAATTTGAATTTTGTGGTTACTTTGAGATAGAAAAAGGGACTGGGCATCCGTATTAACAGCAACAAACTCAACGCCTTTGAGCCCAGCACTGATCATACGGTTCACCGCGTTATTGCCACCGCCCCCAACCCCGATCACCTTGATGTTGGCAAAATGGTCCAGGTCCAGTTCAAAGTCAAGCATGTGTATATCCTCCTCTGTATTTGTCGCATCAAGCCGCTCAAAAACTACTTTAACCGCCGGGCCAATACCCCGCGCCAGCCAAAAAGGTTTTCTGAACGACGGGAATCTCGTTTGGTACCATAAATCAGCAATCCCATGGATGAAGCGTAGCCAGGGCCGGTCCATTCCGCCGGCAGGAGTTTGCCTCCGTTGTTGACGGATCCCAGTTTCACCTGGGGCAAACCAAGCTGGGAACGTACCCGGTTGATGATTCCTTTTAAAAGAGCACCTCCACCGGTAAGAACCACTCCTCCGGATAAAGATTCAAGACGGTAACAATGTTCCACCCTTTGCAAAGCCATTTCCAGAATTTCCTGAACACGAGATTGCATCACCGCCACTGCGGTGCTTACCGGAACTTTTCTGGTTTCCTGTCCCCCGATTCCGGTAATCTCAAGGTCTAATTCCGGCGAGGGATTCTCCAAGCCCAGTTCCTGTTTAACCCGCTTCGCCTCCCCCAGGGTGGTCCGCAGGCATACCGCCAAGTCACTGGTTATGTGTTCACTGCCAATTGGCAGAGAGTCTGCATAAATAAGATTTCCCTGGTCAAAAACAGCCAACCCGGTGGTTGTACCGCCCAAATCCATGAAAAAGGTTCCTAGCCTCCGGTCGGTTTCCGTTAACACTGCTTCAGCAGCGGCCACGGTGGACACAACCACTTGTTTTATGTCCAGGTCATTCAGCATTACACACTGGATTAGATCTTCATCGGTCAGTTCCAGCTCACTGGTTAGTGAACCATAACTGGGAAAGGAAACGTAAACGGCTTTAACCGTTTCACCAGCCATGGTTTTAGCCAGAGTCATGGCCCGGGCCATGGATTTACTCAAGGCGGTTTTATCAACCACAACCCCTTTACGAATTCCCAGAGTGGGACATTCCCCAAAGCCTTTGATGATTGGCTGGCCATTGGGTCCAATCTCTGCCAAAAGGGCCACTATCTTAGTTGTCCCAACGTCAAGGACCCCGACCACCTGTCTCCGGCTCAAGACAGGCACCTCCTAATGTTTACTTAAACTGTAAATTCAACACAGAATAAAAATTCCCTTTTGCCTTGGAATCAAAAATGTTTTATTTTTTTAGCAAATGACGGCGGATAATGGCTAAATTCTGAAATAAACGAACGCCAAAGGCCACTACGGCAGCGGTACTGAGAGGCACACCCAGTTTGGTGCCCAGATAAGCCAAGCCTGCGGCCAGTAAAGCATTGCTGAAAAAGCCGGTGACAAAGATGTTATTGTCATAATGATCTTCCATTGCCGCCCGAATGCCGCCAAATACGGAATCAATGGCTGCCAGCACCGCTAACCCCAGGTACTGGGAATAGGCCTGGGGTAATACCATGGGAACATTTAAACCAACCATTACTCCCAGGACTAGTCCTCCCAGGGCAAATGCTACGACGGTCCACATGGTTATTTCGCCTCCTTTAGTGGTTTAGCATATTCTAATTTAACATTATGTTTGTATGCCGGCAGTAATAGTTCCTCTTGTTTGGTAACTGTGACCTCCCAATCTCTTATACTATCCACCAAGCCTCCCTTGATCAGAAGACTGCTTTCTAACTGGTCGGGTGCTCCAATGGCCATTATAGTATAAGGCGGGGAAATTCGTGTAAGGTTCACATCGATAAATGAACCGGCCAACCGGATCTCACTGGTGGAGATAATCCTCTGGCCATTAATTGATAGAGCCTCGGCCCCGGCAGCCCGCAGTTCGTTGACCACCCTAAGCAGTAGGTCTTCATCACTCACGATATACCAATTATTCTCGTTATGCTGACCTGCCCTCTGGACCGGCGCAATATAAACCTCTACACCCGGCCCTTTCAGTTGGGTAAACCCGGCGATTTGCCGAACCTTTTGCAGTTCTTCCAGTACCGCTTCAGAGGCCTCGGTCTGTCCTTTTTCTGCCCGGGTCAGTTTATTTTCCAGGTCATTGGCTTCGATCAGCAGGGTTACCGTTTCCTTTTCAATTTCTTTAAGCTGATTTGTCAACAATTGGGCCCGGTCAGAAGGCACTGCCGAATCCACCTGCCCTACGGTGCGAAATTGAAAGGCGATCATCAAACCTAAAATAACCGAAACAAATCCTATGGAAAAATATAGTGTTTTTCTCATATTTCCGATCCCTCTTTAACCGGTTCGGCATATTCCAAGGTGATAGCCCCACCGTAGCCCGGAATTTCTAGATTGGTTTTTTTAACCACCTTTACCTGGATACCCCAGAATTTAAGCTGCTCCACCACGCCACCCTTCATATACAGGGAGTTTTCCAGGGTTTGGGGATTGCCAATGGCGGTAATGGTAAAAGGAGCGGGGATTCTTTTATTTTTATTGGTCAGAATGGTGGGCCCAATACAGCGGATTTCACTGGTGGCAATCAGTCGGACGCCATTCAGGGAAATGGCCTCTGCCCCGGCGGCCTTCAGCTCATTGAGTACTCTGAGTACATCCTCATCATGAACGACATAAAAGTTGGGGTCCTGTCCCGCAGGTACTTCAATATTGCTGTCATTTAAGGTTACTTCCACCCCCGGGCCAAAAACGGCCTGGTTCCCTGCAATAATGCGGTCGGTATCCATTTCTTCCGAAAGGGTTTCCGATTCGCTGGCCGCTTTTTTATCCAGTTTGTCGCGCAACTGCTGAACTCGCTCCTGCAGCAGATCGCGCTCCGCTTGCTTTTCTTTAATTTCGCTGGCCAGAGCCTGTGCCCTGGCAATGGGCGGTGTTTCGTTAATTTCTTTGGAGTAGCGGTATTGGACCGTCAGCATTAAACCCAGGGCCAACGCCACCAAAGCCACACCCCATTGATATTGCTTTATTTTCACTGCTGGCCCTCCTGCGGATTCTGAGAGTATTTGACCACCGGCACCCGTGGATTGGATAAATCCACATACTGAATCTCTCCGCCTTTTTCTTTGAGTCGGTCGATAACCTCCTCAAAGATCAAGCATTTATATTTCATCTCCTCGGGCAAACCCATTCTTCCCTGGATCCCGTCAATGGTGTACAGGGTTACCTGCCCGCCATCGCTGATATGGATCTCCGACAGTTTTTGCACCAGCACCCGGGACATTTCCGGCAATATGGCCAGTGCTTGCGCCAGATATTGGGCCTTTACGGGTTTCCCCGGTCCGTCCATTTCACAGTTTAAGCCGGTAATCACCGGTAAGGCCGAAGCCATTTGACCCTTTTGCAAGTATACCCCTTCCGAATCCACTTTAATAAAACTGTTTTTTACGGCAAGCAATGCCACTGCTTGTCTCTCCTCTACATGAATTACGATAGTTTGAGGAAATTTGCGCTCAACTTCTGTGCTTTTTAACAGGGGTACCATGTTTAATTTTTTTTCCGCATCACTGATGTTAATTTTAAAAATATTATTTCCCGTGGTAATCCCGGAAAATTTTATAATCTCTTCCGGTGTTAACTGGCGGTTGCCTTGAACGGTGATGGTGCGAATTTCAAAAATGGGGGACTGGAGCAAGATATAGGCAGCAGCAACCACCAATAAAATAAAAAAAACACTCTGTATCCGGTGATTTTTGGTTCTTGGGTTTCCCGTACGAGGTTGATACATGATGTCCTCCCGTTGCCTGAAATTTCCTACAGACCCATTTTAAAGTTATTATAACTGAAGCCCCAGGCCTTTCCAAGGGTAATCTTAAAATAAAAATCAGCTTTCACCAAAGCTTTTAGCTCCGGCGAAAGCCGTGGTTTAAAACCATAAGCTGTGGCTGAAAAAAGAGTCATTAACTGTTGACTCTAATAATCCGAGCACCCAGGGAATTATATTTTTTCTCGATCCGCTCGTAGCCCCGGTCAATGTGCTCGATATTACCCAACACCGTACCGTCTTCCGCCGCTAGGGCCGCGAGGATAAGGGCCGCTCCGGCCCTCAGGTCGGTGGCCTCCACACAGGCGCCGGACAATCGGGGTACACCCTTGACGATGGCCGTGTGACCTTCCAAACGTATATCCGCTCCCATTCTCCTGAACTCGGGCACGTGTTTAAAGCGGTTTTCAAAGATGGTTTCGCTAATCACACTGGTTCCATCGGCAATGGTCATCAAGGCCATCATTTGGGATTGCATATCCGTGGGAAAGCCCGGGTAAGGCATGGTCTTAATATCCACCGCCCGGAGGACGCCGGTTCCCTGCACCCGGACGCTGTCATTGCCCACATCCACTTGGACTCCGGCTTCCCTTAATTTATAGATTAAAGGATCCAGATGCTCCGGAATCACATTGCTGACCGTTACATCTCCGTTGGTCATGGCCCCGGCAATCATATGGGTTCCTGCCTCAACCCGGTCGGGGATCACCGTATGGGTTACCGAGCCTAACTCTTTGACCCCTTCAATACGGATTACATCGGTACCGGCCCCCACCATTTTGGCTCCCATGGCATTGAGAAAGTTTTGCAGGTCCACAATCTCCGGCTCTTTGGCCGCATTCCGTATCACGGTTGTTCCTTTGGCCAGCACCCCGGCCATGATTAAATTTTCCGTAGCCCCCACACTGGGGACATCCAGGTGAATTACTGTCCCAGTTAGTTGACTAGCATTCGCCGTAATATAGCCAAATTTCTCCGATATTTCCGCCCCTAGAGAGGTTAAGCCTTTTAAGTGCAGGTTCATGGGGCGCGACCCAATGTTGCAGCCTCCCGGGTGAGATATTTTTACACTGCCAAATCGCCCTATGAGCGGCCCCAGGACCAAATTGGAAGCTCGCATTTTTCTCATCAGGTCTTCGGAAATCTCCTGGGACTGAACACCGGAGCCGTCTACAATGATGGTGTGGTTTTCCAGAGTTACCTTGGCCCCAAGGTAGCTAAGAAGCTCTTGCATCACTAAAACATCCCTGAGCCTTGGCACCTGATGTACCGTACATACCCCGCCGGTTAACAAGGTTGCTGCTAAAATGGGCAGAGTTGCATTTTTGGAACCGTTCGCCTTTATTGTACCCTTTAGGCGGTTACCTCCTACGATCACAAACTTTTCCACGTTGTCACCTCCGCCTAGTCTTCACCAAGAACCCTCACTTCCAGATGCAAGAGGATGCCAAAACGATCCATCACTCGTCTTTTTACTTGTTCAATTAATGTGAGAACATCTCTGGCTGTGGCATTGCCCACATTTAATATCCAGTTGGCATGTTTGTGAGAAACCTCCGCACCTCCAACTTTGAGCCCTTTGCCTCCCGCCGCCTCAATCAGCCTTCCTGCGGAATCTCCCGGAGGGTTTTTAAAAATGCTGCCCACATTGGGAAAACCCTGGGGCTGCAAAGCTTTTCTTCTAGACAGATATTCCCGGGTTTCCTGCTCAATCACAGCCGGATCCCGGGGTATACCCTGCCAGCACGTCTCAACACAGATGGTTCCGGTCTTCTGTAAATTACTGGTTCGGTAAGCAAATCCAAACTCTTCCTTGGGGAGGGTAATAAAGCGGTTCTGATGATCCAATACCACCGCCGATTGCAGCACATCTGCCGTACACCCGTTTATGGCACCGGCGTTCATCACCAGAGCTCCTCCCAGGGAACCCGGGATTCCCGCCGCAAATTCAAAACCTCCCAGACCGGCCCGGCGGGCTGCCGCCGCCAATTCCGGTAAGGTCAAACCGGCTCCGGCCCGGATAAGAGTGCCATCCACAGTAATATAGGCCAGCCCCCGTCCCACTTTAATCACCATGCCCCGGATACCGCCGTCTTTCACCAGAAGGTTTGAACCATTTCCAATGACCGTTATCGGTAATTCTTTGCTCCTGGCAAATTCAACAGCCTGCCGAATATCTTCCCTGCCAACCGGGTCAACAAAAAGATCCGCTGGACCCCCAATGCGCCATGTGGTATGGAGAGCCATGGATTCGTTAACTCGCACAGACCCCTGAAGCAAGGGCTGGAGTTCAACCGCCAGTGCAGGTTTGTTCATGTTTACTTTTCCTCCAGTCTCCTTAACAATTCCCTCCCCAGAGTGTAAACATCCCCGGCTCCCATGGTCAGCACCAGGTCGCCTCCCTGGAGATTGTTCTGCAAGAATTCTGCGGCATCCTTTAGGGTAGGCAGGTAAAGTACCTGCTGACCTTCCTTTCTGGAAATGGCATCAATAATAAGCCTGGTGTCAACCCCTTCCAAGGGGGGTTCCCCGGCTGAGTAAATATCTGTTAAAATAATCACGTCCGCATGATGAAAAGACTCTCCGAACTCACGGAAGAGCTGGCGGGTCCGAGTATAGCGGTGAGGTTGAAAAACGACCAGCAACCTCCCGGGATGGGCATGCCTGGCAGCCTGCAGGGTTGCCTTGATTTCTGTGGGGTGGTGCGCATAATCGTCTACAATTTTTATGCCCTTTGTTTCACCCAAAAGTTGGTAACGTCTTTTGGCTCCCTTAAATCCGGCCAGGGAACGGGCTACCTGCTCAAAATCAAGGCCCAGATACCGTCCGGTTGCTACGGTGGCCAGCGCATTTAAAAGATTATGGTAACCGGGCACAACCAGTTCCAAAACCCCTAATCTCTCTCCCCGGAAGGTCACTACAGCCCGGGAAATCCCATTCCTAAACTCATAGGAACTCAGGATATAATCCGCTCCGGAATCTTCAGAGCCATAGGTCACCACCGGGCAGGAAAGCTCCGTGCTGATGGTTTTGATCACCGGATCATCCAGGCAGAGAACCGACAGACCCTTGGCAGGGACTTTATTTAAAAATTCCATAAAGGCTTTGATGATATTTTCCTTGGAACCATAATGATCCAGATGATCGTCTTCGATATTTGTCACCACGGCAATTTCCGGACTTAACAATAAAAAAGAACCGTCACTTTCATCTGCTTCGGCAACCAAATATTCTCCTTGCCCCTGTTTGGCATTCCCACCGATATCACTCAAGTCACCTCCGATTAAGATGGTGGGATCGAAACCGCTTTTTTCTAAAACCAGGGAGATCATGGATGTTGTGGTGGTTTTGCCATGGGCTCCGGCCACCGCAATGCCTCGCTTTTCATTCATTAACCGGGCCAGCATGGCTCCCCGTCTTACCAGGGGGATGCCCCGGCGCTGGGCTTCCAAAACTTCGGGGTTATCCGGTGAGATAGCCGTAGAAGTAATCACCATATCCACATCCATTAAATTTTCAGCAGCATGACCGGTATAGCAGGTTGCTCCCAGATTTTCCAGTCTTTCAACCACTGCGGTTCTTTTTAAATCGGAACCGGACACCCGGTAACCTCCCATGCCCAGCAAAACAGCGGCAATACCGCTCATACCGGCTCCACCGATACCAACAAAGTGAATTCTCTTTTCCTTTTCCTTTACCTGCACTCACTTCACTCCTTCCAGAAACAGGACTACCCCTCCAGGGAAGAAAAACCCTAAAAGAGCGCTTCTGTAAGCCATACTATGCATTTCCCGCAGGAGGTGTTACTCCCGGTTGCGGCCTACCCGCCCGCCCTGTTTCGAGCTTGTCCATCGCGTGGGAAAAGCTTGGTCGCCCAAGCTGTCGACGCATCAGCAGCTCCATTTATTTGGTATATAAAAATGAACTTAAAAATTCTATCTTTGATGCAGTGAAACAAAGACAGCCACGGTTTTCTGATCATGGCCGCGGCAATATTTCCTCCACACAATCAACAATATCATCCAAAGCCTTGGCCCGCCCTAATTTCTGGCTGACCTGGGCCATATCCTTCAAGCGATTTTTATCTTGAATCATTCCTTCCATTTGCTCAACCAGGGTCAGACCGGTAAGTTCCGCATCTTTAATCAGAACAGCGGCACCCCGGTCGGCCAACGCTCTGGCGTTGTGTTCCTGATGGTTTTCGGCGGCATAGGGATAAGGAATTAAGATGGAGGGAAGCCCTAATAGGGTCAGTTCCGCCAAGGTTGCCGCCCCTGCTCTGCTTACCACCATATCCGCCACAGCCAAAGCCTCATGCATGTTGTATAAATAAGGTACAATGGTAATATTTACATAATCATCCAAATTTATACCCTGCCGCTCCAGTTGCTCAAGAAACTCCCGGTAACCGGCTTGTCCGGTGGCATGTAGAATTTGTACTTCCGGCCGGTTGCCGAAGCGGCGGATGACCTCGGTCATGGCCTGATTGATCCTTCGGGCCCCCCGGCTGCCCCCGAAAACCAGAATGGTAATCCGGTCATCCCTCAACCCCAGGGAAGCCAGGGAAAGATCCCGCTCCGCCTGCAGAATCTCCGGACGGACCGGAAGACCGGTGAGCGTGACCGCCGCTTTCTTGGGAAAGTAGGGCATGGAATCTTCAAAGGAAACCGCCACCCGGTCTACAACTCTGGACAAAATACGGTTGGTAACGCCGGGAAGGGCATTTTGCTCATGAATCAGGGTTGGAATGCCCAGTCGAGCCGCTGCCAGAACCACCGGACCGCAGACATACCCCCCGGTGCCGATCACCACCTGAGGCTTAAATTTTTTAATCACGGCCCGGGCCTGCCGGTATCCCTGCAAGGCCTGCCAAGCCACTTTCAGGTTACCCGGGGAAAACTTCCGTTCAAAACCGGAAACCGTGATGGCCTTAAAGGGGAAATTGGCCTTGGGCACAATATCGGCCTCAAGGCCCTGAGTTGTTCCCACATACAGGATTTGCGCATGGGGAAAGCGGTGTTGTAATCCCTTGGCGATGGCCAAGGCCGGGTAAATGTGCCCCCCGGTTCCACCGCCGGTTATGATTGCCCGCAAATTTCTTCACCTCGATCTCATCCGACAAAAATCGCACAAACCCCGTTTCTTAAATTAACGGGGCGTGGTGTATTTAGAAATATTTAAGATAATGCCTACACCCATTAGGGTAAACAACAGGGAGGTCCCGCCGGAACTAATAAAGGGCAAGGGAACCCCGGTGACGGGCATGGATCCGGTTACCACGCCCATGTTGATAATGGCCTGAAGGGCAATGCCGCTGGTAATGCCGGCGGCCAGCAAACTGGCAAAGGGATCCGGTGAAGTAACGGCCACTTTCAGTCCCCGCCAGACCAGCATAATAAAAAGAAGGACCACCAGGGAGGCGCCGATAAATCCCAGTTCCTCACCTAATATGGCAAAAATAAAGTCCGTGTGGCTTTCCGGCAAATAGAGAAATTTTTGTTTACTCTGGCCCAGCCCCATGCCGAACAATCCCCCGGAGCCCAGGGCGTACAGGGATTGGATAATATGATACCCGGTCCCCTGGGGATCCTTTTCCGGATCCATAAAAGCCAGAAAGCGGCTCATGCGGTAAGGCTCAAAGTAAATGGCCACAGCCACGCCCAGCACCCCCAGACCGGCCAGACTACCCAGATGAAAGATCCGGGCTCCCGCGGCAAAAAACATGATAAAAATGGTACCGCATAGAACAATGGCGGTTCCCAGATCCGGCTGCAGCAAGATCAGACCGGCTGCCAGCAGCATGAACACCAGATAGGGTAAAAGGCCTTCCTTAAAAGACTGGATGTTCTCTTTTTTCTTCGATAAGCCAAAGGCCACAAACATAATCATGCACAATTTGACCAGCTCGGCCGGGGAAAAGGACATAAATCCCAAGTCGATCCACCGCCTCGCCCCGTTAACCACCTCTCCGATCCCGGGGATTAAAACAGCGATCAATAGCAGAAAGCCCCCTGCCACGATGGGACCGATCCACCGTTTTAGCCTAAAGTAGTCAAAATTCATCATGCCAAACATAGCTGTTAGACCAATAAGAGCCCAAAGCAACTGCCGTTTAAAGAAGTAAAAACTGTCGTTATAGCGAACCATGGTTACATATTCACTGGAAGAAAAGACCATCACCAATCCCACACTTAACAACATTAATACCGTAAGAAAGAGGACAAAGTCCGGTGGCCTTTTCTTTAAACGCATGGTTTTTTTACCCCCTTTGGCTATTCAATCATGAAAATTTATTCCAGACCGTCCGTAACGGTTGCCGGCTGCTCTTTCAACTCCAGCACCAGTTTCTTAAACAATTCGCCCCGCTCTTCAAAATTCTTGAACATGTCCCAACTGGTACAGGCAGGGGACAGCAGCACCACTTCCCCGGGGCGGGCGTAACGGTGGGCCAGTTGAACGGCCTCCGCATAATCCCGGGCAGGATAAATAGGGTCAAAATTTTGTTCTCTGGCCGCCGCTTCAATTTGGCCGCCGTGCAGTCCTACGGTAATCAGCACCCGAACCCGTTCTTTAATCTTACCGGCGAACTCCGTAAAGGATACGCCTTTGTTCTTGCCGCCGGCAATCAACACAATGGGAACATCGTAGGCTTCCAGCGCTTTCATGGCTGCATCCGGGTTGGTTCCTTTGGAATCATTGATGTAACGAACACCATTCACGGTGGCCACGTATTCCAGCCGGTGGGCCACCCCGGCAAAGCTGGCCAGGGTCCGGGCAATCTCTTCCGGGGCCAGACCTATGGCATAACCGGCTCCCACGGCGGCCAGCGCATTTTCTAAATTATGCGCGCCGGGAATACGTAAGGTTTGGAGTTTTGCAATTTCTAACTGCCGTCCCTTATCCCGGAGGACAATTTGATCTTCTTGGATAAAAATTCCTGATTCTAAGATATGCCGGGTGCTGAAGAATAATACCCTGGCGGAACAGTTTCCGGCCAAATTTCGGGTCAGTGGATCATCATAATTCAACACCGCCCAATCATCCGGCCCCTGGTGGGCCAAAATCCGGGCTTTGGCCCGGACATATTCCTCCATGGAGCCATGACGATCCAGGTGATCCGGCGTTATATTCAGTATCACCGAAACCCTGGGGGCAAAGGTTTGGCTGGTTTCCAATTGGAAGCTGGATACTTCCGCCACAATCCGATCCTGGGCCGAGTACTTTTCCACCTCCTGGATTAAAGGCAGGCCGATATTTCCGGCCACCAGCGTCCGGTATCCCGCTTCCTGAAACATCTGCCCCAGCAGTGAAGTGGTGGTTGTTTTGCCGTTGGTACCGGTAATGGCCACCACCGGCGCCCGGGCAAAGCGGTAAGCCAGTTCAAGCTCACCCATGACCGGTACCCCCGCCTTCCGCGCCTGCTCCACAGGGGGAACCGTTAAGGGTACGCCGGGGCTGACCACCAGAAGATTGTAATCTTCCCGGGTTACCTGGGGATATTCCCCCAGAAACAAGGTTATTCCCCGGTCTGACAGGGCCTTTGCCACGTCGGGTATTTGTTCGCTACTGCTGGCATCGGTTAAAGACACCAACGCTTTCTTTTCAACCAAAAACTCACATACAGCTTGACCACTCTTGCCGGCTCCTACTACCAGGATCCTTTTGCCTTGCAATTGCACTTTTGATACCCCTTTTGTCTAGCATCCGCTAATTTTTATATATTCCCTGAACTGATGTTCACTGAACCTTTATCAGCCCAACCGGTAAATCCCCAAAATGCCCACTGCCGAAAATAAAAAGCTTAATAACCAGAAGGTTAGCACCACCCGAATTTCCGACCAGCCGGAAAGCTCAAAGTGGTGATGCAGAGGGCTCATTCGGAAAATCCGTTTGCCGGTGGTTTTAAAAGAGATCACTTGGATAATAACGGACAAGGTTTCCAAAACATAAAGGCCGCCAATCACCAGAAGCAGCAGTTCATTCCTGGTAACCACTGCTGCAGCGCCCAGAGCTCCTCCCAGGGCCAGTGATCCGGTATCACCCATAAATACCTTGGCCGGATGCCGGTTATAAACTAAAAATCCCAGACATCCTCCGGTTACCGCCGCCAATACAATGGCTGTGCCAACTTTCCCGGTAACCAGGGACAGCAGTACAAAGGCGGCGGAAGTAAAAACTGTGGCCCCGGCGGCCAGTCCGTCCAACCCGTCTGTTAGATTCACCGCATTGCTGGCAGCCAGCAGCACCAGCACGGTCAGACCAAAAAAGGGCCACCATCCCGGATCGAAACCGATTCCTCCCGGGCTGATAAAGCCGGAAAAGGGAATGACATAGTCCGTCCCCCGGCCCAGTTTAAATACCACCACCACCGCCAGCACCGCGGCAATGATCAGTTGTCCCAGCAGTTTCTCCCGCCCTTTGAGCCCAAGATTCCTTTTTAATACCACTTTAATAAAATCATCAATAAAACCAATAAGACCATAACCCATCGTTACGGCCAGTACAATCCATCCCTCGGCCCTTCCCTGCACCGGCCCGGAAAGCAGGGCTACTCCCGCAACCCCAATTCCGATCAAAAACAGGAGGCCTCCCATGGTGGGTGTGCCGGATTTAGCCATATGCCTGGCCGGCCCTTCCACCCGGATGGTCTGGCCAAATTTTAATCTTCTAAGGGCCGGTATAATCAGGGGCCCCAGAAGGATTGTGGTTAGTAAGCTAATGCCGAAGGCCAGCCAAACCTGCGAAGTTCCCATCATTCATTCCCTCCCCTCGGCAGCATTTGTTCATTAATTCAAGGAAACTCCGGGATTCAACAATGCTTGAACGATTTCCTCCATGCGCATACCCCGGGAGCCTTTTACTAAAACGGTATCACCGGCCTTTAATAAGCTACCTAGAACCTCTATGGCGCCGGCGTTATGCTCACAATGAAAAACATCTTTTTCCGGCATGCCCGCTTCCAGAGCCCCCTTGGCTATGAACCGGGCCAGATCGCCCACTGCCACCAACTTCTGAACACCGGCCTCCCGGGCGGCTTTACCCGTGTCCCTGTGACCGGATTCGGTGCGTTTCCCAAGTTCATACATATTCCCCAGGACCGCAATCTTCCTGCCCCGGGCTGTCTCGGCCAGAACTCTCAGGGCCGCTTCCATGGAAGAGGGATTGGCATTATAGGCGTCGTTAATCACCATAAAATCCTGAGCCTGTATAATCTCCAGCCGCATGTGCGTCAGGGTTACCTGTGCCAAACCGGCGGCAATTTCCTCAAAGGTTAGACCCAGCCGCAGCCCCACACCCAAAGCTCCCAGACTGTTCATTACATTATGGCTGCCGGGAACCGGTAAAAATATTTCGCCTTGGCCGCCCGGATAAGTGACCTTATAACGAACTCCCGCTCCCTCGCTGCGGATATTTTCAGCCCTCAGGTCCGCCGGACCTTGGAGGGAATAAGTCCACACCTGCCCTTGGCAACGGACGGCCAATTCATTTACGTAAGGACTATCCCCATTTAATAGGGCAAAGCCGTCTTGCGGAATGTGCTCCAGCACTTCTCCCTTGGCCAGGGCAATATTGTGCACAGAGCCCAATCTTTCCAGGTGGGTTTCGCCAATATTGGTAATCACCGCCCCGGTAGGTTTAGCCAGGCCGGCCAGAAAATCAATTTCCCCCGGTCCCCGCATGCCCATCTCAACCACAGCGGCCTGGTGTTTTTCCGTTAAGTTTAAGAGCGTTAAAGGCAGACCCAGTTCATTGTTAAAATTCCCCTGGGTTTTAAGAGTGTTCCATCGAACCTGCAACACCGCCGCCACCATATCTTTGGTGGAAGTTTTACCATTACTGCCGGTAACGGCTACCACCGGAATATTCAATTGCTCCCGGTTATACCGGGCCAGTTGTTGAAGGGCCTGCAGTGTATCCTGAACCTGGACCACCGGCACTCCCTCCGGAACAACATCCGGAACCCGGGACACCAGCAGCGCTCCTGCCCCTTTTTCCAGGGCCTGGCCGATAAAAAGATGGCCGTCCATTTGCTGGCCCTTTAAAGCTGCAAAAAGATCGCCGCTGCCGGCCTTTCGGCTGTCGGTGCAGACACCCCTCACCACAGCAGACGGGTCCCCCTGCAGGAGAATCCCGCCGGTTGCCCCGGCAATCTCTTTTACCGTATAAACAAGCATGAGGTCAGCTCCTTCTTATGGGTATTCCTGGGGGGGCGGTTTTAGCCATCGGGATTCCTCTGGGGTCCTGTTGTTAGCCTCACCGGCATCCCTTGGGGGTCTAGTTGTTAGCCTTATAGGAAATGCTTGTGGATCTTGTAAAAAATACAGGACCCATAAGGAATACAGAATAAGGCTAACAACCGGACCCAAAAACGATACCCTTAAGTCTGGACCCCAGAGAAATACCCCTTAGCTTAGCACCGATACCCTCGCTGGGCCAGCGCCTCACCCACCACCTCACGATCGTCAAAATGAATCTTGGTGGTACCAAGGATCTGGTAATCTTCATGGCCTTTACCGGCAATAACCACTACATCTCCCTCCCGGGCTAAATGAACGGCCCGGGTAATGGCCTCCCGGCGGTCGGTCAGCACACGGTATTTATCCGGTTTGATCTTTTTTTCGACCCCTACAACCACGTCTTCAATAATTTTAACAGGATCTTCAGTGCGGGGATTATCGGAAGTCACAATCACCAGATCACTATGCTCTGCCGCAATTTCCCCCATCAGCGGACGCTTGGTTCGATCCCGGTCTCCTCCGCAGCCAAAGACCGTAATCAATCTGCCCCGGGTAATCTGCCGGGCTGTGGTCAAAATATTTTTCAGGCCATCGGGCGTATGGGCGTAATCTACCACCACCGCAAAATCCTGTCCCCGGTCAACCAGTTCAAAACGTCCCGCCACCCCCGCAACTTCCTCCAAGGCCGACTTAACATCTGCCCCGTTAAAGCCCAAAGCCATGCCTACCGTATAAGCAGCCAGGGCATTATAGACATTAAACCGTCCCGTTAATTTTAAGCTCAATTTTTGTTCCCCCCATGGGCCGGTAACCGTAAAAGAAACGCCCCGGGCGGTCACTTGAATGTCCTTGGCTCTTACATCCACCACCTGCTCAATCCCATAGGTGTATACTTTTCCCTGGCTGAGCTTAACCAACTGTTTTGCGGCCGGGTCATCCCCGTTAATCACGGCGTACTGAAGATCCTTTTGGAAGAGCTTTGCTTTGGCCTTTAAATACTCTTTCATGGTTCCGTGAAAATCCAGGTGGTCCTGGGTGAGATTTGTAAAAACCCCCACTTTATAATTGACTCCGGCCACCCGGTGCAGGGCTAGGGCATGGGAAGAAACCTCCATGGCCACAGCCTGAACCCCGGCATCGGTCATTTCCCCCAGCAGCCTCTGTAAATCCGGGGACTCCGGGGTGGTATTGGTAACGGGCAGCACTTTGTCCCCGATGAGATTATGAATGGTACCGATAACACCGGGCTTGAGGCCCGATTTTTTCCAAATAGCCGCAATCAGGTGGGTGGTGGTGGTTTTTCCATTGGTACCCGTAACTCCGACCAGGATCATTTTTTGAGAAGGATGGTGATAAAAGCGGTCTGCCAGCAAGGCTAAAGCTTTCCTGCTGTCCGTCACGGTAACCACCGTCACTCCCGGAGGCACTTCTACCTTCTCCTCCAGAACCACCGCCGTGGCCCCGGCGGCGACGGCATCGGCAATATATTGATGACCGTCCGTTTGATAGCCTTTAACGGCCACAAAGAGATCTCCCGGCTGAACCTTCCGGGAATCATAACAGAGATGATGGATGGGTAGATCAGGACTCCCGTCGATGGAGACATAATCAAAGGCTGTTAAAAGCTCACTTAGTTGCATTGGATTCCCTCCCCGCCATTATACTTCCTATTCTTTCCATTTGTGAGACATTTTAATTCCCGTTAACTGCTTAAATAGTTTCCAATAGAATGGGATAACTACCAATTTAAAGAAAAGCAAGGCTTTCGTCAAGCCCATTCACCAAAGAACTGCCAATTTCCTTACAGGCATGGTCTAGCTGAACATCCCTTTTAAAAACCCTGGTCCTCCCTGCATGGGAGGCCAGGGTATCCGTGGCCATTTATCCTAGGTATTATTGGACGATGCAGGCGGTTTAAACTGTACCTTCACCGTACTGCCCCGGTTCAATTTACTTCCCGCAGGATGACTTTGGGATTGGGCCAGTCCGGAACCCTCCGGTTCTAATTTCAAGCCAAGGCTTTCCAGCAGGTTCCCCGCCTCACGGATGGTCATTCCTTTAAGCTCCGGTACGGATACTTGTTCGCCTTGACCGGCATCCCCCTTGCCCCCCGAGAGGTCCAAAATCACGGTGGTGCCGGTGAGCACCAGGGCTCCGCTTTCGGGGATCTGACCGTATACCATCTTGCCTTGGCCCTTCACCTCAAAGGCCAGTCCGGCTTCCCGAAGCAGTTTCTGCGCTTCATCCATCGGGAGATTAACCACATTGGGAACCACTACTTCAATTCTTTCCTCTTCAACTTCCCAGGGGTTAATTTTTGGCTTGGGCAAATCTTTTTGTTCCGGTACGCCCATGTATCGGAGAATATCCAGGGCCAGGGAAGAAAATACCGGCGCCGCCACTTGCCCGCCGTAATAGGCTCCTCCCTGGGGCTCGGCAATCATAATTAAAACCGCGATCTTAGGGTCGTTAACCGGGGCAAAGCCGGCAAAGGAGGCAACATATTTACCGCTGGCATACCCGCCCTGTTCGCTGACCACCTGGGCCGTACCGGTTTTGCCCGCAGCCCGGTAACCATCCACAAAGGCATTTTTCCCGGTTCCTTTAAAAACAACGTTCTCCAGCAGTTGATTGGTCAGCTTGGATGTTTCCCCGGAAATCACCTTGCGTATAATCTCCGGCTTGAATTCCTGGACGGTCTTGCCTTTTTGGTCTTCAATCCTTTTCACCAACTGGGGTTTTATTAATGTCCCCCCGTTGGCCACCGCGCTGACGGCAGTCAGTAGTTGAATGGGCGTTACGGCAATGGACTGCCCAATGGCCATGGTGCCTATGTTTAAGTTGGTTGCATTCTTCTCCGGGATCATAATGCCCTGGGCCTCGCCGGGTAAACCAATCCCTGTGGGCTGCCCGAGGCCAAAGGCCCGGATATATTTATAAAATCTTTCCTTGCCCAAATTAAGGCCTACCTGAACAAAACCCGGGTTACAGGAGTTTTGCACCACTTCCTCGAAGCTCTGGCTCCCGTGTCCGCCGGCCTTCCAGCAGCGAATCTTGCGGTCCGCCACCTGAATATAACCGGGATCATAAAAACGGTCGCTGGGCCTAACGGCATTTTCCTCCAGGGCGGAAGCGGCGGTGATGATTTTAAAAGTTGAGCCGGGTTCGTAATTGTACCATACGGCCGGGTTCCGGTCCCATACACTCTGGGGAACATCCCGCCACCGGTTGGGGTTGAAGGTAGGACGGTTGCCCATGGCCAGCACCTCTCCGGTTTTTGGATCCATGACAATAATCACGGCTATTTTGGGATTATAAGCAGCGACAATTTTGTCCAGATCCCGTTCAACAAAATGCTGAATGGTCTGATCCAGGGTGAGCACCAGATTATTCCCCTGCACCGGAGGAATATACTGGTGTAAAGCCTGGGGAATTTCCCTGCCCGCCGCATCATGTTCGATGACAATGCGCCCGGGAACCCCTTTTAATTCCTTTTCATAGGCTGCTTCCATTCCCATCAGACCCTGATTATCGGTACCGGTAAAACCTAAAATGTGCGGCGCCAGAGTTTCTTGCTTGTAATAACGTTTACTCTCCTCGGCAAAACCAATTCCTTCAATTTCTAACGCTTTAATTTTTTTGGAAGTTTCAAAATCCACCTTTCGCTTAACCCATTCAAAGCTGGATTTCTTGGTAATAATCTCTTTTACTTTTTCAGCCTCCATACCCAAAATAGGGGCCAGTTGGTTAGCCACCTCATCGGGCTTTTTAATATGAGAAGGAATGGCATAAATGGAATCGGCGCTGACACTGGTAACCAGTTCATTGCCATTCCGGTCCAGGATGCTTCCCCGTTTTGCTTCCACCGGGACATCCCGCATCCGGTTGATCATGCCCTGCTGTCTCAGTTCATCCCCACGGACAAATTGAATCCAGACCAGGCGCAGTATAATCATGAATAATAGAGTGGAACCCAATAAAAACAGCCAGGTAATCCTCCTGCGGACAAGTATGTTGGTAGTTTTCAAACCGATATTCCTCCCTGCAGGCCTGACTGTTACCGCTTTGCTAGAGTCCCCTCTCCCAACGATTTACCATATCAACAAAGGCCTCAATGACAGGGCTCTTTGTTTCACCGGCTTTGGAAAGTTTGTCCTCTTTCTGGACCGGAGCTTCATGATTCTCCGGTGGCTCCGCCGGATTAACTCCTTGCTTAGCTTCCAGCTTTTTTTGAGGATCCTCAGACAAGGCGGTAACAAGTACCACTTCACTGGAGTTAGGCTTTACCATACCCAGTTTGGTAGTGGCGATGGCCTCTACTCGTTCTAATGATTTCAATTGGTTTGCTTGACTTTCCAAATCCTCCTGCTCCGACTGTAGCTGATTTAAGCTATTTTGCAATTGAGCGACTTGATATCCCAAGGTGGCCACTTGAGCATAGTAGTAGGCAATGACAACCCCTACCATAAACACGGAAAGAATACAACCAGTTAGCAAAACTTTCCCCTTGCGAATAGCTCTTTTGGACAGCGCTCTTCGGGGTTGGGATACCTGGCGGGGTTGCTCCTCTGGAAGCAGGTAGTTAAATTTTTCCTGTGCCACACTCAATGTTTATTCACCTTCTCGCCTTTTTAGAACTTTATCCAAAATGGGAAAGCACTGCTTAAGACTGTACTCTTTCCCCAATCCTCAATTTGGCACTGCGGGCCCGGGGATTAATTTCCACTTCCTCCAGGGAAGGCTCCACCGGTTTGCCGGTAATAATTTTTAACCCCGGTTGTTTGCCACAGGCGCAAACCGGAAAGTCGGGAGGACAGGTACAGGGATTGGCCAATTCCTTAAAAGTGTCTTTAATAATCCGATCCTCCAGGGAATGAAAAGTAATCACGCAAATCCTTCCGCCGGGTTTAAGCTTATCTACCGCATCCCGAATGGCCCCGGCCAGAATTCCTAATTCATCGTTTACAGCAATACGCAGAGCCTGAAAGGTCCTTTTGGCCGGATGAGGGCCTTCTCTCCGGGCTCCGGCAGGAACTGCCGCCTTGATGACATCCACCAGCCTGGCGGTAGTAGTAATGGGTTGGCGTTTCCTCTCCGCCACAATAAAAGAGGCGATTCTTTTGGCCCAGCGTTCTTCACCATATTTACGGATGATCTCCGCCAGTTCCGGTTCAGAAAGTTTATGGATCAGTTCTTTCGCCGAAATGGGCTGTTCAGGGTTCATGCGCATGTCCAGTTCCGCATCATGCATGTAACTAAATCCCCGTTCCGGGGTATCCAGTTGATAGGAGGAAACGCCCAGATCAAACAACACCCCGTCCACTGCCGCGATATCCAGTTGGGCAAGAACTTCCTTGATCTGTACGAAATTACTGCGAACGGCAATAAATTGCCCGGTATTATTCTTTAAACGTTGTTCGGCATGGGTCAGCGCTGCCGGGTCCTGATCGATGCCAATCAGCCTTCCCCCGGCCCCCAGGGAGCGCAATATCTCCCGGCTGTGTCCGGCCCCTCCCAGGGTGCAGTCCACATAAACACCATCCGGCTTCACCTGCAGCCCTTGAATGGATTCCTTTAGCAATACCGGTACATGTTTAAATTCCATGGCTGGCCCTTTTGCCACCTTCCAGATATAAGATGGATGTTCCTTTGGAAATCCATCCATTGGTTTCTATTCACTTTCGCGGAAACATACTTTCTAAATATTTTTACACCGCTACGTCCCTTTAATACGAATGAGGTTTTTATCCTGTAACTTAGGCATTAAAGCAAATCCACAATTTTTTCGGCTAATTCCTCAAAGGAAGACTCGGCCTGAGCATTGTAACGGTCCCACTCCGCCTTGGCCCAAACCTCCACCCGGTTGGATACGCCTACAACAACCACTTCTCTGTCCATCTTGGCATATTCCCGGAGATTATTGGGCAGCAGGATGCGACCCTGCCGGTCCAGCTCACATTCAGTAGCGCCGGAAAAGAAAAAACGTACAAAGGCCCGGGCATCTGCCCTGGCAAAGGGCAGCGACTTAAGCTTTTGTTCCATCTCGGCCCATTCTTCGGGCGGATAGACAAAAAGACAGTTGTCTAATCCCTTGGTGACAATAAACCGGTCACCCAGGCCTTCACGGAAGCGGGCGGGTATTATAAGACGACCTTTGGGGTCGATGTTGTGCTGAAATTCCCCCATAAACATAAACAGTTACTCCACTTTCCAGGGATTTCCCACCACTTTATACCACTTTACACCACTGTTATTCGCTGTGGATAAAAAATCTCCTTCTATCCACAGGTTTTTTTTGAACTTTTTCCCAAAAAAATAAACCAAATCCAATTTTGGACTTGGCAGGGCAAAATTATTCTATTACAAAACATTCCATTCGTAGGACGGTAGGGTAATGCTTATGAGTCTAATGGAACGCGGATTTAACGGATTTTCGCGGATTTTTTGATTTTGTTTAATAACCGCGTAAATCCGTATCATCCGTTAAATCCGCGTTCTATTCAAGATTAAAATAATTGCTTATAAATCCACTAGGGTTTGCTTTCTCCCTTTGAACACAGCCACCTGGCGGAAGCCAATCTCCTTCAGCAGCGCCGCCGCCCGGTTCAGTCCCAGACCCACCTGTTCCGGTTTGTGGGCATCGGAACCTAGCGTCACGGGAACGCCCAATTGGTAACACATTTTTAGAAAATCCGGAGCAGGGTACAGTTCGTTGCAGGGGTAACGCCAGCCGGCTGCATTGACATCCACGCAAACCCCGGCCTCCTTAAATACTTTAACGGTTTCCCGGTACAACTCCTTCAGAGAGCCCCCGGGTTTGAAGCCAAATTTTTTAATTAAATCCGGATGGGCCATAATATCAAACAGCCCGGACGCCGCTCCCCGCTGCACCATTTTAAAATAACGTTGGTATAATTCATCCAGATCGTGTTTCTGATATTCCCCTACCCCGGCGGGGTCGTCAAAGGCCCAGTCTCCAAGAAAATGAACCGATCCCAAGACGTAATCCAGCGGTAATTCCTGAAGAATTTTTTTCAATTCAGGCTCATAACCGGGCACATAGTCCGCTTCCAGACCCAATTTTATGGAAAGGTCGGGGTTTGCCCGCCGGACCTGCTGGACCTCATGGATATAGGTCTTTAGTTCAGGCCAGGACATGGCCAGTTCAGGATTCCGCCGGTCCTCGGGCAGCCAGTAAAGGGGAAGGTGGTCGGCAAAGCCCAACTCCCGCAGGCCCTTTTTGCGGGCCTCCGCCACATACTCGTCCACCGTACCCACAGCGTGGCCGCAACGGAAGGTATGGATATGATAGTCCACCAGCATGCTGCCAACATCTCCGTTTCTAGACTTATTTTGCTTTTCTTTGGGGTCTTGTTGCTAGCCTTTGGGGCATTCCCTCGGGTCCTGTTGCTAGACTTATCCTGCTTTTCTCTCAGGTCCTGTATATCTCTACAAGACCCATAAGCAGTACCCATTAGTCTAACAACAGGACCTGTGAGAATTACCTGTAAGACTAGCAACTGGACCCCGGTGAAATACCCCCTAGTAAATTGCCTTCAAAATTTCCGGCATTAACTGGCGGGTGGCCAGTTCCCCCTGCCGTATCATATAGGGAACCTTTCCAAAATCCCAGGGTCCCACCCCTTTTAACAAGGGTCTTATCCGGATATCCGCATATTCGTCTAAGATCTGTTCCAGCGTATCCGAACCAATAATATCCACGGTTTGCGTCAAAACATCCACAATATTGTGGGGCTCTTTGTAATCTTGGCCATCATTGCCCAAATCCACTGCAATGACAACCTCCGCCCCCATGGCTTTAAGAATTTGGGCCGGAACGTTTTCCCGCAAACCCCCGTCTACCAGTAAATAATCTCCGATTTTTTTCGGTTCATAGAGACCGGGTACCGAAGTGCTGGCCCGAACCGCTTCCCAGATGGGCACACCGGTGATAAAGACCTGGTTTTCTTTGGCCCTCATGTGCAGTTCATTGGACTGACTGACAAAAATAACTTTGGCCGCCGTGCAAATATCCACCGCTGCAATGGCTAAATCCATGCGTAGGCCTTCAAACTTCTTTTTTCCCAAAAGAGCTCGAATGAAGTGCTCCAGTTTGCAGCCCCGCATGAGACCCAAGGCCGGTCTAAAAGGATAAGAAAAGCGAAAAGCCTCAAAAAATATTTGTGCAGTCATAACGAAAAAATTTTCTACCGCTGCAAATTCATCGATAAAGAAACCGGGTTTTAACTTGCGCGCCATCCTCTCCAACTCGGGAATACTCCAGCCCGAAGCATATAAAGAGGCAATAAAACTTCCGGCACTGGTTCCGGCCATCAGGCGAGGCCGAATCCCATTTTCCTCCAACACCTTTAGCACTCCCACATGGGCGGCGCCACGAACAAAGCCTCCTCCCAATGCAAGACCAATCTTTTTAACCATTTTATACACCACCTTGCCGCGGTGATCCATTATATGACAGACCTGCGGCCTAGGTGCCGGTACCGGTTAAAGTTAAGAGCTTACTTTCTCACCCGCCAGGCCAAAGCGCCTGATCTTATTTAATACGGTGGTATGGGAAACACCCAGGGCTTTGGCGGCCTTGCGGGCACTGCCGTGCGTTTTCAGAGCTGTCTGCAGGGTATCCAGTTCCGCCTGAGCCGCAGCTTCTTTAAGCGAAACCGGATTACCATTTTCATCTTCATGGGGATTTTCCCGCTTGGTAAAACGACCTTCATCCAGGATGATATGCTCAGGCTTAATTTCTCCCTTTTCCACTAAATTAATGGCCCTTACAATCACGTTCTCCAGTTCCCTGACGTTGCCCACCCAGCGATGTCTGGTGAGCATGCGCAATGCCCCCACAGAAATGCCGGTAAACTCTTTGCCCGGCTCCTGTCCGAATTTCTTTAAAAAATGCTGCACTAAAAAAGGAATATCTTCAGGACGCTCCCGCAGGGTTGGCAGGCGAATGGGAAAGACATTTAACCGGTAATACAAATCTTCCCGGAAGCCGCCCCGGGTCAACATTTCCTCCAAATCCCGGTTAGTGGCGGCAATTACCCGGACATTAACCACCATTTCATGTCCGTCTCCGATTCTCCGCACCTTGCCGTCTTGCAATACCCTTAATAATTTGGCCTGCAGGTGCGGAGTCAGTTCTCCAATCTCGTCCAGGAAAAGGGTTCCTTCATGGGCAAATTCAAACAGCCCTTGTTTGCCGCCCTTTTTAGCCCCGGTAAAGGCACCGTCAGCATAGCCAAACAGTTCGCTTTCCAGCAGGGAATCCGGTAAAGCGGCACAGTTAAGAGGAACAAAGGGTTTATTCCGGCGGGGACTGTTCATATGGATGGCCCGGGCAAATAACTCCTTGCCGGTACCGCTTTCCCCCCGGATCATCACTGTAGAATCACTGCGTGCCACCCTCTTCGCCAGGACAATTACCCGTTCCATGGCTTCGCTGCCGTAAATAATATCATCAAAGGTTAACATGGAGGGCTTGGTGACGGAATAAACCAGATCCCGAACCTGGGACATATCCTTAAGGGCCGCCACCATGCCGATCCCCCTGCCGTCCTGATCCTTAATGGGCCGGCCGGTGCTTAAATAATGGTGCCGCCCCCGGGGGGTGGTAATCATGATCTCCCGGTTATCGTAACTCTCCCCGTTGCGCAGGCTGTCAATCATGGGAATATCCATGGAAAGGACTTCGGACATATTCTTTCCCAGGGCCTGCTCGGAGGACATCCGTAAAATTTTCTCACAGGCGGGATTAAAAACGGTTATTTTCCCTTTGCGGTCAACGGCGATAATGCCGTCACTGACCGAATCCAAAACCGCCCGGATTTGCCTTTCTTTCTCTTCGTGGGGCATCACTTCGATGGGTTCCACCTGCTGCACCCCGGGAATGGAACACAGTTCCCGCTGTAGAATCCCTTCTTCCTTTTCTCCCGAGTATTCAACCTCCAGGTACATGTTGTTGGGAAGTACTTGTAAGGAAACAATGTTTATATTTCTGGGCGAGATCACCTGGGACACATCACGTACAATGCCCACCCGGTCCTCAAACTGAATTCGCAGCCGTAAGGTATTCACAACATCACTCCCAACCTAATTCTAAATACTTTGTAAATTCGACAAGCCACACCATCATCCTGCACTCATGCTTTTCGCATTTATGGCAATTTTTAGGCCAAAAGACCCGGAATAAGGATGGATCCCGGGCCCTTTTTAGCTAGGGGGCTGCTCTGTATCTATTTCAATCAATTCCAAAACGGTTTTGTTGCGGCCGCTGTTCTTGGCCTTGTATAAACATTTATCCGCAGCCATAATTAGTTCTTCCGAAGTCCGCTTTACAGAGGTGCCGGGTACCGCTTCCACGGCAGCAATGCCGATACTGACGGTGATCTTGATCCGGTGATGGTCCGCATCAAAAATGAAATTCTCCACCTCTGCCCGGATGCGTTCGGCAATGGCCATAACCACATCGGACTTGACAAAGGGAACTAAAATGACAAATTCTTCACCGCCAAAACGGCCTACCACATCGGTGGCCCGGCACAATTCCCGCAAGATTACGGCAAATTCCTTCAGCACCACATCCCCGGTGGCGTGACCGTAGGTGTCATTCACCCTTTTAAAGCGATCCAAATCCAGCATCATAAAAGAAATATTCTTGCCCAGGGAGATGGCCAGGGAGACCAATCTCTCCATTTCATCATTGAGCTGTCTCCGGTTATAGAGTCCGGTTAACTCATCGGTTATGGATATTTGGGCCAACTTGCTTTTTTCCTGATTTAACTCCGCCTGGCTTTGTTCCAGCTTTTCGATCAAGCTGTTCAACTGGCTGGTGCTGTGAAACAGATTGGTGGACATACGGTTTATGGCCTCCACCAGTTCTTCCACCTCTTTGTTGGCCCCTACATTGATAACCGATCGAAAGTCCTCCTGCCCGATATTATTCACTTCCTGAGCCAGTCTTTCCAGGGGTTGGCTCAGCCGGTGGGAGTAGTAAACGGCGAAAAAGATAAAGAAAAGCATGGCCAAACCCGAAGTCAGGATGACGCTGTAGTAGGTATTTAAACCCGCCTCCAGCATAGCCGTATGATATTGTTTTTCAACAATTAAGCCCATTTTTATATCCGGCAGCCAGCGATAAAGGCCAAAGACTCTTTGGTCCAGATAATTGGTATAGATACCGGAACCATTCATGCCTCTGGAAATCATCTGGGAGGCTTGGGTATTCAATTTTAAGTTCATGGAACTTTTGCTCTCCACCAATTGCTTGGCGATCAGTTCAGGGGTAAATTGAGATTCACTGATCATTAAACCGTCAGAGTTAATTAAATAAGACTCCCCGCCGGTGCCCGGGAAATTCTGCTGCACCATTTTGGTAATGACCTTTATATCCACACCGCCAAATAGCACACCGACAATTTTACCCTGGTTTTTTACCGGTGTAGCCACCGTGATCACAGGATCGTTGTTACTTCTGCTGATCAGCACTTCACTGACAAAGGTTTTTCCTACCATGGCCTGCTTAAAATATTCACGGTCTCCCACCCAGATCGTATTGTTTTTACGCCCTGACTTAACCCAACCGTCCGTTCCAACCAACACCAGGGAACGAAAGGAGTGATCCAAGGGCAGTGTTTCGGTTATCACCCGGGTTGCCGCCTCCGGTTCCATGATTTTGATCTGTTCATTTTGAGCCAATCCCTCAATAAAGACCTTGCGGCCATCCAGCCAATTGCTCATGGCGTTCTGTTGGGTATCCGCGAGATAATCAAGGGTATTATGAACGGATTTTTCCATAATCCGGTGACTTTGCAGCAAAGTGAATAGTCCCACCAGTAAAGCCGGGAGAATAATAAAAACCACAAAACCAGTGAGCAAAGACGTGCGAATCCGCTTACCCAGAATAAAATTGTTTAACATCAATAAACACACCTTTGCAGGTCTATAATTTGTTATTATACTATAAAGTGCGCTCAAAGGTTATCAGGGAAACTTTGGTTGCCCATAACCTTCGCTGCTTGTCATGTTCTCTATCCATTCCGGTGCATAAAATAAACTGGAGGGTTGCTTAAGCAATCCTCCAGTTTATTTTTACATTATATTTTGCAGCTACGGCAGTAACCGTATATTTTAAGCTCGTGGTCCGTTACGGAAAAATTATAATCCTTGGAAACCTGCTTTTCTATATCTTCCAGCAAATCTTCGTTTATTTCCGTAATTTTACCACATTTAAGGCAAATAGCATGGTGATGGTGGTGTCCCTCACTGTCGTCGCCATATTCATAACGCTTCCTACCATCCCCAAAGTTGATGCTGTGTACAATGTCAAATTCCACAAACAATTCAAGGGTACGGTAAACCGTTGCCAGGCCCACATCCGGAGCCTTTTTTTTGACCAGAGTATAAACATCTTCCGCACTCAGATGCTTGTCTTTGTTCTCCAGCAATACTTCTAATATTTGCTGTCTTTGGGGTGTTAATTTGTATTCCTTTGATTTTAATTTCTCTTCAACTTCAGTTATAACATTCTTCAATTGACTACACCACCCTGGCCAATTTTTTTCAGTATATTGGTTTTTCCGACAGGTGTCAATGCGCTACTCCATCAAGTCACTGTAATACCGCTTTCGCCGAAGGGCTCTTTTTCGCCTTGCCCGCCTCAGCCTTATCTTTCTGCGAACCCATAAAAGGATTAGAAAGGGAGGTATACTCCAGTAAGCAACACTTTTGCCCCAAGCAAACCAGTCCTTTTCCACATCCTGGGCTGCGATCAGTTCCATTCTTTCAATGGTCTTTCCGTCCAGGCTAAGGATCACATTTCCCAGCACCTGGCCTTTGGCCACCGGTGCGTTAACCTCTGCGGCCGGCTCTAGTTTGATATCCAGTTTGTCTTTCTCTCCCACCGAAAAAGTATAGAAATAATCCCCGGCTGGCGCCAGATTCACTTTTCCTTTGCCATATTGAACAGGCAGGCTGGTCAGGATCTTTTTACTGTCAAGAATCTGCTGATTTTCAAAATTGGCAAAGCCGTAGTTCAGCAGTGCAATGGCATCAGTCCAAAGATTGCTTCCTTCAGCATGAAGCACAACGGCGATTAATTCTCTCCCGTCTCTCTCGGCTGAAGCAACAATACACTGTCCGGCTTCCACGGTATATCCGGTTTTAAGTCCCGTGGCTCCTTGATAACCATAAACACTGCTCCAGAGCAGTTTATTATGATTAAAAAGGTACCGTTGGGCCTCCGGGTCCGCCCGGGGTATCTCATGGTTTACGGTAGCAACGATCTTACGAAAATCCTTATTCTCCATGGCTTTCCGGCCGATTAATGCCAGATCATAGGCGGTGGTGTAGTGGTTTTCGTCCGGCATGCCATGGGGATTGGTAAAATGAGTGTTCTTCGCCCCCAATTCCCTGGCCCGGTCATTGCTGATCTCGGCAAATTTTTCCACCGATCCCGCTATATGCTGGGCAATGGCCACTCCGGCATCGTTGGCCGAATTTAAAAGCAAGGCGTAAAGGAGTTCCTCCAAGGTCAGGCGTTCCCCTTCAGCCAGCCAGATGGCTGATCCTCCGGCATGGGCGGCATCGGAGCCGATGGTCACCATGTCCGTTAAGCGGGCCCGTTCCAGTGCCACCAGGGCTGTCAGTACTTTGGTGGTGCTGGCCGGGTACATCTTCTTATTTTCTTCTTTGCCATAAAGGACCACGCCCGTTTGGGCATCCATGAGAACCGCCGTTTCACCGCTTATTTGCGGTGGTTGCTGCCCTAGGGCCGGAAGCGGCAGGAACAAGAGATATAATAAAACCAGGAGAATGATTCTTATCTGCAATAATACCACCCATTAAAAAGTGTTTACAAATTTACCCGACTTAAACCCAAAATGGACGCCAAGGCCAGAAAAATGGTGCCGGCCAGCATGGTCAGCGGTGAACTGCCGGGCAAAATTGTCTCAAATAGTGAGAGGAGTTGATTCATTGTCCCCCCGATCAGACAGGCTGCCCCAATGGTCCCCACCCAGATCAGGGTGCCTTCCAGCCAGCCTCTTTCTTTGAAAATCAGCATGGCTGAAGCAATGCAAGGAACAAACAAAGTGATGGTGGTGAGGGCCACCAGTTTTTGCAGGTCGGTCATGGGAAAGGAAAATAGTCCGGCGGTGCCAAACTCCCTTCGTATAACCCCCATAATAAATCCGCCGGCAGCTTCCTTAGGCAGCCCCAGCCAGTGCACTGTCAGGGGAACCACCGCATTCTCAATGGACTCCAGCCCCCCGGAAACATGCAGCAGGCCAAGGACCAGGGATCCCAGAAGAAATAAGGGGCCCGCCTCCTGGATAAACTCAATGCTTTTTTTCCAACTTTTATTCAGTACATTTTTAAACCCGGGCAGCCGCAAAGGAGGCAAGTCAATCCACAGGGAGGAAGACTGGCCGGGCACCAGCCGGTTTAAGAGAACGCCTCCGCCGATAAATACACTGATAATGGTCAATCCGTACACCGCTGCAAAGCCGGGCCCCAGGCCCGCCAGCATGGTGGCGATAATGGCCAGTTGGGCTGAACAGGGAACCGTTAAAGCTAAAATGATGGTGGCAATCCGCCGCTCCCGCTGGGAGCCCAACAAACGAGTGGACATTAGGGCCATGGTTACGCAGCCAAATCCCAAAACAAAAGGAATTACCGCCTGGCCGTTGAGTCCGAAGAAAGTGAGGACCCGGTCCAATAAGGTGGCAATGCGCGGCAGATAACCGGTATCTTCCAACAGCGCCAACACTAAATGAAAACCTAGAACCAGGGGAAACAGTAGACCAAAAAGATAGGTCACAGTCATGGTAATGACGCCAAAATGACCCACCAGAAGTTCATAAGCCGCTGAATTTGGTAGAACCAGGGAACCCACCAGGGCTCTGGCCATGGGCTCAAAATACTGACCCATCAGCGTTTCTTCGGTAAAACCCACCACGGTTTGAGCCACAAAAACACCAATCAATTGGTAAATGCCCCATAGGGTTAAAACCAAAATGGGAATGCCGGTGACCGGCTGAATCATCAAGCGTCCTAAGGCCATCCCCAGGCTATGGCTCACACGAATGCCCTTTACAGACCTATCAACCAGTTGGTTCACCCAACGGCGTCGTGCCTGGTAAAGCTCGTCCCTGTATTCCCTCGGCTCCAACTGGTTTCTGGCAGACACATAGAAATCTCCCTCTAAAATCAGGAGCTTTTCCGGACGGGGTACCTGATCGGGAAGTTCTGCAAGCTTACCTAGAACTTCCGGCAACACCCGTCCTGGCCTGGCCTGATAAAGAACCACCTTCAGTTTTTCCAGGCCCATTCCCTTAACAGCCATGGTGGGAAGCACCGGGACACCCAGTTCTTCACTTAATACCCGGGCCTTGATTTTAAGGCCTTGTTTTTCTGCCTCGTCCATCATGTTGAGCACCAGTAAAACCGGAATACCCGTATCAATTAACTGCTGGGTTAAAAATAAATCCCTTTCTAAATGAACCGCATCTACAATATTAACCAGAATATCCGCATTTAAGACGATATCACGGACAATTTTTTCTTCTTCATTAAAGGATGAAAGGCCGTAAATTCCTGGAGTATCGGTAACAGCATCCTCGCCGTAACGCCCGCATTTAAGCTGGGTGGTTGTGCCGGGGAAATTAGCCACATCTGCATATTTGCCGGTTAAAAAAGAGAAAAACACAGATTTTCCGACATTGGGGTTGCCTACCAGGACAATATTCTTTCCTGTTATCCTTTTCTGGAAATGAGTTGGTTGTGTTTGCTTCATCCAGTACGACTCCGCTTCCTATTGGCATTTAGATACTATTCCATAAAAAGTGAAAAATACCCTTTCGCCACCGTAAAAAGATATTTATTCGGCCAAGGGTATTCATTCATAAATTTCAGGAATTTTTACAAAGACTCTACTAAAATACTTTTGGCCAGGTTCCGACCAATGGCGATTTGCTGCTTGGCTAGGCGTACAACCACCGGTCCCGCCGGGACCACTTCTTCACAGGTAACAACCGCCCCTTCGGAGATGCCAAAGCGTATGGCCTGCGTTTTTAACCCATTATCAGAAATACTCATAATTCTTAACTTTTGGCCTTTTTTGCATTGATCCAACATCATGGTATTTCCTCCCAGAAAAACTTTCTATCATAGAGAATGGGTATCTTTATCATTGTAGCCTGGTCTGTGATAAGTTGGCAAGAAGTTTTTCAGGGTAATTGACAAAGGGCCGGGTATACTATTTTTATAGGAAAAAATTTTGACCTTCCACAAATCCCCTTTATAAAGGAGGCTACCCATGGTCCAGATTAATTTAAACGGATTGGAAGTAGCTCCCCTCTCCGACGAGCAACTTGATTTACTAAACAATGCTCAGGGAAAGCTAAACCAGTTGGCCAAAATGAATCAGCAGATTTATCTGCTGGCGGTAACCAAAGAAGAGTAGGAATACGCCTCCCTACTCTTCTTGATGGGTTATGGGATATTAATTTACTTTACCTTTTTTATACTGTTCCAAAAACTTTCATCCTCAAATCCCAACCGCCAAATACCAACCCCGCCCAGCTTGTAAGAGTCCAACAGCCCCAGCTTAATGTTTAGGCTGTATTGGTTCTCAAACCAGACTTCATGCTTTTGAGAACCGATCCAGTAGTAAAAATAAGGCGTGCTGCTGGTATTATCCCACTTTATCTGAGCTCCGTAGCGATTGACTAAGTCATTTACATTTTTCCATTTAACAGTTTTAGTCGAACCGGCAGACCAGTCGTAGCCATAAGCCGGCAGGCCCAATAATATTTTTTGAGAAGGCATTTGTTTTACGGCGTAATCCAGAACCTGAGTCAGCCACGGCATCGAGGCAATGGAACCGGCCGTCCCTCCCACCCAGTGTTCATCATAGGTCATTAACAAAACATAATCACAAACCGTGCCAATTTCTTTATAGTCATAGGCCCCGGACCACTGATTGCCGGGCTGGTCACTGGTTTTAGCAGGCACTGCGGCGGTAAGCAAATAATTTCCTTCCTTTAACAGTCCCTTCAATTCCCATAGGAAACGGTTATAGTCCTGGCGGTTTTTAGCGGGCACCGCTTCCAAATCAATATTGACACCGGCATAACCATTTTTCTTAACTAACGAGGCAATGTTTTCAGCTAGTTTCCATCTTTTTTGCGGATTTCCTAAAACCGCTGACGCTGCCGCTGAATCCATTCCGTTATTTATGTTATGCACCACCAGTAAAGGTTTAACATTTTTTTCCCAAGCCAGGTTTATTCCTTCGCTGGGGAGAAAATCCACTACCAGCCCGCCATTTTGATCCATCTGAGCCGTAAAAGTAGCGGTATAGTCCAAGTAGCTGCCATATTTAGCCAGGGATTGGTAAGAATCCACATCGGTATACCAGTCTTTACTGTAGTATCCTAGAATTACCGGTTTTTGTTCAGCAGCGGCAGCAACGGGAGAAGGGTTGAATAGGGTAAAATAAAAGGTAAACAGGTACAGGAACAGGAAACCCAGACTTGTCCAATTTCTTTTTGTCATTATTTCCTCCTGTATATGTATATTTCAGCAGGTTTATACACCGCTTCTAACATCATACCAAGAAGGAATCCTCTGAAGAAACCCTATATTATTTCCATTGATGTCAAGATTTTGATATAATGCCTGGTATTGATTATAAACAGTTCTGATTATTAAACAGTTGCAAGGATTTCTTAACAACGTAGAGAATAAGTAATAATACAGTCGCTATGGTTACTCGAGGTGAAAGGATTGCCGGATGTTTTTTACTGGTTAATTTTAAATAAAATACTTTTTGCTCCCCTGTCTGCCTTTCTTACCGCTCAGATCCTAAAGGGGCTTTTGGCCTCTCTGAAAAGTAAAAAATGGCAGTGGCAAAGGTTTCTTGAAGCAGGTTCCATGCCCAGTTCCCATTCGGCTATGGTAACTGCTCTGGCTACGGTGGCAGGCCTCAGTTATGGTTGGTCTTCTTCTCTTTTTACCATTACCGCTATTTTCGCCATCATTGTGATGTACGACGCTATGGGGGTTCGGCGGGCGGCCGGCAACCAGGCCAAAATTTTAAATCAAATTTTAGAAGAGATGGGCCGCCAGGATGGAAAACAAAATGTAAAGGCTTTAAAGGAATTGATCGGTCATACCCCGGCCGAGGTGGCCGTGGGCGCACTCATCGGAATTGTGATGGCTGCGGTGGTTTTCTAAGGAGAATCGTTCATTGTTTAATTCATTGCATTTAAATCTGCGGGATTTTGGCTTAATTATTTTGTTATTTTTAACGGAGTTAATCCGCAGCGCCCTTTTTTTAACCTTCTGGCCCCTCTACTCCGTTAATTTTTTAGGTTTTTCCGTTGTGGCCGCCGGGGTGGTGGTTTCCACCCAGTACCTGTCGGAAACCCTTTTTAAAATTGCAGCCGGGTATCATCTGGACCGTTACGGACGGCCGGTTCTGGTTACCGGGGTTTTGGTGAGTCTTGCTGCCCTTATTGGTTTGTACCATACAGAGACCCAATGGTGCATGATTCTCCTGGCCGCCATTTTTGGTCTGGGTTTTGCCCCTGTGTGGCTGGCGGTCATCAGCCAGATTGCTCCCAGCGGGCATCCTGACAGGGCCTCCCGGATCGGGCTGGTTTTTATGGCCTGGTTACTGGGAGCCGGGATCGGCCCGGTGGGAATTAATTTTATTCTGCCCTGGGGTTTTGCCAATACTTTTCAAATGCTTATTTTGCTCTGGATTATGGCCACCTTATTGGTGCTGTTTATCCCGGTTCCAAGCAAAAACCATGGAGGTCCTCGCATTTCTCTGATGAAACAACTGAATCAGATTGCCTCCAAAGAATGGTTTGTCAAGCTGCTGCTGCCGGGCATGTTTTTGCAAACCCTGGCCGCCAGTCTCCTGCTGCCCATCCTCCCTCTTTATGCCACCCAGATTCTGGGCTTGGATTCCAGGCAGTATGGTTTATTGCTCACCTGCGGGGGAGCCGCCACGGTTTTATTTTTGATTCCCATGGGAAAACTGATTGACAGGTTCTCTCTAAAAGCCGTTCTTACCACCGGCTTTACCCTAAGCGCTATTTTCCTGGGAACCGTTCCTTTTACACACAATTTAACTGCGGTTTTTGCTTTGGTCATCCTGGTGGGCATCTCCTATGCCATCATCCTTCCTTCCTGGAACTCTTTATTGGCTGAAGCCATTCCCGCAGAGCACCAGGCTACGGGTTGGGGCCTCTTCAGCACCCTGGAGGGACT
Organism: Desulforamulus ruminis DSM 2154; assembly: GCF_000215085.1. NCBI lineage: Bacteria > Bacillati > Bacillota > Clostridia > Eubacteriales > Peptococcaceae > Desulforamulus > Desulforamulus ruminis. The sequence goes on from NC_015589.1 coordinate 3,428,993, forward strand.
GGGCATTGCCACCGGGCCCGCTCTGGGAGGATTCATTTCAGGCCTTATTCACCCTGCGGGAGCTATTTTTTTCAGTGCCATGATTCTGGCCTTGATGGGCTTATTTTACTTTTTTTATCCTATGGATTGTCTATTAAACGACCGGGAGTGACTAAAATGTCCTTCAGCATTTATGAGCTCTTTGGCCTTATTATTTTCATCTATATCCTGCTACCCACCCTTCTGGGCCGCTGCCTGCACCTGGGTGTCCTTTGGCGCGGACAGCGAACCCCTCAGGTGGCCTTAACTTTTGATGACGGCCCGGACCCTCATTTTACTCCGCAGCTTTTAAGAATTTTGCGGGAACACAATGTTCAGGCCAGCTTTTTTGTGGTAGGAGAACTGGCAGAACGACACCCGGATTTAGTCCGTCAAATTGCCGCAGAAGGTCATACTCTGGGAAGTCACGGCTATCAACACGGCTTCAGTTGGTTGCAAGGGCCCTTTTCCTCCATCCGTGAAATTTCCCGGGGAAACCAGTCCATTACTAAAATTACAGGGAACGCACCGGTTTTTTACCGGCCCTCCTGGGGCGTTTTTAATTTTGCTTCCTTCCTTTTCCTGCGGTTTAATAAGCAAAAGATTCTTTTATGGTCTTTCATGAGTCAGGACTGGGCGCCAAGGTCCACCTCTAAAAAAATTACCTCTTGTGTTTTGAAAAAAATAAAACCCGGGTCGGTGGTGGTTTTCCATGACCGCTGCACTAAACCCGGGGCAGCGGAAGACGGTCCGGCCAAAATGCTGGAAGCATTACCCGGAATTTTAGAAGAGCTTAAGAATCGGAAGCTCAAACCTGTAAAATTGGAAGAAATGGCTTTTCAGGATACGTCAATGGTTAAAAGGGCTTTGCGCGGTTTATGGCAGGTATGGGAATATGGTTTTGCAAAGGCTGCCGGGTTGCAGCCTGTAGGAGATTTGTTCCGTTTGACGGTACGAAATTACCGCGGCAAGATGATGCAGTTACCCGATGGTACATTGTTAAATCCCGGAGATAAGGTGGGAGAACTGCATTTGAATAACGATTTGCTGCAATCCATCACCTCTACCACCGCCTCTATTGAGCGGGTTGCCGTCCGAGTCCTGCGGGAAACCAGACGATCCCTCCCCCAACTGGCCCAAAAAATATCCCAGGACCCTGCCTGCCAGGGCATCAAGGCCCTGATTGGCGTTACCATGATCCACCGCGGGACAGCACAGCTTGGCTTTTCTGTTTATGATTTATCGCCGGGTATTCGTCCGGTTATTGCCTGGTATCAGCGCTGGCTGCTTTTCCTCCTTCATCCCGGTGGATTGACCCATCTCCGCAAGCAGTGGAGCAAACTGGTGCCCAAAAAGGTTATTATCTCCAGACAGGAACTGATAAAACGCTATTTGCTGGAGGAAGCTTCTATAAAGGAAACACCAATTCTGCCTGTGGAAGTATTACCATCCGGTAATTGGAACCATGCCTCTTAATGATTTCCCTTTCAGCTTGTTCCCAATGGGTTACAGCTTTCAGAAGAGGTCCTTGTATTTTTGATTGTGCTAAATCAGAAATCAGAACCACTTCTATTTTTTTTAATACCCGGCAGATCATAAAGGCTTTATGGGGTCCCAGGCTAAAGCCTTGTTGTTTAAACCGTTCCAGCACATCCTCCGGTTTTTGCGCTTCCTGCATCCATTTTTGAAACAGCGGTTCTCCCATGCCGTCCCGGCATTGAGCCACCAGCACAACGGTTCCCCCCGGTCGCACCAATCGCGCGGCATTGATTAACGCCTTTACGGACTGGTACAGGTTCATATCCCGGGGATACCCCCCCGCACCGGCCAGGACCACGCTTGCCGGTTCCGGCAGCGGCAAGCGGTAAACCTTCCGGCAATAAACACAAGCTTCCTGCCATGACCTTTTGGGATTGCCGGCAAAAGCTTTTAAAATGCTATTTTCATGATTTAACACCAGATTAACCGCAAAGTCTACACCCACTTGCTCCGCCGCCTGCCAAAATTGCTCCTGTATGGGATTGCCGGAAGTTTTACCGGGGCCCACCCCCTGTTTTTCCATCATACTATGGTTGGCTTGAATGGTTTTTCGACCGGCCACCCCGGGACAAATTAACTTAGGTCCTCCGGAAAATCCTGCTAAATTATGAGGCATCACAGCCCCAACGGTAACTATCATATCGGCTTCAGCCACTTTTTCATTAACCAGGAGTTCGCTTCCATCCTGTAAAAAACCCATGGATACCAGGTTGCTGTCACAATTGTGATTGATAAACCGATAACAATCTACCATATCTCCAAAGGACTCCCGGGTTTCTTCGGGGGTGTTGGGGCGGTGAGCTCCGGTAGCGATCACAAAGGTCAGTTGTTCCCTCTTCAACCCGGCCTCATGGATCTGTTCCAATAATGGGGGCAGCGCCCATTGCTGGGGAACCGGCCGGGAAATATCCGTTACCACCAGTACGACTTTTTTAGGGTTTTTTTGCCGGATTAAAGTTGTCAGCGAAGGACAACCCAGAGGTTCATTGAGAGCACGCATTATTTCCCACTCAGCATGGCCCGCTGCCGGCATTGACGCTCTCACAATATCTACGATGTGTTGGTCTTGAATATTGAGTCCCAGACTCTCCTTGCCGTAGTTAAAGACCAGCTTCAAAAAGAATCCTCCCACCTGTTATTTTCTCCGTCTTAATAGCGCGTTAAAGATCAAGCAGATAAACGACGCACAACCGTAAAAAAATGGAACATGGATTGAACGGGTGATACAGATTTACGCGGATTTTATTTAAAGATGATTAAATCCGTAAAAATCCATGGAAATCCGCAAAATCCTTGTTCTATTCTCTTCCATTCTTTAGAAAATTAGGGGCTGCGCAGCAGAAACCTTTCCGGGTTCTTTTTGCATCAGCCCCCTGTTTATGGCGTTCCTTATTTTTAGTTCATATCGGCCGGTCTTTCCATGGTTGTAATTTTAATTTTTATGGTTTCACCCCGGCGAAAGACCTCTATTTCCACTTGAGTTCCTATTTTCTTTTTTTGTATGGTTTTAATTAATTCATCCGGAGTGGCAATCTTGGTCCCGTCTATGGCGGTAATAATATCTCCTTCTTTTAAACCGGCTTTACTGGCGGGTCCTCCTGAAACCACCCCGCCAATAACAGCACCCTCAGAGGAATTATAATTGAGATATTCAGCCACATCCGGAGTCACCGGCTGAATTTGGACTCCTAACCAGGGTCTTCTAACTTTCCCCTCCTTGATGAGTTCATCCAGTACTTCCTTTACGGTGTTGGCCGGAACAGCAAAACCAATGCCCTGGGCCTCGGCATTAATGGCCGTGTTGATGCCAACCACTTCTCCCTTTAGATTGAGCAAAGGGCCGCCGCTGTTTCCCGGGTTAATGGAAGCATCGGTTTGCAGCAGATTATCAAAGGAACGGTTATCAATTTCCACCGGCCTTTCTTTGGCGCTGATAACCCCGATGGTCACCGTATCCTCCAGCCCAAAGGGGCTTCCAATGGCAATGACCCAATTTCCTACCCGGATTTGATCCGAATCTCCCAGGGGCAGGGTGGGGAACTCTTTTCCGTCAATCTTAATCACAGCCAGGTCCAGAGCAGGATCCAAACCCACCAGTTTTCCCGAATAGGTCTTTTTATCACCCTTAACCACCACCGTAATGTTTTCTGCTCCTTCAACCACATGGTCATTGGTAAGAATATAACCGTCTTTAGAAATAATAAATCCGGAGCCCAATCCGTTTTGATACTGGGGCTGGGAATTTAAGCCGAAAAATTGCCGAAAAAAAGGATCATTGGAAAAGGGGCTTTCCCGGCCGTCTCCCCCTACCTGAACCAGGGTATTGATCTTTACCACAGCCGGTCCCGCCTGGGCCACAATATCGGCAATGGTGTCAGGCCCCACGCCCGGCAGCGCGGCATCCGATACTTTTTCCTGGCTGCCGGCCTGTTCCGGCGCAACCTCCCGGTCCGCTCCACACCCTCCGGCAAACAGGAGCCCCGGCAACAGGATTAAAACAAGCATTACAACGGCGATTTTTCTCCAGGGCAACATGATCATCCTCCTAATTTTTATTATGATCAAAACAAACAATATATTTACCTTTATTAAAAAAATTAACGGCAATGAAGCGTAATCTTTCTATTTTCTCAAGCAGTTAAAAAAAACCCCGGCCGGGCCGGGATTGTTATAGGCTGCTATTGCTAAAATCCTGCGTTAAATCTGTGCATTCCGGTTCATCCAGGACCCGTTGAATTACTATATTTCGATAGTCCAGAAGTTCAAGCTCTGTTACCACACTGACCGGTTCTTTTTGACTATCAAACAATATCCTCACCCTGGGGTATAAAGAGGACCCCTTGGAAGTACAAAGCACCACCGCGGTTTCCCCTGTATTTAATTCTACAATGGTTCCTGCCGGATAAGCGGCTATGTTGGATAGAAAGGGTTCAATCAAATGATAGGAAAAGAGGTAGTCGCCGGCTCCTGAAATCATTTCATAAGCTTCATAGGGCGGAAAGGCCTTACGGTATACCCGGTCCGCCGTCAAGGCATCATACATATCCACCATACCTGTTATTTGAGCAAATTCATGAATTTCTGTGTCCCTTAATCCCTTGGGATATCCTTGCCCGCCGAAACGCTCATGGTGCTGATGCACCACCAACCGAGATAAACTGCTAACTACGGGATTATTCTTTAATATTTGCAGGCCAAAATCCGGATGGCTCTTTACAATTTCATATTCCTCTACGGTTAATTTACCGGGTTTATCTAAAATCTCCTTAGGCACAAATATTTTTCCAATATCATGCAGGAGAGCACCCATGCCCAAGTGAAATAGTTTAGCCCGCTCGTAGCCTAAAGCAATCCCTGTCATCAGCGCCAGCACACAAACATTTACCGAATGGGCAAAAACATAGTCATCCATGGTTCGAATATCCACCAGATTAACCAGTAAACGGGTATTATTTAATAACTGATCAATGATTTCATTCACAGTGGTATATATCTTTTCGGATCCCCGGACCGTTCCTCCCAGGGATTTAGTATGTTGGCTTAATATGGCTTTTACTTGTGTAATGGCTTTAACGCGAGTTTCCTCCGGTATCACATCGTGAATTTCAATATCCGGCAAAAAACCATCATCAATATATAATGAAGGAATGTTTAATAAACGTAATCGATTGATATATTTTTCATTCAGAATGACTCCGGCGTTCAGCAGAACCACCCCATCACTGTTTCGAATGGGCCGTCCTACCTTCATCCCTGGCTTTAGCTCTGTAACTCGCACCCGTCGCATGATGCATCCTCCATAAAACAGTCACCCTATAAATTCTTCTTTTTCCTTAATATTCCTGCAATAATATTATAATATAATTTTTGCCGACGATTTGCTAGCCCCATTTATTTAAAATTATGTATCTGTTATCAAGGACTGAGGCACCTAAAACAATTTTGTTTGCACTACATTAGCTATTGATTGTATTTTAAATATGAAATACCATCCAAAGAGGAGGGGAGAAACATGAATGCAAAACTAAAGCTTTGCTTTCTCGTTTTTATCTTTCTATTATTCGGCTTGTGTTTCCATAAACTAGCTCTGAACCGATCTCGGATTGCTTTGCTTAACTCGGGTAATCTACCGGGTGAACACCTCCCAGAAAGTACTGGCCCTCACTTTTGATGATGGCCCGGACCCGTGGTATACTCTGCTTATTCTGGATATCCTAAAAGCTTATCACCTACGGGCCACTTTTTTTGTAACCGGAGAAAATGTGGCAGCAGGAGGTTTCAGCAGCCGTTTCTGACCTGGGAATGCAGGAGGTCCTTTGAATCCTTTGCATTGAAAACAAATCTACTCCTACCCCGGAGAGATAGTGGACCGGGTTTTGAGAAAAATTGAACCGGGCAGCATTATCCTGCTGCATGATGGTCTCCTGGATCGCAGTAAAACCGCTCAAGCTCTTCCGCTCCTGCTGAACGGTCTTAAGAAAAAAGGATATCAGGTTATCCCCCTCACTGAGATGTTGGAAATGGAACAAAGCGAATTTGACTCTTTGGCCCAGGAGCCATTTTATACCCTAATTAACGAAAGAAAAAAGGTCCTGTAATAAAAACATTAACCATCCTGCTGCTTGGTATAGACGGTTTATTCTTTAAAATTTTATACGAATCAACATAAATTAAAAACCCTGCCTGAACGGCAGGGTTCTCTTCCTTATGGCTGTTCTTAGAATCCCTTCATGGGGTTGGGGCCAAACTCTTCCAGGTCCTCTGAGAACTTGTCAAGGATGGCCGGCAGTTCGGCATAATCCATGATATTAATTTGCATCATGCGTACCCGGTCGGATTCCAGTCCCAGGCGGTCCAATGTCTCGGAGACTTTAGACAGGCGGATCTCTGCAATCTCAGAACCCTTCATAAAGTGGCACTGATAATCTTCGCCATGCTTGCAGCCTAACAGCAGGACACCGTCAAAGCCTTTGGACATAGAGTCGGCAATCCATACTAGGTTCAAAGAACCCAGGCAGCGAACAGGAACAATCCGTACCCAGGAGTTGTACTTCAGGCGGTTGATACCGGCCATATCCAGGGCAGGAATAGCATCGTTTTCACAAGCCAGGATCAGAATTCTTGGTTTTTCCTCATCCTCTTCAGGTACCTCTACAGCCTTCACCATGTTGCCGATCATACCCACCGAGTAGTTTTTGAAAGAGATAATCCGCTCGGGGCAAGCACCCATGCAAGTACCGCATCTTCTGCAACGGGTGGGGTTTGGCAGGGGATTGCCTTTGGCGTCTTCGTTAATGGCGCCAAAAGGACATTCTTCCGTGCATCTCTTGCACTGGGTGCAGCGCTGTAAAGCAAATTCAGGATAAGACAGGTCGCCGCTTCTGGGATGAACAGCGGCACCGCCGGCGGTTGATTCAACAACCTGGATCGCCTTTAAGGCAGCTCCGGTGGCATCGCCAACAGCCTTGGCCATATCCATGGGCGCCCTTACACTACCGCAGGCATAGATACCGGTACGGCGCGTTTCATAGGGGAAGCAAATAAAATGGGAGTCAGGGAAGCCATATTTCAAATTGGGCAGTTCCGGTCCTTGTCTATATTGCAGATTCAGGATCTTCTCCGCCGCTTCCTGGGTTGCAGCCGCTTCTGCCCCGGCATCGTCCTGAGCGGCGGCAGCGACAATGGCTTCGGTAGCCTTGTTGCTAGGGATCATGCCATTGGCCAGAACCACTAAATCAATGTCTTCCACCCGGGCATTGCCGCCCAGTAAAATATCTTCGGATTCCACAACCAGCTTGCCGCCGGCTTCGGTAATTTCTTTAATATCGCCTTTAATAAATATAGCACCGGTTTCCTGTCCGGCTTTATAAAAATGTTCATATTGTCCGGAACTACGGATATCCTTATAAAAGACATAGGCGGTGGCCTCTGGAGCCAGTTCCTTTAAAATAATGGTCTGTTTCAAGGTTTCTACGCAGCAGGCAGCGGAGCAGTAAGGCAGACGCTCGGCATCCCGGGAACCGGCGCACTGGATAAAAGCAACCTTTTGCGCTCCGATATTGCCGGCTTTGGCCATGGCTTCAAAATCAGCATGGGTAATGACATTGGCATATTTGCCGTAACCCAGATGATCCAGATTGGCCACATTGTCTTTGGAACCGGTGGCGAGAATAATGGCGCCCACTCTTTCAGCCACAATATTGCCGCCTTGATTAATTTCAGCGTCAAACATACCCGGCCCGCCGGCAATCTTTTCAATCACCGCACCGGTATATACTTTAATGTTACCGTTGGCTTCAATTTCAGCCACACGACCGGCAACGTTGGGGTCTTCGGGGGTGGTAAAGGGAGCCGCCATGGGGGTGGTTTTGTAAACTTTGTTTAACCAGCCGCCAAGGGTTGCTTCTTTTTCAACCAAAACCACAGGATAGCCGGCCTTGCCCGCTTCCAGAGCCGCCGTCATACCGGCCAAACCGCCGCCAACAACCAAAACCGTTTTAGAAAGATCTTCTCCTACATAAGGTTCCGGGACCGTGGCTGCTTTTGCTTTTTCACAACTCATACGAATTTGGTCTTCAGCCAGCATCTGAGTATCTTCATCATCGGCCTCGTGGACCCAAATGCACTGCTCACGAAGGTTTACGCGGTCAAGAAAAGCTCCGGGAAATCTAAAAACATCGCCATTCACACGGCTGGAGCAAGCGGCTATAATAACGCCGTCCAGACCTTGTCCTTCAACCTCCGCCTTAATTAAATCAACACCTTCTGCAGAGCAAAGATAATTGTGTTCTTTGCATACAGGAATTTTATATTCCTTCGCTGCAACTTTGGTTAAAGCCGCTGCATCGAGGGCCTCGCCAATGCCGCAACCGGTGCAAAGAAAGAATCCTAGTTTTTTAGCCATTGTCTTACCCCCTCACTGTAGATTGAATGGCTTTAATTACAGCGGCTGTTGCACCTTGAACCGTAGAAGCAACATCTCCCGGTTTCGCTACACAACCGGCAGCGTAGATACCGGGTGCGGAACCGCTTAATACAAAACCATCCACATCGTAGGCTACTGCAGCAGGAACTTTGGCGGCGGCAGTGGCAGGCGCCATACCGGTAGCCAGAACCACCATATCATACTTCAGTTCGCTGATTTCCTGGGTAATCTGGTTTTCCGACAGCACCATAACATCCTTGGTTTCGGCATCTTCCTTAATCTCGGAAGGCTTCCCTTTAATCATGGTGATGTCATATTCCTTAATCTTGTTATAGAAGTCTTCGTGTTTACCCATGGCCCGAATATCCATGTAGTAAATGGTTACCTTGGCCTCCGGGTACTGCTTCTTAACATAGCTGATTTGTTTCAGGGTAGCCATGCAGCATACGGAGGAACAGGCCTTTTGATGGTTTTCATCCCGGGAACCGGCACACTGAACAAAGGCAATATTTTTCGGCTCTTTGCCGTCCGAAGGACGGAGGATCTTGCCATTGGTGGGTCCGGTCAAGGCAGACAGTCTTTCCATCATAATGTTGGAAATGGCATTGGTTACGGTACCACTGCCGTAATTGGCCAGTTTTTCTACGGCATAAGAATCCCAGCCGGTGGCCCAAATAACAGCGCCAACATTGAAATTCATGGTTTTTTCGCCCATATTCAGGTCCACAGCCTTAAATTCGCAGGCTTCCGCACATTTACCGCAGGAGCTTCCGGTGCAGGCTGTGTTATCAATGATATATTTCATGGGGAAAGCAAAGGGCTGGGGCAGGTAAGCCGCCTTGGTTTTCGACAGGCCGAAATTAAAATCATCGGCTCTTTCTACCGGGCATACTTCCGCACATTTGCCGCAGCCGGTGCAGCCATCGGTAATATAACGGGGGCGAATCTTAACCGTTACGTCAAAGTTCCCTTCCTGACCGGAGATATTTTCAACTTCGGCCAGGGTGATCACTCTGATCCTAGGATTCTTTTTAATTCTTTGAAAATTAATTTCCAAACCGCAGTTCGGCGGGCAAAGTTTGGGGAAGTACTCATTAATTTGAGATACCTTGCCACCCAGGTAAGCGTTCTTTTCTACTAAGAACACTTCATAGCCCACTTCAGCGGCTTCAACAGCAGCAGTAATACCACTAATACCGCCGCCAACCACTAATATGCTTTTATTTGCCATTTTCTCACTCCCTAGTCCAATTGTCGGTTGGCTCATGGCCAATGGATAGGTGAATAACCACTCTTTTGAAAACTTTACATACCCTGCCAGAAGAAATGAAAAGCCAGGAGCCTGTCGGCCACCTGGACTCATGGGCCCCAAAGGCGCGTCGCACCTAGGCCGTTACATTCATTAAAGAGGACCCGTGGCCGTAGTTGGCCACGGGCCTTTTAACTATTTAATTTATCCAAGGATCAATCTTAATTAGTCAACCAGACGGATAATGGGGCGTTTAATCATTTCCCATTCGCCGCTAGCAGCATCGTACTTGCAGTTGCAGAATACTTCCCACTCAGGATTGATAGCGGGCATATCAGCACGGAAGTAGTAGCCGGGGAACCGGGTTTCTTCACGGAACAGGACAGTGCGAATGTGGGATTCGGCCTGCAGTGTTCTGTGGATGTTTTCCCAGGCTCTCATTAATTCGTGCAGGTTACGGGCAGCCAGCTTTTCGCTGTCTTCTTTCAACATTAACAGATACTCAAGACCTTTATCCAACAGGGCCTTGGAAGTGGTAAAGTTAGCAACAACACCGCCAGCATACTCGTCCATCATCTTCTGAAGACGGAACATGTACATCTTGGGCAGGATGTAGTTGGGGTTTACGTCGGGATCGGTGGTAAAGCCACTGAATTCTTCCCAAACAGCCATGGGCTTCAGAACTTTAGCTTTCAGTTCTTCTACTTTAGCATCGTCAATGTTGGGTTCCTGGTTGTTTTCTACAACGAAACGAACCATGGATTTACCAGCAATACGGCCTTCAGCGTGGGAACCGGAGGAGAACTTGTGGCTGGAAGCGCCAGAAGCATCACCGGCGGCAAACAGGCCTTTAATAGTTGTCATGTTGGTGTAACCCCACTGGTATTCAGCAGGAGCCAGGTCAGCAGGACCGGAAACCCAAGCACCGGAAGCACCGGAGTGAGAACCAATGAAGTAAGGTTCAGCAGCAGCGATCTCGGAGAATTTCTCTTCGGGAGCGATGTTGCAAGCTGCCCACAGGATAGCCTGTGATACAGTCATATCAAGGAAATCTTCCCAAGCTTCGCTTTCCAGTTCTTTCATTTTCTTCTTGAAGGCTTTGGGATCGTCTTCGTATTTCTTCGCTAAGTTAGCAATGGCTTCAGCAGTCTGCATGTACAGGGGGCCTTTGCCATCGCTTACATCCAGCATGCCCAGGTAGTTACGCAGGTTAGCCGGGATCGGTTTAACGGAGCCATAGGGACCCCAGTTAGCCAGTTCTTCACGACGGGTTACCATATACTCTTCGCCAAAACCGTTGGTAGCGCGGGATTTGAAGAGCAGGAACCAAGCGCCTACAGGGCCGTAAGCATCTTTAAAGCGTACGGGGATGAAACGAACTTCTTGGCAGGTCATTTCAGCGCCGGCAGCCATGGTGAAGTATGCGGAAGAACCGGAGCTAAAAGGAGGATACCAGGAACGGCCTAGACCTTCACCGGTGGAACGGGGCTTGAATACGCCTACGGCGCCGCCCATAGCAGCCAAAACGGCTTTAGCCTTAAATACATAGACTTTTTCTTCACGGGTGCTGAAACCAACTGCGCCGGCGATTCTGTCGCCATCCATGATGGGTTCGCAGATGTATACGCGCTCATAGATGTTGTCGGTGCCCAGAGCGTTCTTAGCAGCTTCAGCAACGATTACCTTGTAGGATTCACCGTTTAACATGATCTGCCAGCGGCCACCACGAACGTAGTTGCCTTCGTCGTTGGTCCAGATAGGGAGACCCCACTTTTCAAACAGGTGTACGGAAGAGTCAACGTGACGGGCGATGTCAGCGACTTGGTCGTCACGGGCAATACCCATTAAGTCGTTTTTAACATATTTTACATAATCTTCAACGGTGTTGTCACCTTTGGCAATACCTAAATATTGGTTGATAGCGGAAAGACCCATGGCAACTGCACCGGAACGGTCCATAGCAGCCTTATCTACCAGGGTAACCTTTAAACCTTGTTTCTTGGCCCAGTAAGCTGCTTCAACGGCTGCGCCGCAAGCTGCCATACCGCCACCAAGGATCAGAATGTCGGTACTAACGACTACAGTTTCAAAGTTCGGCATTATATATTAACCTCCTCCGATAGTTAGTTATTTAAATTTACTTTTTTAAGCCAGGCAGTTCAGCAGTACCTACAGAATAGGGCTCGGTGAACAGAAGCTGGTTGTTCAGGTCGTCCTGATCTACGGTGTAGCCGCCAGCGGGTTCAGCAGTACCTTCATCGGTGGTACGGATGGGGAATTTGAAACGCTTCAGCATGCCATTACGGAACTTAACGGTCCACATGATGCTGTCAGAACTTCTCAGGGGCACACAACTGGCGCCCATAGGAACGAAGTCAGCATAACCACGAACGTCAATGGCCTGTTGGGGGCAGATCTTAACACAGCAGTAGCATTCCCAGCACTGGGATACGTCACGGTTAGTGGCTTTCATTTTTTCTCTGTCCAGAACCATCAGGTCGTTGGGGCAGATGTACATGCAAGCGGTTTTGTCCTGACCCTTGCAACCATCGCACTTTTCAGCAATTACAAAACTAGGCATTTTTTTACCTCCCTGTTCCTAATTTTTAAAGACAACTGTCTTTAATACTTAATCAATATCAATCAGTTATATAGTAACAGAACTCGAATTCCCTTCCGCCGGCAGGATCTTCTCATGATTATTCCGGAAAACTCCGAATAGGTTTTATTGACTGAATTTTAAAATATCTTTATTCTTCCGGGACTTAGCGTCCCCAACCACCTCCTCTAAACTGGGTTTTTCACCACCAGCAGCAAGGGGTCATTTCGGATGCAGCGTAGACCGTAGCGGTCCACACTGTATACCGAACATAAAAATTGTATTTTTTTAAGAACAAAGACTTTTTTGTCAATCATCTTACAAAATCATTTTGTAGAACAATGTAGAATATTAGGAGACCATGGAGATGGCACCCTTCCATTCCAGCAACCGGGGAAATCTCGAGTTTAAATTACTTCTCCAAACTTTGGTAGTACTTGGTGAGGATCTCCAGAACTTCCTTACGGCCAAACTCCAAGGGAGGAAGTTCGCCTTTGGAAAACATTTCACGAACTTTGGTGCCGCTGATGGCAATACGGTCTTCTTTACCGTGGGGGCAAGTTTTCTCGGTAGCCATGCCCATGCACTTCTTGCAGTAGTAAGCGGCAGTTACTTTAATCGGCTGGCACAGGATTTCCCCAGGTGCAAACTGATCAAAGATTTCTTGGGCCTGGTAAGCAGTGTAGTAGCTGCCAACACCAGCGTGGTCACGACCTACAAGAATGTGGCTGCAGCCAAAGTTTTGACGGAAGATCGCGTGCAGGATGGCTTCTTTGGGACCGGCATAGCGCATTTCCATGGGATACACACGCATTTCAACCGTTGCGGGGTTGAAGTAGTTTTCCAGGTGAGCTTTGTAAGCTTCAAAACGAACTTCGGCAGGAATGTCCCCGGCCTTTAATTTACCAACGATGGGATGGAGGAACAAACCGTCACAAACCTCGTTACCGATCTTGCACAGGAACTCGTGGGAGCGGTGCAGGGGGTTCCGGGTTTGGAAAGCACAGACGGTATTCCAGCCTTTGGACTCAAACAGAGCGCGGGTCTCAGCCGGGTGAGCATAGTAGCCGGCATATTTGGTGGCATAACCCATTTCAGAGAAGGTTACAATGCTGCCGCCCAGATATACATCGCCCTGAGACATTACTTTTTGTACGCCGGGATGATCGGCATCATCGGTAAAGAATGCGGCTTTACATTCTTTTACTTTATCATAACCATACTTGTCGGCAACGGTAATGATACCAACATAGATACCACTTTCATCGTCAACCAGAGCCAGTTCGTCGCCAGCCTTAATGCTTTCGGCCTGTTCCTTTGTAACTGCCAGGGTTACAGGCAGGGGCCATGCTAAACCGTTGGCCAGGTGGTTGTTGTTAACAACGCCTTCATAGTCCGCCTGGGTCATAAAACCGGTCAGCGGGGAAAATGCACCCATACCAATCATTAAGCAGTCAGAGGACTCACGAGAGCTCATACGGATTACCGGCAGGGTTTCGGCTTTTGCCTTTAGTTCTGCGCGCTGCTCTTTGGGAGCCAGCACCGGGGTTAGTTTTCCACCATGGGGTTGAACTAATGCCATAATACACGCCTCCTTGTTCTTTTTAAAATTCGGACCTTATGTCCTAATTTTGTGAATACAAACACTTATTGAGGTAAACCGGCCAGTATCGGCCTCGTTCAACAGGATGGATACTTATTATGGATTGTACAAGATGTCACGAGTTCAATCCAGGCTTAATGATTAGCAAATGTCACATAAATCACATGCCTTGCCAAAAATTAACAACCAAACTCATACCCTTGCCAACCCGCGTATCCTTTGGCCTCACGCATTTTGTCTGTTTTTGTCGGCTACTGGCAAGTATTTTGTATTCTTTAATCTTAATAGATATATTCTCTTCAACTTCCCATTTTCCTGCTGGGAAATGCAATTTTATTAATAATTTGTGCAAAAAAGTATTTGCTCCTGGCCAACTCTTTTTTGTCGCATTACACCCATTGCTTTAATGCGTTATTTGGCGAAACAATGCAGTAATCCAACGCCGCCTGCTTGCGGTCCAAACCGTAGGCAATGGCCATTAGTTGAGTAAAGAATAATACCGGAAGGTTATATTTGGTGCTAAAATTTTTATTCACTTTCACTTGGTAGGCATCGAGGTTCATTTGACACAGGGGACAGGGGGTGACGATAATATCCGCTCCGGCCTCCTGGGCGCTTTTTAAGATGGGGTATACGGCTGAAGCGGTGATATCCGGAGCCGTGGCATTCATGATGCCGGTACAGCACTTTAGTTTATAAGGGAAGTTTACGGGTTCTGCTCCCAGGGCGGAAACAATATTATCTAAAAATGTCGGTTGTTCCCAGTTATCAAACTCCCTCAGGGCCCGTACCGTTTGGCAGCCTACATATCCTGCAACCTTAAGTCCTGTTAAAGGCTTGGTCACTTTGGAGGCAATTTGTTCCAATCCAATATCCGTAACCATTACATCAAGAATATTACGGACTTTTAGTTTTCCGTCATAGCTGAGGTCATCTTTGCTTAAAGCATCGTTGGCGGCATTTTTAAATTTCTCGTTGGCGAATTTTTTATTTACGCAACCCAGGTTGGTATAACAGGAACTACAGGTAGCAACCACATCTTCTGTTCCCATTTTCTCCGCCAAGGCAAGATTTCTAGCGGACAGCACATCCGCCGCAAACTGACCGATGACACTGGAAGAAACCGTAGAACCGCAGCAGTTCCAATCTTCGATTTCCCTCAGTTCAAGCCCCAGTACCTTGGCCACTTCAAGGGTTGAATGATGGTAACTAATGGCGGTTCCTTCACTGGAGCAACCGGGATAAATTGAGTACTTCATCTCAGTGACCACCCTCCTTGGCGATTTCTGCGGCCCGGTTTAAGACATCGCGTAATTTGCCGGGATTTTTAACACCCTTAGGAGGCAGCAGCGGCAAACGGCGGTGCAGCATCATGCCCTTACCAACATCCTGCATATCCAGGGCCATTTTAATGGCATTCCCTAAACCAATTTTCAAACCGTAATTTAGAGTAACCCCGCCTTCCCAGATACGGCCCCGCTTGGCCACATCCTTGGCGTAAACTTCCGCCATGGCCTGGGAATTATGAGTAATACCGTTTTCCACCGCCAGATGACGGAGATCGTGCATAACATCCATCATCGGCACACCCCGGGGGCAACGACAGGCACAGGTATAACAGGAGGTGCATAACCACATGGTATTGGCTTTAAGTACTTCATCTTTACGGCCGGCCCGGATCAGTTGAATAACCCGCCTGGGAGACAGGTCCATCTTTTCTTTAAGTGCACAGGTGGTAGGACATATCCCGCACTGCATACACATTTTGACCCATTTCCCATTTTCCATGCCATAAACCTTTTTGGTAAATTCCGAATCGTACGTTACAGTGGTTTTCTCTTTTTCTGCAGCTTCAGACATTGACTTCCCTCACTTCCCTTCGGGCATTCTTCCATGCAATATCACATAAGTCGTATCGTTGCCGTTAACATACAAAATATTGCATTGCACCGGGCGACAACTGATTGGTTTGGCGCCAGCCTTGTGAATATACGCACACGAACTAACGCAAAATTGCTTCCGACACCTCCTCGCCAAAGATATCAGAACCTTTAAAATATGTGAAATGCTTGGTAAACTTGTCTCAAAAAAGAATAATTAAAAGAAAAAGTGCGATGTAAGTTAACTATATCACCACTATTTTTACTTGACAAGTAGTTTTATCGGTGAGTACAGACCTTTAACCTCTTTGCAGAAAAGTGAAGAAAGATGTTTTCGGGGCTCCTCGGATAAGATAACACAGCACCTCTTCTGTCGTCAATACGACAAAATTAGGTACTATTAGTAAGTCTTATTCGTGAAGATTATATGAAATCCTTTATTATTTCCGAAAATTTTCGCTTTTTACCATCACTTTTATCTACCCTTTATTTATACGTTGTTCTAATGAGAATATGCCTGTGCTTTTCCACCTTCACCCATCGCCATGGAACTCTATCTTTGTTATAATATGAACTTAGTAATATCTGAAAAATAATAAGGAGATGAACTTTACGATGTTGCAGCCGGTGGAACTTTACAATGCCTTGGGAAAAGCCGAGCAAAACAACTTCTTTATGACCCTTCAAAAAGTATATGATCAGTTGCCTGAGACCACCTGTTCCGGATGCGCTACTTGTTGCAACTGGGGCAGTCCTCCTGCTTTTTTTATTGAATACCTTAATATGTATAAATTTTTACGGGATCAGAGAAAAGATCACTGGCAGGAAATACTGGGAAAAGCCACGGAGTATTTTTATCTGGAACTGGTGGATACCGGTCAAAAGTGTCCCTTTTTAAATGAGAACAAGAGCTGTTCTATCTATGAAGTCCGGCCTTTTACCTGTCGTTCCTATGGTCTGCTTTCTAAAAAGGACTTTGAGACCGGGGACCGGGGACTGCAAGGGATGGCTCGGAAGTTCTGGGATGAATACCAGATCAAAATTCCTGACGAATTGATAAATTCCGAACTGTCCTGGTGCGATAAAGTATCTTTCGGAAAGGACAAATATCTGGAAAAAACCACCTTGGCAGGCCTGGCAGCCCAAATCGGCAAACTGGACTGTACCTTCTTTCCTCAGGATCTGGTGGACAAAGAAGGAACCTTGCTCCCCTACCCGGTTCACTTAATGAATACGGTCTTAGGCTCCGGAGCTCGGGCCAGAAAGCTAAAAGTCATGAAGGAATTTAGCGATTGCGGCACCAAAGAACTTCTCAAGCCCTTTGTGGAAAAGGCCTGTGCTTTCCAATTTTAATGATCACAACATGGCTCTTTTGCGCAATTCCTTTTTCTAAAAATAATAGAACACGGATTATACGGATTTCCACGGATTTGCGCGGATTTTTAATTTATTCTAAATCCGCGCAAATCCGTATTATCCGTTAAATCCGCGTTCCATTGTTTGTATGTTATCTGCCTGCTCTTTGGCGTGCTGCTAAAAAGTTATTTTGCCACATTCCCTTTTCCATGGATCAGGGCAATTTAAGAGGAGGATTTTGCTTTATTCTGGAGAAAATATGTTGGGGAGGTGAAAATAATGGCTAAAATAGATGCAGCTTTGGACTTGTGTGTGGAACTTGGCAAAATATTGTCCGAAACCGAGGAATTTCAAAAGATGAAGGAAGCGGAAGCCAATTTACTCCATGGCGAGGAAGCCCGCGCCTTGGTTGAAGGCTTACAGGCTTTGCAAATGGAAATCCAGAAAAAGAAACTGGCAGGTCTGCAATTAACAGAAGAAGATAAGAAGAGAATGCAGGAGACTGAAGCAAAGGCCTTGGCCAATCCTTTAGTAAAGGCTTCCTTTGAGGCTCACGAAAAATTCCAGGGTGTTATGAGCCTGGTCAGCACCAAAATCCGTGAAGGAATTAACAGCAATTCACAGCAGATGCCTACAGATGAGGAAGAGGAAGAAGATTTAAACTGATAAAAAAACAGACTTCATAACGGCAATGAAGTCTGTTTTTTTATACCTTTATGGTAAAAGTCATAGGCTTCCCTATCCGACAGGAAAACCGGGTTCCTTAGTTGTCTTTGGGGGGTTCAAATTTATAACCCACTCCCCACACGGTTTTAATGAGGTCCGGTTTGGCCGGGTCCCGCTCAATTTTTCTGCGCAGTCTGCGAATATGAACGGTTACGGTGTCTTCGTCTCCCTCATAACGGCTCTCCCAAATCTGTTCCAGCAACTGGAGTCTGGAAAAAATCTGGTTGGGGTGGGATGCCATTAGCCAGAGCATATCAAATTCCTTAGCTGTAAGAGCCACTTCCTGCCCCCATATTTTGATCTGACGGGTGGAATACTCAATATAGACCTGGGGGTATTCAAGTACTTCTTTATTTTTCTTTTGTTCCGAAGCCCCTTTGCTGCGCCTTAAAACCGCCTTCACTCTAAGGGCTAATTCCGCAGGACTGAAAGGCTTGGTTTGGTAATCATCAACACCCATCTTAAAGCCCACAATTTTGTCCACCACATCATCCTTCGCCGACAAAATAATGATGGGAACATCAACCAGCATTTTGATTTTCTGTGAGGCTTCCAGACCATCCAGCTTGGGCATCATGATATCCATAATCACCAGATCGGGGTTCATCGAGGTGGCCAGTTTGACCGCTTCTTCCCCATCCTGGGCAGCCATCACCTTATATCCTTCCTGTTCCAAGGAGTGGGTTACGATTTTAACGATTCGATGGTCATCATCGGCAATCAGTATTGTTCCGTTTTTCATGGCTACCCTCCTGGTTATAAATTGATCTATTGATTTGATTATTTTTGACACGAGTCGGAAAAATTCCTGCTCAATCCTCTTGTTTTTTTCAGGACTATTATCCTATTTAGTTCAGGACCTTCAGAGCATTCATAATATCTGCAATTACTGTATTATAAAGACAACCGCTTTTTCCCTTCCCGCAGACCTGCGGGATTTTTTTTATGCTACTATTAGTACCCTATGGTCTTCCTGAAGTATAATGGAAAATAAATGATATTCGGGAGGGTCATTCAGCATGTCCAGTTCTAAAATAGAAGATGCCAAAAAAAGGATCGAGGAACTTTTGAACCAGCAAGATAAAAGAAACCAAACAAGGAAATCCATTGACTATATCAAACAGCAGGTGGAAAAGGATGTCCTTACGGACAAGCTGGCGGATTTATTAAAGTCCCAAATTTCCAAAAAATAAATTAAGGCGCTTATCTTTGATGAATGAAAGATAAAGCTGAAAGAATAAAAGTCTTACAGCATACTTGTATCTATAATAATGAAGGTTTTTTACTTTTTAACAAAATCTTCTTTATTTTATATGCTTTATTTCATAAAATTTAGAAAAATGGACTTTCTTATTGGAGAATATGAAAGGATGACAAACATGAGCAAAGTTGAGGGAAAGGGAATTATCACCGTTAAACGAACGGTTTGGCTCCGCACGGACCTCCAACCGGCTACGGATGCAACCATCACCGAAGTGGAAGAATCCATCTTTTGGGTAAATCTTCCTAGGGATGGCAATCAGGTACTGGTGCTGCAGGAAAACCAAGAAGTCAAATTGGGCATCTCCTTACCCGATGGTTTTTACAGCGCCGATACCACCGTAGCCCATTTAGGTAATGATCCAAAAAAGTTTTACGGCCTGAAAATCCCAGAGGAACTTACTGAGTCTCAAGAGAGAAGATTTATACGGGCTCACCATTCCGCCAACGTATTGTTTCGTTCCGGAGACTTTAAGGCGCAAACCGCCATGGTCAATTTTTCCGCAGGAGGTATTATGGTTTACCTTGTACCCGAGCTGGAAAAAGTAATCCAGGCCAATGATAAAATTATGGTACAGGTATCCATTGACAACATTCCCTTTGAAGTGGAAGTAAAACAAGCCTGGCAGAAAAACTATGCCAACATTCCCTTTGCCGGTTTTGAATTTATTAATATTAGCTCTCGTTTACAGGCCGCCCTGGCCATGTTCTCCCTTAAATATTCGGAAAAACAATAAAGAAAATAATAGCGGCTAATAAAAAAATAGAACGCGGATTTTGCGGATTTCCACGGATTCCCGCGGATTTTATAACTTTTAATAAAATCCTCGTATTCCGTATTATCCGTTCAATCCTTGTTCTATTTTTATTTTTTTGGAAATAAAGGCTATGGTTCTTTTTACAACAGCCCTGGTTTCTATTATTGTCTGTCCGCCTGCTTATCTTCGGGACCCATGCCCAGGGACGCTTTAACATTGCCCCGGGCCAAAGAGGCAAAAACGCCGCCAAGACAAACGATTGCAAAGACCATAAAGGCTGTCCTGGTTCCCTTGAGCAATAAAGCGGCATCCGCTGTATTTAATTCCACATTTCCAACAAACAAATTAATGATTAATGTAACAATGGCCATACTGATGGCCTGGCCGGTCAACCTCATGGTCCCCAGGGTGGAGGAAGCGATGCCGTAATATTTTTTTTCCACAGAACCCATTACCGCATTGCTGTTGGGTGAGGAAAATAATGCAAAACCGGTCCCCAATAGGGCAAGATTGATAATAATCAGCCAGAGAGGAGTCCCTCCGCTTAAAAAGCTGAAAACCCCCAGCCCCAGCGTTGTGAGTGCCATTCCCCAGGAAGACACAATTCTCGGCTCCACCCGGTCGGACAACCTTCCGGCAAAAGGCGATAACAAAGCCATAAGCACCGGTTGGGCCAGCAAAATCAGTCCCGCCTGCTGAGAGTCGTATCCCATGACCACTTGCAGATAGACCGACAGGAGAAAACCTAAAGCAAAGGTTGCGCTGTAATTAATCAAAGCTGCCAGGTTGGAAAAGGCAAAGGTAATGTTTCTACTGAACAGCTTAAGGTTTAAAACAGGATAAGTCACCTTCATTTCATAACGGATAAAAAGAATTAACAGCATAAAACCAACAGCCAGTAAATATTTGGCTAGGGCAGAGGTGGCAGTGGCCGACACACCGTACATAAAAGTTACCAGACCCAGTATATAAAGAAGGGCGCCAACCCAATCATATTTTTCACCACTGGCGCCGGCCCATTCTCCTGTTAATTTATAAAAGGCTAAAAGGGCTGCCAAAATACCCAGCACAGCGTTCAGGTAGAAAATGGAGTGCCAACCAAATTGATGGTTCATGAACCCCCCCAGGACCGGTCCAAGAGACAGCCCCACATACACCGTGGCTCCATTGATGCCCAACACCTTCCCTCTCTCCTGGGGTGGAAATACAGAGGTTAAAATGGCCATGCCCGTACCAAAAATCATGGCGCTGCCAACTCCCTGCAACACCCGGAAAGCAATTAACGCCTCAACGGAACCTGCCATTCCGCAAAAAATGGAGGCCAGGGAGAAGATGGTGATTCCGGTGATAAAAACCTTTTTCCTCCCCACAATATCCGCCAATCGCCCAAAGGGGACCAAAAAAGCGGCGGAGGCCAGGAGAAAACTGGTTACCACCCAACTTAACAGCAGCGCACTACTGTTAAATTCTTTTCCTATGGCAGGAACGGCCAGGTTAATGGCACTGCCCATAAAGGGAGTTAAAAAGGAGGCCGTAGTGGCCACCAGCAGGGTGTACTTTTTTAGAGAGGCTTCATGATCCACGCGAACTCCGCCCTTCTTTCATCATTTGATTAGCTCAAAAACCAAACTAATTGCTATGACAACTATATTTTAAAAAAAATAAAATGTCAAGTTTGTAAACTGGTCCTTTTATGATAAGTGAAGATGCTCTTATATCCTGGCCATTCATAAAAATGGCCGTGTTGCAGATAACAAAATGAACAACCCTAATAAGAAATAAAACACGCGTTCTATTCTCTTAATTTTTTAATAAATAGAGGGCTGTGCAAAAGAAACCTTTTCCGGGTTCTTTTGGCATCAGCCCGCTCTGCAACTTTATTTCACGGGGTAGTACTTCCCCTTTTCCTTTCTTAATCGGCCCTCTTCCACCAATTTGTTGGCCGTGTCCGCAAACACACCCATCTGACGAATGCCCGCCCTCTCCATAATCTCGCTCCGTCTTGCTCCTTCCCCGGCTTCGATAATCGCCCGGTACAGAGGTTCCTTTTTATGCTCTATATACTCGGTCATAAACTCCAATGCCTTTGGAGTATATTCCCCCTGCTTGGTTAAGTATCCTTGATCAATGAGAAATTTAGCTTCACAATCTTCCGGAGGTGGGATTACCATCAGAGAAACATACAATTGTTCCTTTTTGTTCATGCTTGCACACTCCCTTGCCATCATCCTTAAGGTAAAACCATTTTACCAGTTAAACCTTACATTTTGTATGCAATTCCATAAACAAAATCCTACATCACTGCATCTTTTGACGGTGTGATAGCAGTCTAACGATAATAACACATATAACCGGTACACAAGGCAGGGGTTCCCCGAATTCTTTTAGCAAGCTCCTTCACTTTATCAGCCTCTATCCCGGATACAACCGCATCCATCACTCTTTTCACCAATTTTACACTGGCAATCTTTTTCCCCCCGGGTGCCTCCCTGCCCACAATTTTTAAAGATTGCACCCCCAGAGAGTGCAATTCCGGGAGAGCACACAAACCACACATGCCCACGGGATGTCCCTTGGGACCCGGTCCTCCGTGACAATTTCTTACAAACCACAGCCATTTTTGATAATCCTTTAAATGCTTTGTAAAAGATTCTTTTACAGACCACCGGTCTCCCCCGGAGGTGCTCACAAGCCTGTAGGACCAAGGCCTGTGGCAGATTGCACCGCCGAAGGCATGGTTCACGTGGCAAAAGCCTTCCTCAAAACTGCAGCCGTCATTTAAGATAAAAACTTCATATTCCAGCTCCCGCCCTGCCTTATCCTGAATGATCTTGAGTTCATCCAGGTCTATATAGCGGGGAAAAATGATCCTGGAAGCCCCTATCTCCTTAAAGAAATGGACCGCCGAACTATTTAAAACCGCTGCTAGGCTGCTGACATGAATGGCTGTCCCGGGGAAATTTTCCACCATAAACAGCATTAAACCGGGGTCCCCTATAATAAAGGCGTCAATGCCACATTTTTGAGCCTCTTGGATAATGGATTGAAGCAGCGGGTATTGCTCCGGAGGATATTGGCATTGATTTAAAGCCAAAAATACAGGGACATCCTGCCGGTGTGCTATGTCAACCGTTCTTTTCAACTCCTGTATATTGGGTATATTGGCGTTCCCGGGATCCCGTCGGTTTATCCAGCTATCCTGGCCAAAGTTTTTTATCCACTGTTTAGGATTCATACCACAGTAAAGTTCTCCCGCTCCTGCTGCAATCAGGGCCGAAGCTTCTCTAGCCGAGGTAACCGGTGCTAAAATTTTCATTGCAGTACCTCTCCTTATATCGGCTCGGGCTGATAGACGATTCTACTGAACCCTAACTCCTTCGCCTGGATTATCCCTCGGGTTAGAAAATCCCCCATTTGTTCATAAAAAACGGTATTTCCTTTTTGGAATATCCGCCATTCTTTATGGTTGCCGGCAACCTGTCCGCTGCGGTCATGCATCATCAGCCGGTGAAACCGGCATTGCCCGCTGCAGCTTTTACCGGTGGCATTAAATTTTTGCTGAGCGGCCAAGCCCCAGGAGCCAAAAAGACAAGCCCGGCCCGAAGTAATACAGCCATAGGGTATATACAAGCTTAACTGATATCCCCAGCGTTCTAAATCAGGGGGAAATCCCTGAAAAGTATGGTCCAGCTCAATCCGGGTGACATTTAAACCTTTTAATAATTTTTGCATGTAGGGCCCTGACAGGCTGCTGTTGCGAAAGGGTTGCATTTGGTTGGAATTTTCTTCTTTTATAAAACGGTTTATCCGGGGGTCCCGAAGAATTTTATTCATCAGCCTCCCTAAAATCGGCGTTAGTGTGGGAAACCTTTTGTTTAGCAGGTATAATACTCCCCAGTCATTAACAACGACTTCACCGGCCGGATGCACTGCGGCCAATTCCTTAAATAGAATTTCCAGCTTGCTTAAACCCTTCTCGGTGATATAGGGAGTAACCAGCGTAAAATCCAGCTTGTGCTCCCTGGCCCGCTGCATCGCTTCCCGAAGCTCTCCGGGAGTGGGTATGGCCCTTTCACAAAATTCCTGACCAAAATATAACCGATTCAGTCTGGCAGCGCCGAAGGACTCAAAGGCCCCTTTAATCCCACCTAAATCAGTACTTCCTGTTTCTTCCCGGGGATTGGATATTCTGTGTAAATCTTCTCCCCGGGTAATTCCCAGTGCCCATTCCATAGCAACACCCCAATTTAAACCTACTTAACTCATATATAGTTCCTTTCTCTATATTTAGTGATAGAAAAACAAAAAAATTCTTGGCCAAAAAGAAAAGGGCTTTAAGCCCTTTAAGACGTGCTTCATATTTTCAATGTCCTTTGCAGCAAGAGTATTTCCCTATCCTTTCCCTGTTGATTTCCATAAAAAATTCCTTGGCCGGCATCCTTTGTCACTGCAAGAGATCATTGATTAAGCAATGATCCCTTGGATCTAATTGTTCTATATTTTTCTTCTGCTCCGTATATTTTATCAAGCTTAAGGAGGTGTAAAAATGGATGACAGCAAGCTTCTTAAAATGATTCAGCGTTTTAAAAAAGATGTAATGAAAGAAATTGATGATAAAAGCCGTTTATATCAAATCAGCCCCTTGCAGCACCCCCATGGTGTACAGGATGTGACCATGCAGGCCCTGGAGTCCCTGCACTATCACTTAGAACTGGCACTTTATCGTTTTCGTTTAGGAGAAATGGATGGGATGCTGCAGCGGGGGGAAATTAATAAGGACCAGTGGAACAGTTTGGTGAATCAGATAAAAAAACCATACCTCTTTTTAGAAGAAGATTAAATTTTGATAAGCAAACCTAAAAGTCATATACCTTCATAAAAGGTATTTCAATTTTAGGTTCCATCTGCAGCACCGGATTTCTTACAACAAAATCCAGATGACAGTCACACTTGTTTTTTCCCAGCCCATAGCTGTCACCCAGGGCAAAATGAACGGTTCCTGCAGCCTTTTCATCTACGGATATGTTTCCTACCACCCGGTGGACATCCGGATTTAGACCAATGGCAAACTCGCCAATGGTTTTGATTTCTTCCGGAAAGTTCTTAATATATTTCTCAAACTCTTTGGAGCAGTGGACCAATTGCCCCTTGGAAAACTCCAGCCTAACCGGTTTGGTCGGCACCCAGGAACGGGTAACGGTGCCGTCCACCACAATAACTCCGTTGAAGGTCTCCTCAACCGGACAGGTATAGACCTCTCCATCGGGCATCTGAGATATATTGCCATTTCTGGAGATCCCATTGGCCTCTAACCAACGCCTGCCCTCTGTCGAGAAGCTTATATCGGTTCCTTGGGGAGAGGTGATTTTAAATCGTTTGGCCTGGTGAATTCTTGCCATGAGTCCGGAAATGATTGCTGCCAATGCAGGATAATCCAGGTCTCCCCAAAATTGATTATCCAGATATTCCTCCTGCCAGTCATAAAGTGAAAGGGTTTGATATCCGCTGTCCCAAAAGGACTTCCGTAACTCTTTGCACCGGTGGTAACCCTCCCGGGCAGGATGATAGAGCTCAATAACATGACTAATCTTTAGCTGTGCCGTATCCAACGGGGGGATCTCTTTGGTGGAATCCATAACCTTTACGGGATAGGGCAAAATTCCTGCAATTCGCTCGGCAATATGGCGGTTCATTTGGTAAGCCACAAGGACCCCTGTTACCTGGCTCCGGCCTGCGGTCAGAGCGTCCATAAGGTTTTTCCTGATTTTATCCATTTTCATTTAACGGTTTGCCTCCATACATGCAACAAAGTGATTCCGGTTCCATTCAACCAGGGAAGGTGTAATCTCCGCACAATGTTCTTTGGCTTGGCAGCACCGGGGGTGATAACGGCACCCTGCCAATGAATGGTCCGGGTTTGGCGGTTCTCCGCAGGAAGGGCTGTCCCAAAGGTCCGGCCCCCCTATTTTAGGTACGGCCTCAAGCAAAGCCCGGGTATAAGGGTGAAGGGGGTTATGCAGCACCTCTTTGGTGGGGCCTTCTTCAACGATTTTCCCCAAATACATCACCGCCACCCGGTGACACAAATAGTTGATCACCGATAAATTATGGGAAATAAAAAGATAGGTTAATTTTAATTCAGACTGCAATTCCAGCAACAGATTCAACACCTGGGCCTGGACTGAAACATCCAAGGCGGAGGTCGGTTCGTCCAGAATTAATAATTCAGGGTCTGTGGTAAGGGCCCGGGCCAGGGAAATGCGTTGTCTTTGGCCTCCGCTGAATTCATGGGGATGGCGATCCAGGTGTTGTTCCCCCAGTCCCACCTTGGCCAAAAGGGACACTACCCGTTCCCGCATCTCAGCCTTGGTCCACCGGCCCAATACAGCCATTGGCTCGGCAACAATCTGTCCAACCTTCATCCTGGGATCCAACGAAGAGTAGGGATCCTGGAAAATCATCTGCATGCGCGAACGCAAAGGCTTCAGTTGCTTTTCAGACATCCGGGTAATATCCGTCCCGGCCAGCAGGATACTTCCTTCCGTGGGCTCCTCCAGCCGAATGATTAAATTGGCCAGGGTACTTTTGCCGCATCCCGATTCCCCTACTAACCCCAGGGTTTCTCCTTTAGCCACTTTAAGATCAACCCCGTTAACCGCCATAATGGATTTCTTTTTGGGGCCTAATAAATTCTCTTCCACTGAAAAATGCTTTTTTAGGTTTTTAAGTTCCAGAATATATTCCATGACTATTCCTCCGATGGTGCTTCCAGCCAGCAGGTTACCTGGCGGTTAGACCCAAGGTTGACTGGTATGGGCTTTTGTTTAAAGCACTTCTCTTTGCTTAGGGCACATCTGGGATGAAACCGGCACCCCTGAATCTGAGCAAAGGCATCCGGCACCGTACCGGGGATGGACTCCAGCTTCTGTTGGTCGCCGGCCGTTAGCTTTGGCACCGTGGGCAGCAGGGCCCGGGTGTAAGGGTGACGGGGAGACAGCAGGATTTGAGAGACCTCTCCCATTTCTACAATTTCTCCTGCATACATCACTGCAACCCGGGAGCAGGTTTGGGCCACCACTCCCAAATCATGGGTTATCAGCAAAACGGATGTGCCCATTTCCAGGGCAGCCTCTTTCATTAACCGCAGGATTTGGGCCTGAATGGTTACATCCAGGGCGGTGGTGGGCTCATCTGCAATTAACAGACTGGGCTCACAGCATAAAGCACCGGCAATCATGACCCTTTGCCGCATCCCGCCGCTTAGTTGGTGAGGATAGCTGGAGAAGGTTCTCTCCGGGTCTGTTATCTGCACCCGGCTGAGCATCTTTAAAGCCTTTTCCCGGGCTTCTTTTTTCGTTATTTTTTGGTGGGCCAGCAGAACATCCATGATTTGTTTGCCAATGGTAAAGGCGGGATTTAAGCTGGTCATGGGTTCCTGAAAAATCATGGAGATGTGTTTGCCCCGGATGCTGCGCATTTCCTGCGGGGTTTTACAAATAAGATTCTGCCCTTTAAAAAAGATGTCTCCCTCCATGGCCGTCTTTTTACCACCGGGAAGCAACCGCAGTACGGAAAGAGCCGTTATGGATTTGCCCGATCCGGATTCACCCACCAAGCCCAGTATTTCTCCCGCTTTCACCTCCAAGGACACCCCGCGCAAAATCCGGGCCATCCTTTCACCGGCCGGTAAATCCACCGTCAAATTCTTTATGGCAAGAAGTGTTGTCATGTTATTCTCTCCCGGCTTATTTTTTCGATCGGGGGTCCAGGATATCCCGTACACCGTCCCCTAACAGATTAAAACCCATTACGGTAATGAAAATAAACAGTCCCGGAAATGTGGCGTACCACCATTGGTCTAAAATATAAGTACGTCCCGTGCTGATCATGGCCCCCCATTCGGGCGCCGGGGGCTGTGCCCCCAAGCCGATAAAACTGAGTGATGCGGCGATGAGGATCGCTTCTCCGATGCCCAGGGTCAACTGAATTAATACCGGTGCAATACAGTTGGGAATGATGTGTTTGGTAATAATCCATCCCGGGGTGGAGCCAAAGGAGCGCGCCGCCTTTACATACTGCTTTTCCTTTAAAGAAATAACCTGTCCCCGGGCCAGCCGCACGTAAACAGGAATTTTAACCAGGGCCACCGCCAGCATGGCGTTAACAAGGCTGGGTCCCAAAGCTGCCGCCAGGGCCATGGCCAGCACCAAAGAAGGAAAAGACAGGATGATGTCCATTATCCCCATCACCACTTGATCTTTTCTTCCCCCTCCATACCCCGCCAGGCTGCCGATGAGGATGCCCAGGGTGGCGGCAAGCAACACAATAGAGGTCCCAACACCCAGTGACAGCCTGCATCCATAAAGAACCCGGCTGTAAATATCCCGTCCCATTTCATCGGTGCCAAAAAAGTGATGGATGCTGGGTGGCTGAAGTTTTTCCGTCATATTAATGGCCACCGGACTATGGGTGGCCATGACCGGGGCCAAGGCAGCCATTGCCAGGATCATTAAAACGATGAAGCAACCCGCTAAAGTCATGGGATTTCTTTTTAAAATGTACCAGTAACCATCCAGCCTGTCTAAAACCATTGATCAATTCACCTCTCGTATTTGAGGGTCCAATATCTTATAAAGAAGGTCCACCAGCAGGTTAATTATTACATAACAAAAGGCCACGATCAGTGTGAAACCCATAATGGCGGGGAAATCAAGAAAGCTGACGGAATCCACCACATATTTCCCCATGCCCGGCCAAGCAAAAACCGTTTCTGTTATAATGGCCCCACCCAGCAGTTCCCCAAAGATCAGCCCTGCCACCGTGACGGTGGGCAGCAGCGCATTTTTTAAGGCGTATTGAAAAATAATTTTATATCTTGGCAGGCCGTTGGCTTTCGCCGTCCGGATATAATCCTGTTCCAGCACTTCCAGCATACTGGAGCGAACCTGCCTGGCGATAATGGCCAATTGAATATAAGCAAGGCAAGCGGCAGGTAAGATCATGTGATGCAGGGCGTTAAAAAACAGTCTGTTATCCCCGGTCAGCAGGCTGTCCAGCAAATACATGCCGGTAACCTCCGGAGGCGGCGCAAGAAAAACATCGATCCTTCCGGATGCCGGAAACCAATTCAGATATTTATAAAAAACCAACAGCACCATCAGCCCGGACCAAAATAAGGGTGTGGACACCCCCAGCAGAGCAATGATTCGGCTGAGGTGGTCCGCGATTTTATCCCGTTTAAGGGCGGCCAGAACCCCCAGGGGAATGCCAATGACCAGTGTCAAAAACATACTGACCAGTGTTAATTCCAGGGTAGCGGGAAAAAATGTTTTTAATTCCTCCAACACCGGCTGCTGGGTTCGGATGGAAAGTCCCAGATCACCCTGAAACAAAGCTTTCATATACTGCACATACTGGATGTAAACAGGCTGGTCCAACCCCATCTCCGCTCTCATTCTCAGCAGCGTCTCCTCACTGGCCCGCTGACCTACCAGCATCCTGGCGGGATCACCCGGTATCATATGAGAAATAATAAAAGTAAAAAGGGTCACACCCAGAAGGACCAATACCATACGGGGAATTTTCTTGATTAAATATTTTAGTAAAAACATTTTCACAGCACTCCATAGGGTTTGCGGGCCCCGCCAGGGCGGTTCCCGCAAACCATTTTAATGTCTACTTCTTCATATTTTCAAAGTTATACATACTTTCCAGCATGGGATTATAAACATAACCTTCTATGTTTTTACGCATGGGTACCAGGGAATTGTTTTGGAAAAGAAGGATATAGGGCGCTTCCTCCATCACCATGTTCTGGACCTGACGGTATAACTCCGTACGTTTTTCCTGGTCATTAATCCGGGCTGCCTCTCTTAGCAGTTGGTCAACCTGGGAATTTTGATAGAAAGCCCGGTTGCCTGCCAATCCGTGGTTTTCAGAATCAAACCAGTAATTCATAAACATGTGCGGATCCGCATAATCGGGGCTCCAGACACCCAGGCAGATATCGAAATCCGCTCGGTCCACTTTATCCCGCAGGGTGGCCCAGGCAAGCTTCTCCAACTCCACTTTTACGCCCACTTTGGAGAGATTATCCTGAATAATCAGCGCTTCCTGCTCCCACCAGGGTTTATAATCGGCATAAAGCAATTTAATTGTAAATCCCTGAGGATATCCTGCTTCAGCCAATAGTTCCTTGGATTTATTCAAATCCAGTTTATATTGTTTTACATTGGGGTCATGTCCCCAGAGTCCCTCCGGAATGGGCCCCTTGACCTGGGTGGCATTGCCCAGCATCACTCCCTGGATCATGCCGTCGTAGTCTATGGCATAGTTTAAGGCCTGACGGACTTTCACGTTATCCAGGGGCTTTTTCTGATTGTTAAGGTAGATATAATTGACCAACAGACTGGGATTCTCAATAATTTTTATATCCTGATTGCTTTTTAATTTTTCCAACTGATCAACGGGTATCCCTTCGGCAATGTCCAGATCGCCATTTTCAAGCTGCAGGCGCTGAGCGGAAGGATCCTTGACAATCTTGGCTAAAATTGTTTTGAGCTGGGGCTGACCCCCCCAGTAATTCTCTACCGCCCGCAGTTTCAAATGCTGCTCCCGGTTCCATTCAACCAGTTCGTAGGCACCGCTGCCCATGGTGTGTTCTCCCAGCCAGCCGGAGGCCATATCCCCGTCCTTCTCATGTTCCATTACCTTGGGGTTAACAATGCTGCCGGGGCTGGTGGCCAGTGTATAAAGAAAAGGCGGGAAGGGTTCTTTCAAGGTAAATTTTACGGTATATTCGTCCACCGCCTCCACACTATCCAGGGTGGTAAAGTAATCCGCAGGACCTTTGGCCATTTGCAAAACCCGGTCAAAGGAAAATTTCACAGCCTGAGCATTTAAAGGAGAACCGTCATGGAATTTTATATCCTCCCGCAGTTTAAAGGTCCACACTTTGCCGTCGGGCGTTACCTCCCAGGATTGGGCCGCCATGGGTTCCACCTCGGTGCTCCCTTTGCCGTTTTCGGTTTTATATTTTACCAGCCTGTCATAGCAGGGATAGCTGATTTTCCAGGAGGCATTGTCCATGGATACGGCAGGATCCAGGGTTGCCAGGTCCATGGACATGCCCACAACCAGTGTATCGGAGGGGGATGGGGAACCTGTCTGTTTTTTGTCCTCCCCTCCTCCGCCACAACCGCTGATCATTAGAGCCAACATCATTGCAAATACGAATAACCTCTTCATGATTTCCCTCCTCATTTCTCCCATCTTCAATAGGATAGCTTCCTTTTTAAAAAGTTGGAGGCGTCATCGCCCAAACCCCGATGGCTTCTTCGCTGCCCGGATTATAAAAACGGTGTGGAATACTACTGTCAAAATAAATACTGTCACCCTGATTTAAAATATATTGTTCACCTCCTATGCGTATACCGATGGTCCCTTGGATAACAACACCACATTCCTCACCGGGATGACTGATCAGTTCTCCCGGATGATTCCCCGGCTTCAATTTAAGCATGAGAAATTCAATTTTTCGGTTTATATCCGGAGACAATAGTTGATACAGCACATTACTCTGGGGTATTTCTATCTTCTTTTGCTTCTCCTTGCGAACCACAGCAACGCTTTTACTTTCTACCTGTTCAAAAAGATAAAAAAGCGTAATGTTTAAAGCCGAAGTTATTTTCCAAAGGGTATCCAGGGAGGGCTGCACCATCCCCCTCTCTACCTGGCTCAAAAGCCCCGGGGAAATTTGAGCTTTGCTTGATAGGTCCTTTAGGGTCATCTGCCGTTCATCCCTCAGGGTGCGGATTTTTGATCCCAATATTTTATAAAAAACATTTTGTTCGGTATCTTGAGACATCTGCCACTCACCTCAATCTCCTTTAACCAGCCATTGATTCGGTCAGTTCAAGCTGCAATTTTATTTGGGCTATATTTTTTTTAATATGGGTAAACAAACAAAACAAAAAAAAGGTCCTATATCTGCATATAGCACCTTTGCTCGCTCAACATCTTTGTTGAATATTTAATTTTAAGTTATGTTAGCATAAACCATAGGGTTTGGCAATAAAAAATTTCTCTGTTCCTTGCAGCCCTTTGCTGTTTAAAGTACAGGCCGCTTCTCTTTAATTTAAATATGGATTGTCCGGATCAGAAAATGCGGCATATCAACAACCGATCTCTACACACTTTTCAAACAAATGATTTAATCGGTCCGTTTTTAAATTCTGACCAATCACCACCGCCCGACCGATGGGTTGAGGGGAGGCTGCGGTAATTTTCCAGTCGCCGGTCACATATTCAAAATGAAGCCACTGGTCCTCTCCCGGCACAATCCCCTTGGCGCGCAGAACATAGCCCAATTGACTGTCTTTGCCGAGGAGGGTTAAAACCCGCTGCAAAGATTCGTTGCTAAAGGCTTTTGGACTTTCCCAGGACCAGCCCTGAAAAACTTCCGGTGCTGCATGCAAATGATGGGGATGTTTGCCGGAATGGCAGTTGCATTCATGATGCTGGCGGTGTTCACCTGAATGATGACAACCGCAGCCACAAGAGTGCTGCGACCCAAGGGAAATCTTTAAAGAGGGAAATTCTCGGGTGAACATAACCTCCGGAGAATGAGTTACCTCTAGAATCTGTTTGCCTTTTAAATTTTCCCAGGGTGTGGTAACCCATGCGGCAGTTGGATTTATCGGCCGGAGCATTTGCATTAACTCCCGGACTTGATCCCCTGTCAGGGCATCGTTTTTGCTCAAAACCAAGGTGCGGGCATGTTTCACCTGATCTTTAAAGAATTCACCAAAGTTGCGCAGGTAAATCTCCGCCTTCAGGGCATCCACCACGGTAATAATATGCTCAGCCGTTAATCGCTGCTGAAAGACATCCTGCTCCAGAACACTTAGAATTTCGGACAGTTTACCCACGCCGGTGGGCTCTATGATAATCCGCTGGGGTTTTACCTTATCCAGAGCCTCCAGCAGCACCTGCGTAAAGTCCCCTTTTAAAGAGCAGCAAATACAACCGGAGTATATCTCCTTCACTTCGACCTTCTGATTTGCCAGCAGTGAACCGTCAATCCCTACCTCACCATATTCATTCTCCAGCAAAAAAACCCTTTGCTCCTGATAACACTCGTCCAACAATTTGCTAATTAAAGTTGTTTTACCCGCTCCTAAAAAACCTGAAATAATATCTACCGGTACCCTCATTCATCAAGACCTCCCTGGTTGGATGTTTATTCCACAGCTCCCACAGCAATTTCCAGGTTTTTAAGATTGTCACGCATTCCGGTAAGGTAATTTTTACCTGCCGCAATCTCTTCCTCCGATAAACTTTCCAGAGGGTTCAACACCAGGGTTTCTCCCTTTACTTCATGGGCAATCACCTCGGAAACTTTGGGACTTACCAGGGTCTCAAAGAAAATATGTTTTATATTCTTCTCCCGTGCCACCTCAACAACCTCCGCCATATCTGCCGGACTGGGCTCACTTTCGGGAGACAGGCCCCGTACCGGAACTTGGGTCAGACCATAACGCTTGGCCAGGTAGCCAAAAGCTGCATGGGAAGTTACAAATTCTTTAATTTTAGCGTTGGCTAAACCTTTCTGATATTCTTCATGGAGTTTATCCAATTCTTTTTTGTAGGCCTCGGCATTGGCTTCATAAACAGCCTTGTTTTTCTCATCCGCTTTGGCCAAACCGGCTTGAATATTATCTACCATGATTTTAGCATTTACAGGGTCCAGCCAGATATGGGGGTCTTTACCACCGTGATCATGGTCATGCTCCTCAGCCTCACCGGATTCCTCATGATGGGCGGCCTCATGAGCCTCCTGTTCGTGGCCATGTTCTTCTTCGCCCTCATGTTCATGCGCCGTGCCCTCAATTAATTCAATATTTTGCCCGCCGTAAATAACAGTTACCTTGCTTTGATCAATGTTGGCCAATACCTTTTCAGCCCAGGGTTCCATGCCGGTGCCGCTAAGAATTAAAACGTCCGCCTTGGTCATTTCCGCAACGTCCTGGGGACTAGGCTCCCAGTCATGAGGTTCAGCTCCCGCCGGTACAACGTTTTTAACAATAATTTTGTCTCCCCCCACCTGCTTGGCAAAATCATAAAGGGGGTAGAAGCTGGTATAGACGGTCAATTGTTCCTTTTGCCCGGTGTTTTCAGCCGACCCGCAACCAGTCAGTAAGCCCGTAAATAACAAAACTACCAGCGCCGCAAAAAATTTTTTCACCCAAGGTTCCTCCTTTTATCCTTTTGAGGGTTTGTTAACCCGCTTGTCCGTAATTTTTACTAAACAATAATTTAAATTTTATACCACCCACCTAAATAAGAATTATTCTGATCTAATATTCATTATGAAACATTTACCCAATATATGTCAACTGCAGAAAGGAAATTAAAGAATAATTTCATGTTGTCTGATTTTGAGCAAATAGAGTTGTTTCTTGATCAGAATTTGTACCACATCCAACCTATTGCTTTTAAACTATGTTTATAAAATAATAAATCATTAAAAAGGAACCCTGAGGCTCTGTGATCCATCATTGGTTTAAGGTTATTTTAAGATTTGCATGAGACAATCAGCCTGGAGGCGATAGGTGATGAAAAAATTTCTTATTGTATACGCCATTGTTGCTCTGATTGTGAGCGGTACCATGGGGTATGAAAAATATCTGGAAACCAAACATGGCCATACTCAGGCAACGGTCGCTCCGGCCAAAAACACTACAGTAAATCCACAGGTTACGGTTAATGGTCAAAGCAACCCCAATATTCATGTCAGTACCGAAAAATCAAAGAAATAACTTAAACAAATTCTATCGACAACACCGGTTGAACAGGTCCGGACAGACGCAGAAAAAAGCCGGCACCCTTTTACGATGCCGGCTTCAACAGGACGATTAAAAGTTCGGAGTCTTCATTAAATGTGGACAGCCATACCATGCAACGCCTCCGCTGCTTCCAGCACAGCTTCAGAAAGAGTCGGATGAGCATGAATGGTCCCGGCCAATTGCTCTACGGTAGCCCCTAACTGGATGGCCAACGTTGCCTCGCCAATGAGGTCGGTTGCGTGGGGCCCCAGTATATGGACGCCCAGGATACGGTCTGTATCCGGATCGGCCAGTATTTTGACAAACCCCTCGGTTTCACCCATGGCAACCGCCTTTCCCGAAGCCATAAAGGGGAACTTGCCGGCCTTTATTTTGATGCCCCGAGCCTCGGCCTCTTGGGTTGTTAAGCCTACGCCGGCTGTTTCCGGTATGGTAAAGATGCAACTGGGCACAACGCTGTAGTCCATCTCCTTTTCCTTGCCCATGATATGATCCACAGCCACCATTCCCTGGGCGGAAGCCACATGTGCCAACTGAATTTTCCCGGTAATATCCCCAATGGCATAGATACCCGGCACGCTGGTGCGCAGCCGGCTATCCACCTGGACTGCCCCCCGGTCGTTAAACTGAACGCCCAATTCCGCCAGGCCTTGCTCTGCTAAATTCATGGTACGTCCAATGGAAATCAGTATTTTATCCGCCACCAATTCTTCGCCGTTCTCCAACAACGCCATCACTTTATCTGCGGTTTTGGTTACAGCCGTTATTTTGGACTTGGTCTTAACCGTAATGCCGCGTTTTTTCAAAATGCTTTGCATCTGTCTCTGAACATCCCGGTCTACTGTGGATAACAGGGTCGGCAGGGCTTCCACAATGGTGATCTTAACTCCCAGCTCGGCAAAGATGCAGGCAAATTCACAGCCAATCACACCGCCGCCGATAATTAACATTTCCCCGGGCAGTTCTGTCAGGTTGAGGATTTCATCGGAGGTCATCACCCGCTGTCCGTCATAGCCCAGGGCGGGAATCAAAGCCGGGCGGGTGCCGGTGGCCAAGATAATGTTTTCTGCATCTAAGACCATCTCACCGCCGTCCTTTAAGTCCACCTTAACCTGACCGGGGGCGACAATACGACCGGCGCCCTGAATCACCTCCACTTTGTTCTTCTTCAGCAGATATTGCACTCCACCCACCAGTTTGTTTACCACCTGATCCTTGCGCTCCTTCATCCGCCCATAATCCACCGCTATCTGGCCAACCTGAATCCCCAGTTCCTCCGACCGGCGGATAGCAGCCACTAAAGCGGCCTGACTTACCAGCGCTTTGGTGGGAATACATCCCCAATTTAAACATGTGCCGCCCACCTGATCTTTTTCCACCAAAGCCACTTTAGCTCCCAATTTGGCGGCCCGGATGGCTGCTACATAGCCGCCGGGCCCCCCGCCTATAATTACGATGCGATAGTTCAAGATAACACCTCCAGGTATTAATATACCTT
Source organism: Desulforamulus ruminis DSM 2154 (assembly GCF_000215085.1). NCBI lineage: Bacteria > Bacillati > Bacillota > Clostridia > Eubacteriales > Peptococcaceae > Desulforamulus > Desulforamulus ruminis. Next base: position 3,465,250 of record NC_015589.1, read on the forward strand.
AATAAATGGGATATTTAACACATATTTCATTCACCCTTTGCTTCAGTTCCTCTGCTTTTTCATTAAATTGATCTGAAAGAGCCGTGTTAATAATGCCGGCGACCTCGGCCATCTCCGCTTCTTTAAATCCTCGGGTGGTCACGGCCGGTGTGCCGATTCGGATGCCGCTGGTAACAAAGGGACTGAGCGGCTCAAAGGGGATGGTATTTTTATTGACGGTCACCCCAATCTCATCCAATCTTTTCTCAGCTTCTTTTCCGGTCATATTCCGATTGCGCAGATCCACCAGGATCAAGTGAGTATCCGTCCCGCCGGATACCAGGGTAAAACCGGCTTTTTGCAGTTCTTGGGCTAGAAATGAAGCATTTTTTAACACCTGTTTTTGATAATCTATAAAACCGGGTTTTAACGCTTCGCCAAAGGCAACTGCTTTGGCCGCAATCACATGCATCAGCGGTCCGCCCTGGGTACCGGGAAAAACGGCCTTGTTAACCGCCGAAGCATAATCCTTTTTACACAGAATCATGCCGCCTCTGGGTCCCCGCAAGGTTTTATGGGTGGTGGTAGTCACAAAATCAGCGTAGGGAACGGGGCTCATATGCAGGCCTGCTGCCACCAGCCCGGCAATGTGCGCCATATCCACTAAAAGGAGGGCACCCACTTCATCGGCAATTTCCCTGAACCTTTGAAAATCAATGGTCCTGGGATAGGCGCTGGTGCCTGCCACGATCATTTTGGGTCTGTATTCCCGGGCCAGGGCCGCAATTTTTTCATAATCCAGCCGGTGGGTTTCGGGATCCACACCATAGGACTTTACTTCAAAGTAGGAACCGGATACATTGGCCGGACTGCCGTGGGTTAGATGCCCTCCATCATTCAAATTTTGCCCCATAATCTTGTCCCCGGGTTTTAGAACCGCAAAGTACACGGCAAAATTGGCCTGAGCCCCGGAATGGGGCTGCACATTAATATGTTCCCCGCCAAATAATTTCTGGGCTCTTTGTATGGCTAGATTCTCCATCTTATCCACATATTCGCAACCGCCATAATATCTTTTACCCGGGTAACCTTCCGCATATTTATTGGTTAAGACACTGCCCTGAGCCGCCATCACCACCTGGGAGGTAAAATTCTCCGAAGCAATTAATTCAATCTTACGATTTTGACGCATCCTTTCCAATTCTACAATTTCAGCCGCTTCGGGATCTTGCATTAAGTAGTTCACTATTTTCTTCCCCCTTTTTATCATCCTTGGTTATTTAAGCTTCGCCCTTAGGCAGGGCTGCCTTACTGCCTTTCATCCAAGTTTCCTACCGTCAGGATCCCTCCTGCCCTTTCTCCCTTGGGCCCTAATGAACAGGATTTTCAATATGTATCAACCTCCCTCCCAAAGGATTTGTTCTTGACTGCAAAATAAAAGGACAGAGGAAACAGTCTTTGCTGTTTCCTCTGTCCTTTAACCTGAAAGATTCACCTCTTGCGAAGCTATCCCCTTGGGTGTTTCATAAAACTTGCCGCCTCATGAAAACTCTCCAGAGTATCGTCTGAATACAGTACTTTTACCTGAGAGTTTCAAAACCGGTTTCGCTTCACCGCTCCTTTACTCCTTCGGCGCCTCAGCCAGAGGTCTCTCCCGTATTCTTCATCCGATTTTATTTGGTTTTATATGGTCGGGTGCTTAATTAAGCCAAATCTTTTAAGAAGATTTTTACCGCACGGCCTTTTTGCCGTTCTCAATATCCTTTGTAACAGATATTTTATTATATCATAATGATCCCTGTCTGTCTTATCAAAATCATTGCTGGGTTTTGTGTGGGCAACACCGGCTAGATGCAAAGGATTTCTCTTTCTAACACGAACTGCATTCAAACTTAACATAGAAGGTGGTTCCTTTGGGTCCGGTATCAATACTGATGGTGGCATTGTGACGGGCGGCAATACTGTAACAAATACCAAGCCCTAAACCCGTTCCGTAGTCTTTTGTGGTAAAGAAAGGGGTTCCCAGCTTTTCTAAATACTCCGGTTTAATTCCCTCGCCCTGGTCCTGGACCACCAGCACCAGGTGATTGGGGTCCCTATAGGTTCTGATGGTTAAATAACCCCCACTCTGCTGCATTGCCTCCAAGCCATTACGGCACAGATTTAATATGAGCTGACGGATTTCATTTTCATTTAATAAGATATCCGGTATCTCGCTGATATCAATCTGCAGGTTTTTGTCCTGATTGGCAGCATCCGCTTTAATTAAAGGGATCAAGCTGCTAATAATATGATTAAGATTTTGTACTTCCAAGCCTGTGGGCTTGCTTCTGCCAATGGATAAAAACTCAGTAATAATTAAGTTCGCCCGGTCCAGCTCTTCAATCATTAAGTCGTAATAACTTTTATATCGGCTCTCTTTTTCACGCAGCATCTGTAAGAACCCCCGGATGGTTGTCATGGGATTTCTTACTTCATGACTGATGCCGGCAGCCATTTCCCCGATTAAATTTAATCGGTCTAATTTTATTAATTCATTTTCATAACGTTTTCTCTCAGTGATATCCTGCATAATCCCCTGGATGGCATAGGATTTGCCTTCTTCATCAAACAGCAATTCAGCATGCTCCTGAACCCAAACCACTTGACCATTACGATGCACCATACGGTACTCAGAGACAAAATCAGTTTTATTTGCAACGCTGTTTCGGAATTCTTCTTCCACACGCTCTTTGTCTTCTATAAAGATGTATTCCATCCAAATCTTCGGTTTACCAAGCCATTCCTCAGCAAAAAATCCTAATACCTTATGTAAATACGGATTAATATAGATGGGCTTTTGATCGGGTAATTGTGAGAGATAAACCACCACTGGCAATTGCTCAACCAATGATTTATATTTTCGTTCTGCATTCTCCAGCTTTTTTGCATACTTTTCTAAAGATATAATCATTTCATCAAAGGATTTTGCTAATAAACCAATCTCACCGTCATAGGGTAAGTTGGTCCTTACATTCAAGTTGGCCGAAGACAGTTCCTTGGTTACTTTTACCAGATTATTCAAGGGTCTCAATAGATGCAAAGTTCCACTAATTAGAATTAAAGCTACGGAGGCTAAGGTAACAATAATAATGACGGTAATGTTTTTTTGCAATATACCGTTGGAGGTAGTATATACTACATGCTTGGGAATACCGGAATAAATGTATAAAGCTCTATCATTGTTAGGAAAGCTACTTAAGGGAGTAAAGGAATAAATTCTCTCTGTTCCATCAACCCCCAAGGCTTGTATGCTTTTTACATTACCCTTAACCACAGCATCTCTTAAGGCCTCGGGAACCGTTCTCCCTGTCCAGCGATCATTATCGGGAAAGCGGGCCAGGATTTTTCCCTTTCCATCACATAAAGTTAAGCTGGAACCTTCAGGTAGCTTGTACTGCCAGGCAATATCGGTAAGATAACTTAATTTGAGCCCGGTAAAAAGAACCCCGTTCACCTTTCCATTATGGTCCATAACGGGATAACAAAAGGTAATCACCGTTTGACCGGTTATCGGTCCCACATAATATTCTCCAATAGAGAACCTACCGGTTTGCAATGCCCGTTGGAATGCGGGCCTTGCAAAAAAATTGAGTGGTTCCGTAGATTGAGGGGCGCTGCAAATTAGATTACCTTTTACATCAAGCATCCCTATAATAGAATATTCGGGATGTTCCGCAAGTAACGAACGATATAGTTCATTACTCCAATCTATATTTAGCACTTGAGGATTTAAAGCCAAGAGTTGCAGCATTTGTTTGGTGCATTTTATAGTTCTATTGTAATTTTCAGTAGCCTGAGTGACTAATCGCTTGGTATTCTCTTGGGCTTGCGTTACTTCCACCTTACGATATTCTGAAAACGTATATGACAGTAAGAGAATCACCGGCATAATAATTACTAGAACCAAAGTAATTAATTTACTCTTAATACTAGCCTTGCTGAATCTTCTTATCATTTTAAACCTCATCGTTTTAATATGTAAAAAATTTACAATAAATTAATAATTTTCAAAAAAAAAATATATCACTGGAAGTCCACAATAATCAAGGATAAAGGCAGTCGATTTATGTCGCGTAGTTAAAAAATAAGTTGAAGCATTACTCTAAATGTGTTTTCAAGTCTATTTTTAAGAAAAGAAAAGGAAGGTTTAACGCCTTCCCTTCTTTTACTTTCTATGCTTTTTAAACTGAAGGACAAGGTTTTAATGCTATTTTAAAATTAAAGTCCACAGTTTTTCGTTAATTTATAGTTAGAATACTACTACTATAAGAGCTGAAATTCATTTTTGTGCTTTTTTTCACCTTGAGGATCCTATAGTAAATATAGATGAAGAAAATCAAAATGTAAAGGTATACAAACCGACCACTTCACCGCTTTTTCGACCTTTTAGTGATGTCAATGAAAAAAACCAGTTAGTGACAACCCCCAAATTATATTCTTCTCAGCACTAATCAAAAAAATTGCCGCCACCTCTGCTAGCCTTTTTCCTCCTTCTCCTTTAGTAGACCATAATACTTATTCAGCACTCTGTTCAATTCCTCACTGGCCTCAACTACCTCAGGGTCGGTCAATAGCTTACCCTCACTCTCATTGTGCAGCTTCCTTCTTAGTTCGTCGATGAGTCGCAAAATGCCCTTCAGATCCTGTGGCATACCGATCCCTCCCAAGGTTTTGATATAGCATGCCCGGTGGAAAAATAAGAAAACCCTGTCCTGCAACATTTTGGCCACAAAACAATAAAAAGCTCACCCTTCTTGGGGTAAGCTTTTTCTGAATCTCTCTATAATTGGTGCCCGGGGCCGGGGTCGAACCGGCACGGTCGTGAAACCGCAGGATTTTAAGTCCTGTGCGTCTGCCTATTCCGCCACCCGGGCAAAGATTTTCTGTTTTTGAGTATAACAACTGCCGAGGGTATTTGTCAATAATTCGATTCCAAAGGGAATAAAATGGCGGAGCTGACGGGAGTCGAACCCGCGATCTCCTGCGTGACAGGCAGGCATGTTAGGCCACTACACCACAGCTCCAAAAAAGTGGAGCGGAAGACGGGATTCGAACCCGCGACCCTCGCCTTGGCAAGGCGATGCTCTACCACTGAGCCACTTCCGCACTTCTCGCGACAAATATTAATATATCATACCGGATACAAGCAAGTCAATATCCAACCGATAGAGTTACTCCCTATATCTACGATTAAAACCAATGATGGTGGCGGCTAAAGCAGCGGTTACCGCGAGAAACATAAAAATTAAATCGGTTCTGCTTAACTGGCTATAAAAGTTTAACATTGAGTCCATAGAAACACATCCTGATCTTTTTATTGAGTATACCATTACTTTCCTGTTGGTAAAAGTATAACCCTACTTGCTACCATTAACACACACAAAATATTTACTTAACTTTCTTAATATGGAAGGAATTTCCTTTTTGGTGCAGAATCTTTTATTTAAAGTGGTAAAAGGAGGTTTTCATGGATGTTATTCAGACAGTACCGGGACATTGTAGATAGGATCAGCCGGTTGGATAAACCCTTGTCTATGTTGACCCGATCAGAAAGAAACGAAGTCCTGGATCTATCTGTGCGGCAGGAAGAGCTGGAAAAACATATCGGCGAACAGGTGCAAAAGGGTTTTCGGGATTTGCGCAACGGTCTGGAGGTTGTATCCGAATGGGTTCAATTAATGGAAGAAGACAGCATTAAAGCCCTGGGAGTGGAGGGAACTCCGGAAGAAGTATTGGCCCTGGAGGAAACCTTGGTTCAACTTCATTCCCTGAACACTCAAATATCCGCCCTCACACTGGCGCAGTATCCGTCCTGTAAAGAGGCCGTGAATAATAAGGATGGAATAAAAGCGAGGACTCCGGAATCTGTTGAAGAAAAACCCCTGCTGCCGGTTATACAGTCCACCATTGAGATGGAAGATAAAGAAGGGGTCATCTCCAGAGTTCTTAAAGAGGTTTCCCACACAGTTTATGACGCAGCGCCAACCTTTCATACCGAAATTTTTAATGAACCAAGAATCGCCATACAAAAAAGCCGGCCTAAAAAGAGAAAAAGGCTGTAAGAAGTTCGGTTTCGCCGAACTTCTTCTTATCCCACTAATAAAAAACACCTGCTATAGCAGGTGGTGTGAACAATATAATGGAGGCGGCACCCAGATTTGAACTGGGGAATGGAGGATTTGCAGTCCTCTGCCTTACCACTTGGCTATGCCGCCATAACAAGTGGAGCGGAAGACGGGATTCGAACCCGCGACCCTCGCCTTGGCAAGGCGATGCTCTACCACTGAGCCACTTCCGCCTGTTTAAAATGGTGCCTCGAGCCGGAATCGAACCAGCGACACGCGGATTTTCAGTCCGCTGCTCTACCAACTGAGCTATCGAGGCGCTGACAATTATAAAATTTATCATAATTTAAAACTTAAATCAAGACCGATTTTTTACCATTACAGGATTATGAACCGGTACTGCCGAATCCTCCTCGACCTCTCTCGGTTTCACTGAGTTCTTCGCATTCAACCAGTTCAATATCCGGCAGTGTATGAATAATCGCCTGGGCAATTCGATCGCCGGCCTGGAAAAATACTTCATGGGTTCCGGCATTGTACATTAAAATCATGACTTCACCCCGGTAGTCCGAATCCACAACACCCACCGCATTGCTCAAAGTAATGCCATGTTTTTTAGCATTGCCGCTGCGGGGGTAAATAAGCATGACATAACCGGGGGGAATCTCAAAAGCCAACCCTGTATGGGTTGTGTAATGCTCCCCTGGCCGGATGGAGAAGTCCTCAATGCAGTGTAGATCAAAGCCCGCGCTCTCAACGGTGGCCCTTTTAGGGACAACAGCCAGAGCGTGAAGCTTTTTTACTTTAACCAGACTACTTTTAAAAACAAACCACTTACAACGTCTAAAGGGATAAAGAGCTTCATCCCTGGTAATTTTTATTTCTTGTTTTTCACATTTGTAGTCTCCGCGAATAATTTCAACCCCGTACTTGCACCGCTTGCAGGTTTCAAGCATCCCCATAAACACTCCTTAAAAAGACAACATTTTGTGATATTTATCACTTCGACACAAAAGTCTCTTTTCTCCTGCTAATTCAGAAAATTAATAAAAAAATTCTTATTAAAAATTCCAAGTTTGTGAATCATAATACAAATCTAATCCATTATATTATTCGTGTTCAACGATTGATCGTTTTTTTCATAAAAAGATTTCACAATACACACACCCGGTTGTGTAAATAGCAACCGGGTGTTTTAGGCATAAAATTTCCTATTAGAAAATTTGCTTGGCGTAAACCATCCCTGTATGTCCACAACCGGCTGTCCATAAAAAGGAAGAATAATGCTACAATAAAAAAACACCGTTTGACAGGTGTTTCATTTAACTGGAGGCGGCACCCAGATTTGAACTGGGGAATGGAGGATTTGCAGTCCTCTGCCTTACCACTTGGCTATGCCGCCAGATAAAAATGGAGCGGAAGACGGGATTCGAACCCGCGACCCTCGCCTTGGCAAGGCGATGCTCTACCACTGAGCCACTTCCGCATGTTTAAGATGGTGCCTCGAGCCGGAATCGAACCAGCGACACGCGGATTTTCAGTCCGCTGCTCTACCAACTGAGCTATCGAGGCATATGTTTGATATGGCGGAGCTGACGGGAGTCGAACCCGCGATCTCCTGCGTGACAGGCAGGCATGTTAGGCCACTACACCACAGCTCCAGAAAGCAGCGCTCGCCGCTGACATTGATAAGTATACAAAAACTGCATTGATAAGTCAAATGAATTTTTCTTTTACGTTAAGAATTTTTAACCTCAATTTTTCTACCGGATAAAGTTATGGCTGACAAGGCACCAAGGGTTACCAACCGTGGCGGAATGACTTGCAACCTTGCCAGCCTCTAATAGCATACAGTCAATGATTTTTTTATTACTCTTTGATCAGTTCCCGAACAAAGTTTGGTAATACAAAGGCCGCTTTGTGGATTTCAGGATTGTAATAGCGGGTGGGATAGCCTGGCCAATTGCTCAAGTCAACGGTCTCGGGGTCGTACTTCTTGCAACCCATGGTAAAACTCCAGCATCCGCCGGGATAGGTAGGAATAAAGGCTAAATAGAGCTTGGTTATGGGATAGAGTGCCCGAAGATTCTTTTGGATTTGCGGGATCAATTCTTCATTATAATAGGGGGATTCTGTTTGGGCTACAAAAATACCGTCTTCCTTCAAAGAATCGTAGCAGCTTTTATAAAAATTGCTTTCAAACAGTCCTACAGCAGGACCGATGGGGTCAGTGGAGTCAACAATAATCACATCAAATTCATTTTTATGCTCATTTACATACTTAATGCCATCTTCATAAAGGACTTCCACTTTCGGGTCATCCAGCCCGCAGGCAATTTCCGGCAGGTATTCTTTGGACGTTTCCACTACACGACGGTCAATTTCAACCAATACAGCCTTTTCGACTTTGGGATGTTTGATAATTTCACGAATCGCCCCACCGTCTCCACCACCAATGACCAACACTTTTTGGGGATTGGGATGTGTATTTAATGCTACATGGCTGATCATTTCATGGTAAACAAACTCATCTTTAATATTGGTCATTATAATGTTATCCAAAAAAAGCATACGCCCGAAAATGGGGGTATCCACAATGGCCAGATCTTGGAAATCGGTTTTTTCCCTGTGTAAAACTTTATTCACCTTTACACTGAGGGCTAAACCAGGAACCGTATCTTTTTCAGTAAACCATAACTCCATGAAACAAATACCTCCTTATACTTAATATCAGAGAGAGACTGCTGCCATGGCGCAACCAATCCGATCCACCCGGTGCTCCACAGCCGCCATTTTAACTTCCATTCACTCCATACCCCGGTCTCAAAGGCTCTTCCAGCTTTGCACCAATGATATAACCATAGGTAAGTGGTAACCAGAGGAGAAGGAAGCATCCCGTTCCGGGTCATATTCGGCACTGGAGGCAGAAGACTGAATGCCCCAAGCAAGTTTATATTGTCCATAAAACCTTTAACAAAGCATTGTCAAAGGCCGTTAACCTGCTTTTACCCTCAGAAGAAGCCGCAGTCACAAAATATTTCTCAGGGTTGGGCAACATTCTCCGTTCTCCTCTCTTTTTTAAATCAATTAACGTAATTTCTCAAACACAAAATTTATTATACCAAACTCAAATTAAAAATAAACTGTTTTTTACCAGTCACAAAAAATTTTGTTATGATAAGTATTTTTTGTCAGGAATGAGCTTCCTTGCGATGGGTAACCTAATTTTGTAGCACCATCCATCCAAAAAGGAGGTATGTCTTTTGAAAACCATTACCGCATTCTTCTCTTCCCGGGATCAGGCCGAACACGCCGTGCGAGAATTGCGAAACAAAGGCTTCGACAAAGAAATCTCTGTTTTAGCAAAGGGACAGGAGGAAGGTAATAACAGCGGTCGTACCTCTAACTACACCGGTGGAGACAGCATCACCAACGGTACTTCCAGTGGTGCTGCCATCGGTGGTTTGGCTGGCCTTGCCCTGGGTGCCGGCGCTTTAGCCATTCCCGGTTTTGGGCCTTTAATCGCCGCCGGTCCTATTGCCGCCACCCTCTCCGGTGCTGCCACCGGGGGGATTGCCGGGGGATTGGTTGATTATGGCATCCCTGCTGAAAAGGGTCGGGAATATGAGGACCGCATTAAACAGGGCAAGGTTATGGTATCGGTAAAAGCGGATGACAACCGGGCCCAGGAAGCTGCTCAGGTCTTGGGACAGCAGGGTGGCCAAAACGTTGAAACCCACTAATTTACCTAAATAAAGACGCCTTGCGGCGTCTTTATTTACTCCCCTGCCTTTTGTTTCTCATAAAGGCTTTTAAAAACAAGGGCATCCTCTGCCTGGGTCCCCTGAGATTCACAAATGACGATGGGCTCCAGCTTACGTTCAAAAATCAACTGAGCCAAAGGAGCAAAATCGGGCCCATAGAGGTGGCTTTCTTTCAGGGTCCAGTGCTTTTTCTCACCCGCCCGGGTAAATTCGATGGGGCTGAAATGAGCATGCAAATGTTTCAGCGCGCTGTGTCCTAAAACTTCTGCCACCTGATCTAAAACCCTGGCAAAATCCCTCTTCTCCTTCAAACCTCCCTGGGTCACCGCATTAATGTGTCCAAAGTCAATACAGGGCACCACCTGGGGCGCCAACCGACATAGCTCCAACACCTCTTCCAGGGAACCCATCTGGTTGACTTTACCCATGGTTTCCGGCGCCAAAAATATATGACTCAGCCCCGCTTCCGCTACTTCTTCTAAAATCTCCTTGAGACAATCCTTTGCTCGCTTAAAGGTTTGCCGGCGGTTTTCACCGGGCCCTCCCCCAGGATGAAAAACAACGGTGGTTGCTCCCATCCATTGGGCAGCCCGCAGGGAATCCAGCAGGTAGCCCTTTGTTTTTAGGCGTTTTTCGGAATCTTCGGTGCTTAGATTAATATAGTAGGGCGCATGAATGGATAGCCGAATGCCCTGTTGACGGGCCCTTTCCCCCAGTTCCCTAGCCATTTCTTCTCTAATTCGCACACCACGACTGCATTGATATTCATAGGCGTTAAGCCCCCGGGCCGCTAACCAAGCGGGCATGTCCAAAGAACTTTTGTAGCCTTGACTATAAAAGGAGTCCGGTGCACCCGCTGAACCAAACCAAACCAAGATTCTATCCCCTTTCAACAAAATTGTAATAAATTATAAATATTTACATTTAATGGAAGGTCATCAATTTTTTATGAAGAATTAAAGTAATAAAATACAAACCGGAGGGATCCTGGAATGCGCATCAAACGATACCAACTGGGCCTGATCCTTATTATCATAAGCTTATTTTCTTTATTTTTAAATAGTCGTTGGCAGCATATTCCTGCGGTTAAAAGGGAAGCTCTTCCCCAACAAGCTGAAGTAAGCTATGGCCTTTCCGAATCCATTCAAACCCTGGACCCGGCGGAGTCCAGCGCCCTTTCGGAAGCCAAAGTGATGGCCCATGTCTTTGAAGGGCTGGTTCGTTACAAACCGAATTCCACCCAAATAGAACCTGCCCTGGCAACCAGTTGGGAAATATCCCCGGACGGACTAAGCTGGGTTTTTAATTTGCGGCGCAATGTCTTTTTTCATGACGAAACCCCCTTTAATGCCCAGGCCGTTAAATTTTCCGTAGAACGGCAATTAAAACCATTAAAAAAAGATATTATGACCTATGGAAGTTTTGTCTTTGGCATGGTCCAATCGGTAGAAATCATGGATGATTATAAGGTTCGGTTTCATCTCAAGACCCCTTACTCCCCGTTTCTTCATAATCTGGCCATGCCCTGGGCTGCACCTATGGTCAGCCCTTCAGCGGTTGCCAAGGAAGGGGATAAGTTTCATCAGTATCCGGTGGGTACCGGCCCCTATTATTTAGCCGGCTGGCAAAAAGACACGGCCATTTTAATGTCCAATGAAAATTACTGGGGGACCAAGGCTAAAATTAAGTCCCTCGCCTTTACACCCCTCTCACCGGAGCAACGTCTCTCTGCTTTAAACACCGGAGAAATACAGGGCGCGGATATTTCCGGCCCGGAAAGCAACGAAATTGGCAACCAGCACATCTATATTGCCAGTCAACCCGCTGCCTCCCTGGGCTATCTGGGAATGTTTAACAACCGTCCCCCCTTCAACAATGACAAAATTCGCAGGGCTCTTTGCGTAGCCATTGACCGGGAAATCATTGCACAAAAATTATTTAATGACAAGACCTTAGCAGCCAATAGTATTTTACCTCCTAAAATCCTGGGCTACAACTCCGACCTGAAACCTTACTCCGGCGGAACGGACAAAGCGAGAGCCTTGTTAAGCGCCTACGGTTACCCCGACGGCCTGAATATAACCCTCATTACTTATGATTGCAGCCGTCCCTATAATCCCCTGGGCGGTAAGGTTCTGGCAGACATCATCAAAAAGCAATTGTCCCCTGCGGGATTCCGGGTCAAGGTAAAAACCTATCCCTGGCATGAATTTAAAAGCGCCCTGCGGGATCAAGAAGGAGACGCCTTTTTATTTGGTTGGGTTGGAGATCATATGGATCCTGATAATTTCTTATATACCTTGCTTTCTTCGGATCAAAATTCCCAGACAAACCTGACCCGTTATAAAAACGTTGAAGTAGACCGGTTAATCAATGCAGCCCAGAAAGAACCCGATGAAACTGTCAGGGAAAGACTTTACTATCATGCCCAGCAGATTGTCCTTCAGGACACCCCTCTAGTATCCCTTAATTATGGGAAGGATCGGGTGGCCCTGCGGCAAGATGTGAAAGAGGTGCATCTGAACCCCTATGGAATCCCCCTATTTTCCCAGGCCTACAAGGCTGCCTTCAGATAAAAGGCAGTAGACCGAAACTTACCTCTTTAGGGGGTCAACAGGTAGCGAAAAAATGTTAAATTTTTTGCATAGGATTCTTTTTTTGGAAAAGAATATGGGTAGACTTGAACCATATTCTAAGGAGGTAAAAAAATGACCCAACAAATTCAGCAATTGCAAACCCGCATTAGCTCTCTGCGCAATGATTTAAACAGCGTAGAACAAATGTGCAATCAAATCAGACAAGGGGAGCAAAACAACCAGCAGCAACTCCAGAGCATGTCCCAGGCGGAAGGCAACGCCACTCAGCAGTTGCAGCGCATTAGCCAGACCTGTCAGAGAATTAACCAGGAATTAAGCCAGATTGCCAGCCTTTCTCAGCAAATGGCTTCCCAAGGCTACCAAACCACCCAGTTTGGTTCCGCTCAGTTCCCAACCTATGGCCAGTTCGGGCAGGGACAACAATATGGAACCTCTTCCAATGCCTTTATTGCTCAGACCCAGCAACCCGGTCAGTTTGGAGGCAGCTTGACCAACGTGATTAGTTCCGCTACCTCTCCCCAAAGTTCTCAATCCTACGGTCAGTATCAATCTGGCGGAACCCTGGGCAATCTAATGGGTGGTTCCGGTTTATCTCAAAGCATTCCTTCTTACCAGACCACCGGAAGCATGAGCAACGTGATTAGCGCCTCTACCTCTCCGCAATTTGGACAAAATCAAAGTTTTGGACAATATACCCAACAAGGGCAGTTTGGACAAACTCAATTTGGCCAGAGCCAGTATAATCAAGGACAGTTTGGCCAGAATCAAATGGGCCAAGCCTCCCAGAAAATGGGACAAAACTTAGGAACTTACGGACTAAGTTCTGCTCAAGCCAACTATCTGAACCAACAGGGACAGCAATATCAGTTCTAAAAATCCGTAAAACATAAGGAAATTTTGGTCAGGGCCTTGCTAAAGGCCCTTATTATTTTGCCCATTATTGGCTTCATTTACAAAACTAGGATTATTTAGACAATTTACACCCCTTAACAAAGATTAGTCTACGGAAGTATAATGAAAGCACAAATTCGGAAAGTATTTACAGGAGGTGTAGAAATTGGCAAAAATTTTAAAAGAGGGCGCTGCTTATAATCAACGGGATATCATTGATATGCTGGTTGAATTCTCCGGTTTTAAAGACCGGGTTATCAAAAAATTCAAGGATGTGGCCAGGGAGTTCGATGGAAAGCCCAACGAACACGACCTCTGGGTAAATCTTTACCTCATTTCCAGTGACTATGCCGATGATCAACATGCCCGCCGCAAAAGCAGCGACCCAATCCAAAAAATTTCCTAGAAAGAAAATTAATCTGTGTCCGGCCTTTAAAGCAACAGAGATTCGGTTATTCTTCCTTAACGCCTTGAGCACAATAAAACAGAAGCTGTTGCAAAAAGAATCCAGAATGGTTCCTTTGCCATCCCCTTCTTTTTTAAAAAGAATAGAACACGGATTTTACGGATTTCCACGGATATACGGATTTTAAATTTGTATTTAAAAATCCGTGCAAATCCGTATCATCCGTTCAATCCGTGTTCTATTCCTATAACGGTTGTTCGTTATGTTATTATTTTTGGTACGCTATTAAAAGTAAATTTGCCACACTTTTATTTAACGGGGGAAAGTTCAAAAACCGCTTTGCCCTCCTCAATGGTGATTGCCTTTAACCGCCAGCCCATTAACAAGCCCACGGGATAGGTTAAACCCTCTTTACCGCCAATTCCAGTCACCAGTTCCTTGGTCAGGGTCACATCCCCAATGGTAATGGACTTCGGCAGGTAACAAACATTTTCTCCTGAGACGGAAAGCTCCCCGGCTATGGCAAAAGGCAATTGCTCTTTGTTAATTCCCTGAATAATAAATAAGCGATTGGAAAAACTCGCTTTAACCCCGCTAAAATCTTCCCCACTAAAAAGTAATTTTGAGATGGTATTTTCAGTATATTCAGCCCGTACTCCGGTGCCCAGGATTTGAAGCCGGTCCGGCCGGTATTTATCCCAGGGAGCATCCCGGAACCTTTCCAGCAACGTCTCTAGAGGCTTAAGGGCATCGTGTAGACCATTTACTACCAGCAATACTCTGCTCTGGTTTTCCCCCAGTTCTTGGCGGGTCTGCTGCAAAATTTTTTGTTGGGAAGCCTGTAAAGCTTGGGTTTGTGAAACAATCTGACCTAATCTTTTTTCCTGGTTGACCAGTTGTTGTTCCAACAGGGCCAGTTGGTTCGTCTTTTCTTTTACTTCACGAATACTGTCCAGGGTTTTGTTGATATCTTCCACGCCACGGGAAACCAAGATACCCACCAAAGCTAAACGTTGAATAAAATCCCCCAGGTTTACCGCGCCCAGTAAGATAAACCAATAACTCCTTTGTCCTTCTATGTAAAAATGCCTGAGCCATACCCCTAACTCCTCCCGGCATAAAGCCAGCTTCTTTTCGGAATGCTGAAGCTGCTCCCGCACTGCCGGTATTTTCTGATGGGTTTCGGCCAGTTTTTTTTGTACAAAGTCATACTCCCGCTGTGCTCTGTCCAAAGCTAATGCCACTTGAATGATTTCAGCCACAATTTGCTGTTCCCTTTGTTGCAATAATTGATGTTGTTTTAACACCTCGGGGGGCTCTGCACTGCAAACAGGCATCAACCCATGCCAGAAAATATTTACCAGTATCAAAATAAAGATTAGACCTCGACGCATGACGACTTCCAGCCACCCTTCCTGAACCATTCTAAGCGACAAAGGTGATTGTGACAACGAATACTTCTTCCACTTTATTTTACTTTTAAAAAACCGAATAATTCCATGCTTTTTTACCATTTACCTAACAGAAAGTTTATTTAAAGTTTATTCCAAACTATATAAAATATAAAAAACATGATGACTACGCATATATTACAAAAGACGACAAAGCTTTGGTTTGACATTTTTTTCTAGTTACGTTATAATCAACAAAAGCATTTTTAGGAGGTTACATGAAATGGCATTTGAAGTGTATTATCCCCGCTCAGAAAACTATGTTTCTGTATCTAAAAATCACATTACTTTAAACCGCAATTTAGCTGCCAAACTAAACGCAGATCATATTGAATTAGCTTATGATAGAACTGCAAAGGTCATCCGGATTAATGCTGCTGCACCGGATAGTGGTTTAATTTTAAACAAAACCAGAATTGGCGCCAAGGGTTTTTTACAGTATTTCGGCATTGAAGCCAAGGGAAAATTCCCAGCTACCTTTAACGAAGAAGACAAAGCCATTCTCATCAATCTTTAAAAACTCAACCCAACGGTTGGGTTTTTTTATCCATGTGAAAATCTGCAACTTGTTAATTTTACCTTTTTTTAGGAGGATAAACTTTTGATACTTCCCTATCTAAAACACACACCGCAGATTAAACCTACTGTATATCTGGCGCCGGGGGCGGTGGTTGTAGGCAGGGTTGAACTGCAGGATCACGTAAGCATATGGTATAATGCAGTGATTCGCGGAGATGTGGACGGTATTCAAATCGGTCGGGCCACCAATATTCAGGATGGGTGCTTGCTGCATCAAAATGAAGGCTTTCCCTTGATTATCGGGGAGGAAGTCACGGTGGGGCATGGTGCCATTTTGCACGGCTGCACCATTGAGGACGGATGTTTAATCGGTATGGGCGCCATCCTGCTTACCGGATCTAAAATTGGTGCTGAATCCCTTATCGGAGCCGGAACTCTGGTGAAAGAGCATCAGGAAATCCCTTCGGGTGTTCTGGCCTTGGGTTCCCCGGCCCGTATTGTACGCTCACTGAGCGATCAAGAAAGAGCCAACCTGCGAGAGTCGGCCCGCCATTATTTACAAATGGCCCGGGAATATGCCGAAGGCTAAAAGAAAAAAACCGGGATACCCCGGTTTTTTCTTTATTCCTGTTGATCACAGCAAAGTCCTCGTTCAAAATCCTCTTCACGCAGATAAACAGTATCCGCGATTGCGTATTTGCCAAAGTTTTTATCCAACTCTTTCTCATGAAGGTGGCCATATACAATGCCCCTGGCGATTGCCTTGTCGCGAAAGCAGATAGCATAAAGATCTCCTTCTTTAAGCACCCGGCAGGGTATATTGTGAGATTTGGAAAACTTTAATGCCATAGGCAAAGCCCGTTCAAAATCCTCGGATTCCATGGTGAAGGCAGGAAAAAGATAAGATCGCACTTTTTAGAAGACCCCTTTCGTCTGATGCTACAATATGTGTATTCAACAAAGTACATTTTTGCCCTTTAAGAAATAAATGGCTTTAGGTGATGGTATTGGGTATAAAGGAAATTATTATAAAATGGTAAACCCGGTAAAAATTCCGGGTTTTTTAATCACAAAAATCTTCCTCATCAAAAGTCTGAGTATTGAAAACTTCTATGACCGCCTTACGGTCTAAAAAATCATCCAATCCTTCCCCGGTTAATTTCCAGCCGCTTTCTCCCTGGTCAATCATACGTAATCGGATCTTTTTTTCTACTTCCTTTTTTTCTCCCCGGTATATCATATTGAGGTATACCCAATAATGTTCGTGGCTTCCACTTTCCGGACGGACCCGTTGAACCTTAATCCTGGAAATGTCGGAAACCATTCCTTTTACTGTATCCCGTACTTCTTCCGAGGGTTTATACATGGTTTTCAGGGCGGAATCTGCATCCTGCAAGTCAATGGCGGTAATAAAAACTTCGATCACTTCTTCCGGTGCCATGGCGGAAATCATTTGTTTAAACCGCCCCGCCGACTTCCAGACCATCATCTGGTGAGCCAGGTTTTCCTCACCCGATTGATGCACTTTACTGTCCCGGAAATGGATACAAAAATGTCCTTTAAAATTGTTTCCCCGGATGGCCCCGTCACCATGGGGCATACCGTTCATGGAGGCGGCCAGTTTCCGTCCGCCCACTTCAACTACCACCGCTTTACGCCGCCAACTCCACTCCCCGTTATAAATTGCCTTCATAATGGCTGTATCTCCCGCAGTTAAAGGTTGTACATCGGCATGATAAGTCCCGCCCCGGCGCTGGACCCTAAAGCTTAGCCCGGTATCCACATCCACCACCGTAGCATTGGTATAACGCTTAAAGATTTTATCCACTTCATCCCAACTCAAAAATTCACCCCGTTGAATTTCCGGCACTTCACTTCCGGGCCAACTGCGGGAAGGCGGCGGTTCAGTGGGTTTTAATCGCTGCCAAACAATATTGGTCAGGATCATTAGACAGACTAACGCAACCAAAAGTTTTACTAATTGTCTGGGCTTGAATATAAAGATGATCCAATTCCTCACGGACCTGTCCTCCAAGGGAAATATCTATCAAATAATATGGCGGGCCGGTGTATTTATGCAGGTTATTTTTAAAGGCGGCAAAAGCAAAAAGCGACAGAAGAATTGGCTTCTCTGTCGCTTTTCATCCCTCTCAGCATGGTCTTGTGAAGGACCATGCCATATAAAAACTCTTCACAAATTCTGCCCGGGAGGAACGTTCCAGGGACTCAAATTCCTTCTTTCAGATACAAGGACCGGGCCTTCTGGCATAAGCATGGGCATCAATTCCTCTTAGGGTTAGCCAGTGATAGGACTTTCCGCTAATCACTGCCGGAACCTTTTTGAGGTCCTCAATCTTTTGCGCTCCCAGCATGAGCATAATCCGGTGCATATTCTGAATCAGATCCTCCAGGTAACCAACAAGCCCCTTGTCGGAAGCATCCATTAAAACCCTTAGCAGGGGCCGGGCCATCCCCACCAGGGAACATCCAAGAGTTAAGGCCTTTATACAATCCAGAGCATGGTCAATGCCTCCGGAGGCAATTAAACATCCTTTGGAATGAACAGAAAGCCCTTCCAATAAGCTAATGGCAGTGGGAATCCCCCAGTCCCAATTTAGCTTCTTGCCGCACCGGGTTTCTTCAATCGCCATAAAATCAGTTCCTCCGGCCCCGCCGATATCAATATAGTCAATGCCACTGGCATGAAGACAAGCAACACTTTCCCTGGACATGCCAAAGCCAACTTCTTTAACGATAAGAGGTACCTCCAGTTGTTGAGCCAATCCTTCAATATTGCGTAAAATGCCTTTGAAATTACGATCTCCTTCAGCCATAGCCAGCTCCTGAGGTACATTTAAATGAAGCTGGAGCCCGTCCGCCCCAATCATCTTTACCGCCTCTCTGGCTTCATCCACCGTACAGTCCGCCCCTAAATTGGCCAGAATGACCCCGTCTGGATTGGCCTCCCGGACCACTTCAAAGCTGCGCCGGGCCGCCGGAGTCTCCATGGCCGCCCTCTGGGAGCCCACCGCCATAGCCACCCCGGTTAGGGCTGCGGCCCGGGCCAGGCTGAAATTAATATTTTCTAACTGGGGGTGACCTCCTGTCATGGCATTAATCAGCAGGGGGCCCCTCAGTTTTTTGCCAAGGAAGGTACATCCGGTGTCCACCTCGTTCCAGTTAAGCTGAGGCAGGGAATTATGCACCAGCATAATATCGTTGAAACCAGTGTAACCATTACTCTTGTTTTGTTCCAGAGATAAACGAATGTGTTCCAGTTTCCTGTCCAATCGCAACAGTTTGTCCCCCTAACATGGTTCCGGTTATTTTCTCGAAAAATATCTATAATTAATAGAATATCACCATTACAAAGGAACTATTTCTTCCGCCACGGGTGAATCCCCTTCTAAAGGTTGAATATATCTTACAGTTTAGGAAGAAATTTAAAAAAGGTAGTCTTTAATAAAGACTGCCTTTTTAATAAACAAAATCATTTGATACACTTCCTGTTTAGGCCAAGTTGCTGTTCTTTTTAGCCCTGGCCCTCTCACTTTTGTCCAATAGCCTTTTTCTGATTCTTAGGCTCTTGGGGGTTACTTCCAATAGTTCATCATCCCCCAGGTATTCAATGCATTCTTCCAGGCTCATGGTGCGGGGCTCTTCCAGTTTTACAGTGGCCTCGGCGGTACTGGCACGGTGATTGGTCAACTGTTTTTTCTTACATACGTTGACTTCAATATCCTGATCCCTGGCGTGCTCTCCCACCACCATTCCCTCATAGACCTTGGTTCCGGGAGTAACAAACAAAGTACCCCTTCCCTGGGCCCCCAACAAGCCGTACTGGGTGGCTTCCCCGGATTCAAAGGCAATTAGCACGCCCTGATAACGGCGCTTGATCTCTCCTTTGAACGGTTCATAGCCCTGGAAGGTATGATTCATCACGGCATGGCCCCGGGTTTCCGTCAGCAATTGAGAGCGGAAACCAATTAATCCCCGGGCCGGTACGATAAACTCCAGGCGCAGTTGACCCGGGCCGTTAGGACCCATGTTCACCATTTCGCCTCTCCGGTTGCCCAGGGTTTCCATCACCGAGCCCATTTTATCTTCAGGAATATCCACCAGCAGCAATTCCATGGGTTCCAGCAGTTGACCCTTGTCATCCTTTCGGCAGATTACTTCCGGCTTGGAAACTTGAAGCTCAAATCCTTCCCGGCGCATGGTTTCGATTAAAATGGAGAGATGCAGTTCACCCCGCCCGGCCACCTTAAAAATATCCGGGGAATCGGTATCCTGGACTCTCATGCTCACGTTTTTCTCCGCCTCTTTATAAAGCCGGGCCCGTAGTTTACGGGAGGTAACATGTTCGCCTTCCTGTCCGGCAAAGGGGCTGTCATTCACCATAAAGGTCATCTCCAGGGTGGGCTCGTCCACAACAATGGAGGGTAACGCTTCCGGTTGATCTTTATCGGTGATGGTGTCCCCAATCATAATGTCTTCTATTCCGGAAACCACGACAATTTCTCCACAGGAAGCCTGAGGAACTTCCACCCGCTCCAGCCCTTCAAAGGCATAAACCCGTCCAATGCGGTAATTCTTACGGCTCCCCTCCCGGTTAATGACCATAACCGTTTCTCCCCCGGAGATGCTTCCTCTGGCAATACGGCCGACGGCAATCCTGCCGATATAGGAATCATATTCGGTATTATTCACCAGCATCTGCAGAGGGGCATCCGCGTCCCCCACAGGCGCCGGAAAATGACGGATAATGGTCTCAAAAAGGGGTTGCAGATCCTTTCCGGGCACAGCCGGGTCCAAGGTTGCGATACCCTGGCGGGCAATGGCATAAACCACCGGGAAATCCAACTGCTCGTCACTGGCTCCCAGCTCAAAGAACAACTCCAGTATTTCGTCCACCACTTCATCAATGCGGCTGTCCGGGCGGTCAATCTTATTGATTACCACCACCGGAACCAGATTTAATTCCAATGCCTTACGCAGGACAAAGCGGGTCTGAGGCATCGGTCCCTCGGAGGCATCCACCAGCAGCAGCACTCCGTCTACCATTTTTAAGACCCGTTCCACTTCTCCGCCGAAATCCGAGTGTCCCGGCGTATCTACGATATTAATCTTAACACCTTCATAACGGATGGAGGTATTCTTGGAAAGGATGGTGATGCCCCTTTCCTTTTCCAGGTCATTGGAGTCCATGACCCGTTCTTCTACAATCTGATTTGCACGAAAAATACCACTTTGCTTTAACATACCGTCAACCAGCGTCGTCTTTCCATGGTCAACGTGAGCGATAATGGCAATATTTCTTATGTCCATGCGGGATGTCATTGTCATATCCTCCTCTAAGGGCTACATAAAGATTTTACCCAACCAGCTTATTATATAATACTTTTTATTAATGTAGTGGTAATATTTCTTTCTGCCCGGGTAAAAGCTTCCTTATACATCAACCGGATGAGCCGGTATTAAAAGAATAAATGGCCGGCTGCCCTGGAAAAGGAGCCGAAGAAAAATAAAAAGGCAACCTTGGGTAAAGGTTGCTTTTCAACGAAAGAAATTTTGCTGATGATGATAGCAGTGACCCTGCCGACGTTCCCATGGCCGCAGCATCTCAATAGATACGCCTTCTTTGGAACCTTCATCATAAAGCAGTTGGTAAATTCCATTGCCAATAAAAGTGAGGCCCAGATAAACAGCTCCCAGCAGAGGGAAAATAACCTTTTTCATTTGGACTTACACTCCCCGAATTACTTTCCTTCTACACTTTTCGCCATTCATTTCCAAATCCCTTCAGCTTCTCCAAAAATAATCAATTTTTTTAATTATCAATTTGGACTGATTTTACAGTAATACAACCACCCTGCCCGGGTTTTTCCACAGTCAGTTCGTCTTCCGAGTCATTGTCCCAGGTCAGCCTTATGGTTAATGGAACTTCCAAGCCGCTGATATCCACCTTAGCCTGTCTCATCCAGTCATCGTTTAATCTTACAAAAATCAGTTCTGTCCGGCTGTTGCGAAACAGCTTCATCCTGGATTCTCCGACAATTTTGTAAAAAACTGTGAATTCCTTAACCCCTTGATTAAAAAGTTCTTGCTCATGAATGGTAAATTCCAGTTTGCCGCGGACTTCCATCTCTTCGGTAATCCGGTCTACAATTTCATCCGGCATGGCTATCCCCCTCCCTTTGCCAAGCATCCCGGTTCCTTTTAACCGCACATTCCTTTTCTAAATTCACGAATGGTTAATTGGACATTGGGATTATTTAAAATTACCCGGTAAATGGAAACAACATCATAGGGTTCATTTTTTATGGTTTGTTGGGCGTATTCCAGGGCCGCTTCTTCCGTATCAAAGGCAGAAATTTCATCGCACTGGCCGCTAAGAATCTTGACCACCGGATAAATATTCAGGTTCACCGGCCATCCACCTCCTCTATGATTTCATAATCAGGGCAGTTCTTAACGTACTCGTGGAAAGATTTCAGGGCCATTTCAAGACCATCCGCAAAACCGTTATTGTATTCACTGGAAGACATTCCTTGAATATAATGAAGATAAACAATGGTGTTTTTTTCCCATTCCTTAAGACATTGCTGTAAAGAAGTCAATGATCAGCCTCCTTTCCCGGATCTAAGATCTGCCAAATTTATTGTTTCTATTTAATTTATTATTATCCTGCTAATTCTTTCATTGACATAAAAACCCTGTACAATTTATGATGGAACCGGAGGTGAAAAAATGAGCTGGTTACTTAAATTATTGCTAAATAGCGCCGCATTGCTGGTTGCCGATTATGTTGTGCCCGGTATTGAAATTAAGGAATTTGCCTCCGCAGTCATTGCGGCCCTTTTACTGGGCTTTGTAAATACCTTTATTCGACCGGTCCTGGTATTTCTGACCTTTCCCCTGTCTGTGCTAACCCTCGGGCTATTTATTCTGGTGTTGAATGCCATCCTCTTTGCCTTGGTTTCCTGGTTTGTCCCCGGATTTAATGTGCTTACTTTTGGCGGTGCCTTCATGGGTGCACTGATTACTACCATCGTAAGCTGGCTGTTAAACATAATTTTAAATAGGGATTAGAAAAGTCTGCTTTTACCCTCCTGGCGGAGGGTTTTTTTATTTTCAGGGATCACCTTTTCCGCTTTAGTAAAACATCTACAAAATATACATCCAAATGTTTACTTTATTTTATATTATTTCAAGCAGCATAAAACTTCCTAATATACAAATAAAAATCCAGAATAATTTTACTTAATTATCCAGTAATACATCTGGAAACAAAACCTTTTCTTATAACTACTGTCATAAATTATCTCGTATTATATAACTGTCTTTGTCCATAATAACATCAGAACCACAAATAAAGAAACAAAAATTCAAGGAGGGAATCAACAATGACAAGCCGTAATACCAATCAGTCGGTAACCCCTGGTGCACAGAGTGCTTTGGATCAAATGAAATACGAAATCGCAGGCGAACTGGGTATCGCCAACTATCAGCAGTTGGACAAAGGCTCTCTGCCTAGCCGTGTTAACGGTTATGTAGGTGGCAACATGACCAAAAAACTGGTTGCTTATGCTGAACAGGCTCTTGCCAGCGGCAACAGCGCCCAAATCCTCCAGTCTGCTCCTACCGAACAAATCGGACAAAGGTCCTAATTAAACGGAAGGGCAACCGTCATATTCTCTTAGATTAGATGCCGGTTGAGCCCTCACCGCGAGGGGAGAGTGATCTTACACTCTCCCCTTGTTATATTGTTAATAAAGTAAATGCTCGAAGGCAATTATATCATCTTTATTATAAGAGGGGGACGTGATAAACATGCCTCCTCTTGCGCTGTATTAGAAAAAGGTTAAATGTTAATAATGATTTTGGATCAAAAAAATATCCCCCGGACGGTTAAAAAGGAAAACCCCGATGACCGCCGAATTATAAACATATCTGCTAAGGGGGAATCTTATGCTGAAAAAATTTTGGTTTTTTATTCAAGCCTTGTTAAATCCTTTGGTTCCTTCCCGTTTAAAATATGAAGTAGCCGGATGCATTGTTTATTTTATTAGTCCCATTGATTTTATACCGGACTTCATCCCTCTTTCCGGAAGAGCAGATGATCTGGTTGTCCTGCTCTGGGGCGTTAAACGCGGCTATGATCTGATTAAAGCCCATAAACAATCTCTGTCCAACAAAAAATAACCCTTGCTAAAGAGGCTAGTCCCAGCAAGCAATAACCCCCGGCTCCACTTTATTTCATGGTTCCGGAGGTTTATTTGTTATTTATTTATAAGCCATAGCGGCAGTCCATTTGTGTGGTTACGATTAAAATAATTCCTTTAATATAAAGACTAAAAAGCACAGCCCAATAAAAATTCCTACATAGCGAAGGGTTTTATCCCGGTTTAAAGATATTTGTCTTTGGCGCTGCCGCTTTTCTCTAAGTTTTTTTTGTTCCGGATCCACATAGTCCAATTTTTTCAGTTTGGGTCTCTTACGAGGTGTAAATTCAATAACCTTGCCCCTAGTCCTCCCATTTTCTGTCATGTTGTTACCCCTTTGATCCTCATTCTAAAAGTTCTATCCTATAATATCTTATTCAACTTCTTCTTTACCAATAGCATATCCCAAACTAAAAATATCTTTAAGTAAATTATGTATCAATATCTCAGCCCACTGTACCACCTTGGGATTGGGTTTACTTTTATAAATTCTGGCCAATTCGTTGGATACCTCAGAAATCATTTCTCTGGAATCGTATTTTTCTTCAAATTCCGGTGAACAAAATATTTCCGCCCCCTCTTCAATGGAAGCGTTAAATTGGCTTTCCAGTCCACTGAAGTAACTCACAATCTCATTTAATTCGCCCAATACCCCTTGTAAGGCCGATTCCATGCAGTAATCAAAAAATTGCTTCTTCTCCGCCTCTGGAAGACTCTCTAAAAGAGGTTTTCCTTCCTTATAATAATGCACCTGACAATTGGCCACATTCCCCTTTTCAAAGCCGGTTCCTTCAAAAAAATCCCTTAACCGTTTTTGGCCTAAGGAGCTAACAACCCTTCCCTCCGTCAACCTGGCCATAATCTCCGGGGGACCCAGCTCGCACTTAACCCTCAGTACCTTAACTCCCTCAAGACTAAAAATATAATACTCTCCATATTTTTTCGTTTTAATTTTGTTCGGGTTCATCATTAGAGCCCCCCTCTTAATCCCTATGATCTAATTCATTCTGTTCTATATGAAGGCTTGGATTGATCAATAGCTTGCTCATATCGAGCCTAAACACAAGCGCCGGATCCTTCTATTCCAAAATTTGCTTCTAAAAAACAAGCAAATCTATTGGCTAAATTCCCTATTCCCGCTGTAAAATCCTTCATAAGAAATGAAAAAACAGTCTACCCCTAAGAATACTATTATTTACTATGTGCAAAAAAATATTACATTAAATGAAGATACCCCCTTGTGTTTAGAAAAACCGATGCTATAATAAAGTTAAGGTTAGTTAAAGTCAAATTATTAATAATTACTTCAATAATTTTCTTCCAAGTCCTCTACAAAAATCGGCTATCGTGATTGATTTCACTTTAGCGAAACCACCCTGCACTAAATCGACAATTTTTCTTAAAATTTCTTCTACTTTTATGATTTAATATATTGAGCGAAAGTGTAAGTCATTGTAAAATTTAAATGTTGTTAATGTTCTTTCGCAAATTAAAAATTATTTTTATATTCTTATTAGTTGGGAATTATTAAATCATTCTGAACATTGTTGCTAAACCATCTATTTCTTTTGGTAACCGGCTCTCAGTAATAAATTTCATATTATTTTTTAGTCTAAAAAAGAAGGTTTTTTTAAAATTGTGACAAATATGACAAATAGGACTTTTGTAGAAAAATCTGTCGAATGAATCAGGCAATTCGCTGACCAAACAAGGCTTAATTTTATTGGCTGGGTGGTTAGCATGCAAATGTATGACATTCTTTCAAGCAAAGGGGGAAAACCTATGCAGAACCAAGCAGACAAAGAAAAAGAAAGGCAAGTTACTAGGCGGGGCTTCCTCAAAATGATGGGGGGCATTGGTTTAACAGGTATTACTGCAACCATTGCCGGATGCAGCACGGATCCTGCCGGTGGTAAGGGCTGGATGCCGCAGCAGTATCAGGTGGCCAGCACTTGGCCCGTTCAGGTAAAGGGCCGTATTCCCATCGATCCTACCAACCCATCCATTACCCGCGACGACCAAAAGTGCGTATTGTGCGGCCAATGTATTGAGGTATGTCAGAGGGTGCAAACAGTTTTTGGCTATTACGAGCTTCCCATCAAGGACGATATCACCTGCGTGAACTGCGGACAGTGCACCCTGTGGTGCCCTACAGCAGCCATCACCGAGCGGGATGACATCGATAAGGTGATTAAGGCCCTGGAAAACAAAGATATGCACGTGGTGGTTCAAACCGCTCCGGCTACCCGGGTTGGTTTAGGAGAAGAGTTCGGTATGGCGCCGGGAACCTTCGTAGAAGGCAAGCAGGTGGCTGCCTTGAAAAAGCTCGGATTTGATGCCGTGTTTGATACCAACTTCTCTGCCGACCTGACCATTTTTGAAGAAGGTACCGAGTTAATTAAAAGAGTTACCGGCGAAATTAAAGAACCCCTGCCGCAGTTTACCTCCTGCAGCCCCGGTTGGGTTAAGTTCTGTGAATACTTCTACCCGGATCTGCTGGAGCACATGTCTACCTGTAAATCTCCCCAGCAGATGCTGGGCGCTATGATTAAGACTTATTACGCCAAGGAAAAGGGGATCAATCCCGAAAAGATCTTCTCGGTTTCCATCATGCCCTGTACGGCCAAAAAATTTGAAGCTGCACGTCCGGAAATGAACAGTGCCGGTGAGTACGCCGGGAAACCTAATTTAAGAGACGTGGATGTGGTACTGACTACCCGGGAACTGGCTCGTCTCATTAAAATGAAAAACATTGATTTGAATACCCTTCCCGAGGCTAAATACGATTCCCTCATGGGCGAAAGCACCGGTGCCGGCCTCATCTTTGGTGCTACCGGCGGTGTTATGGAAGCAGCCATTCGTTCCGCCTATTTCCTGATTACCAAACAGGAGCCACCGGAAGCATTGTTGAATTTAACCCCGGTTCGTGGACTGCCGGGTATTAAGGAGGCAGGCGTTGACATTCCCGGTGTTGGAACAGTGCGGGTGGCGGTTGCCCACGGTTTAAGCAACGCCCGGCCCATTTTGGAAGCGGTACGCAAGGGAGAGTCTCCCTACCACTTTATTGAATTCATGTGCTGCCCCGGCGGCTGCATCAGCGGCGGCGGACAGCCCAGAACCTCTCTGCCCCCTTCCGACGAAGTGCGTAAAGCTCGTATCGCCAGTCTTTATAATGCGGACGCTCATGTCTATGCTAAACGTAAGAGTCACGAAAACAAAGAGGTATTGGCCCTCTATGAAAAATTCCTGGAGCATCCCAACAGTCATTTAGCCCACGAGTTGCTGCACACTCACTATGAGGATCGTAGTAAACACCTGACTGTTAAGAAACAAAACGCGTAAATCCATACCTTCAGGAGGTGAAGATTCATGTCAAAAGGTGTTTTAGTTGACCTGACCAAATGCGTAGGTTGCGGTAGCTGCACTGTGGCCTGCAAACTATGGAATGAAACCAAATGGGATGAAAAAAATCCTACCATTGGAGATAAAGCAAAATTAACGGATAAAAACTGGACTGTGGTTGATTTTAAACAGGTTCAGGGAAAAGACGGCAAACCGGTATGGCGTTTCGTTAAGCATCAGTGCCTGCACTGCAAAGAACCCGCCTGTGCGTCCGCTTGTTTTGCCAAGGCCTTCCAGAAAACCGAAACAGGACCGGTTATCTATTATCCTCACCTGTGTGTTGGCTGTCGTTATTGCATGATTGCCTGTCCCTTCAATATTCCCAAATACGAATGGGAAAAGGCTTTTCCCCTGGTAACCAAGTGCCAGATGTGTTCTACCAAGGTAGAAAAGGGTGAGGCTCCCGCCTGTGTATCCGTTTGTCCCGCCGGAGTATTTAAGTATGGGGATCGTGAAGAACTGTTACAGGAAGCAAAATCTACCATCGCCAAAGACTCCAAGTATATTCAGCATATCTTTGGTGAAAAAGAAGTGGGCGGTACCTCCTGGATGTATCTCTCCGATGTTCCCTTTGAGCAATTAGGCTTTAAAACCGATGTTACTACCCGGCCCCTGCCCAGCTATACAGCCAGCTTCATGCATGCAACACCTTATGTTGCAGTTACCTGGGGCGTTATTCTGACGGGTCTTTACCACTACACCAAGCGTCGCAACCAGATTTCCAAGGAAAATAACAAAAACTACAAGGCCTAACTGAGGCAATCATATTTCATATCTAGGGGGGATATTCATGGCGGCTCACGCCCAAGCCCAAAAGTGGAGCTTTAAAATAACTCCTATTCGTGTACTATTAATGTTATTGGCCGCAGCCGGTATTGGTATAGCAATCTTTCGTCTGGTAACCGGCCTTGGTATTGTTACAAATTTATCCGATGAGTGGCCCTGGGGCCTGTGGATCGGCTTTGACGTTCTTACCGGTGTTGCACTGGCCGGCGGCGGTTACGGCACGGCTCTTATCGTACACGTGCTGCACAGAGAGTATTTCCATCCCATCGCCCGCAGCGCTATGCTGACCTCTTTGTTAGGTTATTTGCTGGTCATGGCCGGACTGTTCCTTGATATTGGTCAGTGGTTCAACTTCTGGCGTCCCTTTGTTTCCTGGGGCCATCATTCCGTGCTCTTTGAAGTTTTCTGGTGTGTATCCTGCTATACCACGGTACAGATTTTAGAATTCACCGAAATTGCCACCGAGCGAGTTGGCACCAAGTTCCATGATATTGCTGTGAAAGCATTACCGGTTTTGATGATCGTTGGCATTATCTTCCCTACCCTGCACCAATCTTCCCTGGGTGCTCTGTACCTGATTATGCCCGATAAGTTATATCCGTTGTGGTGGTCACCCATTATCTTCCTGTTCTTCTTAATGTCATCTTTCTTTGTGGGTCCGGCCATGATCTGCGTAGAAACCACTCTGGCCGGAAAAGCATACGATCACTGGGTTCCCATTCCCATCCTGAAAAGCTTGATCAAGGTCTCGGGATATGCCATGATTATTTATCTGATATTAAAGATTTACGATCTAGTCAGCCGGGGAGTCTTTAATCTGGTCTTTGCAGGCAATTTGGAAGGCAACATGTTCTTGATTGAAATGGTTCTCGGTATTATCGTACCCATTATCATGTGCTTCACGAATATCACCACAACCCGTTCCGGATTGTTCATTTTCGGTCTACTGGTAAGCGGTGGCGTTATTCTAAACCGTATGAACGTTGTGATTATTGGTATGATTCGATCCACCGGTTCCGCCTATGTTCCTTCCGCTGCTGAATTCCTGGTAAGTATCGGACTGGTAGCCCTTGGCGTACTGGCTTATTGCTTCATCGTAGAAAACTTCAGAATTCTGGATCATAGTGATCATGGCCATGCGGCCTAATCCTGCAAAAAAGTTTTGTAAATGCTAGCTAGGTAAGAAGGCGGTGCATACATCACCGCCTTCCTTTTCATACCGGTGTTATAAACACCATCGCGCCTGTATTTTTCTTTCTTGTAACCCGATACCTAGTCGGGTTTTTTCTTTTGCCGGGGCAGCGGGTTATTAAATCCCTACCCTCGGAATGGCTAAATCCATTTTAAACTTCTCCGAAAGAAAGAACAATATTAAGCAACTTTAAAAAATTAAAAAATATTCAAACAATTGCCGAATCTTTCTTTGGTCTAGCAGGGCTGTTTTCCCTTGGATTTAATCCCAATGTTCCATTCATAATTCTCGAAAAAAGTTAATTAAATTAATTAAGTAACTTAAGTAAAATAAAAAATATAGCCTGGACTTCATCTTTAAACGAAAGAGTTTTTCTCAAGTTCCGGCCTAAAAATAAAATGGCTTGGGTTTATATCTTACCCCAGCCACTTAGATAAAGAAAATCTTCTCCAATTACATATATTTTATTATATGGGATCGCTTCTTACCAATGTATATAACTTCAACGGTCTGCCAACAGGTCCGTATTGCATATCCACTTTTACCATACCGCACTTTTCCAGGTAGTCCAGATAACGTCGGACCGTTACTTTGGTCAGTTTAATTTCTTCTGCGATTTCCGAAACAGATAAACTTCCATCATTATTCATTAAATAAGTTAATATTTGCTGCAGGGTAACTTCGTTCAGTCCTTTAGGCAGTTGTTCATCCCACGATCCTTTCAAAACGGCGACGCTCTTTTTTAGCAAATTCTCTTGTTCCGGGATGATTTCTGTTTTCTGACCCGCTTCAACCCCAAAGTCCTTGGAGGTTTTACCGGTAGCAAGATTGATCTGATGACTTAAGGCCTGTACCCATTCCCCCATTTGGTTGATGGACTTGGCCAGTTCTACAATCTCATTTTTGCTTTCCTTCTCCACAGGCATGGACAGAGAGCAAAAATCCCCCTTGGCAAATTTTTGCGTTTCAGCCGTCAATATCTTCAGAGGCCCGATAATAACACGTTGGGAGAAGTAAAGGGTTCCTAAGAAAACCAGCGCGGTTAAAACCACCCCTACAATAAGCAGACTTAAAAGAGAATCATAAAACATTTTGTCAAAAAACTTTTTCGATATTCCCACATAAAACATTCCAACGATATTGCCTTTTTCATCATACAAAGGGTTATAAGCTGTTTGATATTTCTCTCCTACTACCTCTGCTTCTCCCCGGTATTCAGCTCCCTCGGATAAAACTTTTTTGGCCACCATGTCCGAGGAATGAGTTCCTATAGCCCTTTCACCGGTTTCCTTCATAATGGTTGTGGCAACTCTTGTATTTGCCATAAAGATGGTGCAGGTATCCCCGGTAAGGCTGCTGATAAAATCAACAATCTCATTATTGTTGTTCATCCTGACTTGACCCTTATATAAAAAATCATTCTCTACATGCCAGGAGCCGGGATATTTTGCATCCAAAAGGGCCAGCCCCATGGCTATATCACTTTCCGCCTTGGTTACAGCGGCCAGTACAGCGGTTTTCTTAAACTGGATACCTGTTGCAACCATAAAACTAATTGCCAGTATTAAAATGGTGGCAACCACGTGAATTGTCATTTTATGTTTAATGGAGAGCACTTAAAAAGATCACCTCTGCCCCACCTGCAATTTTCTTACTGACTCTTAGTAATAATTCTATATAAACTTAAATTAACCTCCATTAAATTGATTATACGGCGTATCAATGTTTTTAAATTCTTAACAATATGAAAATTTTTGCAACATAGAGCTGAAAAAAGCCGTATCCTGGTGGATACGGCTTAATATCTTTCAATTAGGCATGGGATTCCGGAAAATTGTTGGGGTCTTCCAAAAAGTACAGGACGTAGGCCCTGGGAAAATCCTTGCGAATTTCTTCCATGATAGAGGGACCCACGGAAACTTCACCAATCAGATTGATATCTGAATCAACATCAAACTCTTCATCCTCCATCGGCTTTAGGCATTCCACACCCGGATTGGGGTCTTTGGTTTTGATACCCAGTTGCAGATACTTTTCTTTGGCTTCTTCCGGAGAATCGGCAATAATAATTCTGGTGTTGGTGGGGTGCTGCATTATTCATACCTCCAAAAATCTTGTTATATTGTTAATCCATTTTCCTGGTTATCCAGTTTCCGGCCAACTTGTTAACCACAATGAGGCCAAGGCCAAGAACCGCCAGTGAAGCGGTTACTATTCCCAGGTGAATCCATGGATTAAGGTTTAAAGTAGCTAAATAGGCGCTTACCTTTTTGAAAACAGAGCTTGCAATTAGGACATAAATAATGAGAATGGCAAAAACAAAAAACCTTACTGTTTGATTTGGCAACGCCGCATGTTCCCTTCTGTATTGTTCTAAAGACAAACTTTTCGGAACTGGTTTTATTTTACTACAACGAACACAATTATTGTACCCCGAGTTACACCCGGAAATAACTTTTTTGTCACTAAACCGAAAGAGGAATCCTGAATTTGTCATTTTCACGGTTCATTCTTTTTGATTAACAAATTCCTTTCGTCTTTGTAAAATGCAAAAGGCAACCGTCCTTTAAACTGTTGCCTTTTGCTTGAATGGGATCAGCTAAAAATTTTCAATATGTCCGCTGCACGCAGTCGAAATTCAACGTTATCCTTCTCAAATACTTTTACACCTTTAACCGCTTGCTTCTGGTCCACGGTTTTTACACTGTCTGTAAAGCAAAGGGGCGGAAACAAGACGCACCACCAGTTTTTCCCCTTGCCCTCACCAATCACAACTCGGACAGCGTGATAGTTGCCTGCGGGCAGTGTTAAATCGCCATAGCTTTTGGTGGGAAAATCATAATCCCCCATCATCACGGCTACCTTGTAATTCTTACCTTCCCGTTGAATTTGCTGTCGGGCCAATTCCTCAATTTCCCCCATATTGTTTAGGACAATCTGTTCTGCCTGCTTCCGATTGTTGGCCTGACTAAAACGTTTTTTCATTTCCAGGACTATGGCATCCCGCACATGTAATTTTAAGGCTTGGTCCTGAAAACTATCACTGTTGGCTATCACATGAAAGCGGATTAATTGGCTGGCAAATTCATGCTGAACGTAAGTCCGATAGGAAAGAAAGGACAGGGCTAAAAGCAAACCGGTAAAAATCAACACCCATTTATATCGATTCATCATGTAAACCAAGCCCCCATATACACTAATTAACTACTAAGTAGTATGGGCTTGCAGCTTGGCTTTTATACATGATTTGTCAAATTAACGCGGAAAACCCGATTGCTGCTGCTTAAGTCTTAAACCAGGGACAAAAGGGTTGAATTACTCAGCAGGCGGTATTTTAGTGCGGGCTGGTATGGTGGCGGCACTGATCCTCCAGTTCAAGATAATCTTCAAACTGTTCACGTGAAAACAAATCCACCAAGGGGCGGGGACTTTCTATCTGCCACAGAATCAGCATACCGCTTTCATCATTGCGGATCATCTTTCCCCTGGTTCCCGGGGGAATTTGCCCCAATTGAACCTTCGCCTTCACTAGTATATCCCCTCTGCCGTTATGAACGGCCAGCATTTGCCTTGCCTTGTCCAGGGTATGCCTCAACCCGTCAATGGTCTCCTCTACCTTTCCCTGGGTCAGCATTTCAATCCCTTCGCTGCAAAGTCTGATTACGGTGTCCAGTTTTACCTTAGGCTCCTCTCTTTTCACCCAAAAACCTCCTTCACGCTTATCCCACCATAATATTGTAGTAAACCCTGTCCGATTTTTTTAAAAGATTTGATAGAGGTTCCCGGTTCCCCAGAGACAGTTCCTTCACTTCCAGCCAAACATTACAATACAGATGATAGGCCAGGGGTTTGGCGGCTCCCAGCATCAGCCGGTTCCACTCCCCGGCAAAGGTTTTAGTAAAGTGAAGCCCATAGGATTGCTCATCAGCATGGGAATCTGCGGGATAAAGGCCGGTACAATTGCCCACGGCAATTACTCTGCGGAGATTCTCTCAGCCGGTTTCGTAAAAATACAGAGGTATTCCCTTTCCTTTTGGCACAAGGTCAAATAATGGTTGAAGTTTTTCTCCGTCCATGGTACCAAAAACCGCCCGGCCCTGTTGCTCTATAATGCTTTTTATTTCATAAACTTGTTGGCAGCCAATGGCTGCCAGAATTGCCTGCACGGGAAAGCTCCCCCCTACTTTAATAATGCGGCGGCTTATTCCTGACGGGACACTGGCTGCAGTAGCATTCTTCACAATCATCAATGCAGGAGGTATCACACCGGCAGGGAACATCTTCGTAGATGCATTTCATCATCAAGGCCTCCCTCTGGTGACGCTCATTTGTTTTATATTTCACCGTGAAAGTTCTTTTTCCTGGTATGTTTTTATTTTTACAAGGTTAGTCTAACAGTAAATGGAAATTTTTTAAGGAAGTGATGAAATGAAACTCTCTCAGATCGCGGACAGCATTCAATGGGATTTTACCCCAGAAAATGAATTTACACGGCCTAGCCGCAAAACCGGTTACAGCTTTGTGATTGACAGCCAGGATGCCAAACCGCTCCTGGTTCTGTATAGAATGGGCCCTTACAGCAGCCATACCAGCCCTTTGGATCGACAGCCTCCCCAGAAACTGATACAAAAGGCGCTCCGGTCTCATCGAGAGTCCCCTACCTGGGATGGACTATATCCCGTCAATGAGGAATTAAGAGATTGGATAAGAGCAAATTTGTTCAATGAATAACCTCTACTTTAGGCCGCCGGTTGAACCCGCTGCGGGTGGGCCATTGGGGGGATAAGGATTCCTACATAATAAAATCCCAGCAAGCAGCAGTGCTTCCGCTGGGATTTTATTTTATCCGGTTTTTTCTTCTTCCGGACCCTCTTCCTTTTGAAACATTTTAAGAACATAATTGGTGGCATCATCCGTCTTATGCAGGATGATGCCAAAGGCCAGAGCGGTAATAAGATACCTGCGAACCGCTTCGTGCAAATCCTCCACCGACAGCTCATTCTCTAAAAAGGGTAGTATAAAGCGCATGCAGATTTGGGCAGTCATCACATGAATCAGGTTTTCCACACCGGGATAAGTACTGATAATTTCTTTGATGGATGGCGCATCCTTGAGCATCCGGAAATATTCTTCAGCCGCCTGTTCATCAATGGGTTCAAATCTCATGGGGTTCCCCCTTCCTGTTTCTACACCTATTTCCTAGCATGCCACAACTCACCAGGGAATATCCCTTATGATGATAGGGGAAAACAGTCCGGGAAAGATCCTTTAATCCACCGGTAGACCCATCTTACGCAATTCTTCCAGTACGGCGGGTTCTATATAAGATTTCCACTGGGGATATTTTTGTTTCATCTTTAACAATTGCTCCCGGTGCTTTTCAAATAGCTCTTTTAACTTGACCGGATTATCCTTGTTGGCTTGAAGTTCCAAAATCAACATAATTTCGCCAATAAACATGAAACCCTCCTCCTTATGACCCATCTGGATGATGGATATTCAGGAAAAGGGTCTGTTATTCGTAGTTATTTTCGTTTTAAGCTAAAGAAATCTTCTCCACCCCTGCTTTCCGCAGTCCATGCATCTTTAGCGGTTTAACAGGCCAGTTGGCAGCCCCGGCCACAAAGCGGATCAGTTCCTCCAACTTCGTCTCATTCACAGGAAGGGGAATTCCTTCCACATATCTTAGCATCTCCACGACCTCTTCATAGGGGCTGTTGCCTGCCCGCTCACCCATGCCTAAAACCGTGGTGCTCAGATACCGGGCACCGGCTTTGTAGGCCGCCAGGGAGTTGGCCGTGGCCATACCAAAGTCATTATGCCCGTGCATCTCCACGTCAATGCCGGTCCGCCGGATAATTTGTTCCACCCTGTTCCGGGTAGTAAAGGGATCCATCACCCCCAGGGTATCGGCAAAACGCAGGTAAACCGCCCCTTCCTTCTTGGCCTCCCGGGCAAACTGCAGGAGAAACTCCATGTCCGCCCGGGAAGCGTCTTCCGCTCCCACGGTAACCGTAGCGCCGGCGTCCCTGGCGTAGGCCACCGCCCGCTTCATACAATCCAAAACCCATTCCCTGCTGCGGTTTAGCTTATACCGGATGTGAATATCGGAAACAGGGGCGGAGATGTGCAGATTCCTGGCTCCACAGTCTAAAGAAGCTTTTATATCGTCCAAATTGGTCCGGTTCCAGGTAGAAATTTTTGCTTTCAGATTCAGTGCCAATATGGAATAGATGGCCTCCATTTCTAATTGACCCATAGCCGGTATCCCGGCCTCAATCTGGTAAACGCCCACTGCATCCAGCAGACCGGCGATATGAACCTTTTCCTTGGCGCTAAAGGCCACCCCCACAGACTGTTCCCCATCCCGCAGGGTGGTATCCACAAATAATATTTTGTCCATGTCCTCTCCCCCTGTAAAGGCAACGGTTCCCGCTTTTCACATGCTATTCCGGGAACCGTTTAAAAACTTCTATGTGCCGCAGCATTTTTTAGTGATGGTTAATTTGATTTCGTTTTTTCCCATCACTTCCGAACGGCCCTGCAGGCTGCCGATCTGAATCTCTGTTTCCAACCAGGGAGGGATATGGTTGCAAAGAACTTCCAGGGAGAAAAAGTTGCCCTTCCGGATAAAGGGAAGCAGCGCCTGTTTTGAAGTGAAGCCGGTATTTTGTTCCTGGATTTCTTTGAGAGAAATGCGGTAGCAACCATGAAAGGTTTCCACCGGGACAGGCAGAGTTACTACCTTTTGCTGTTCCCTTTGCAGTTGTTCCGCTTCTTCTTTCTCCATGATATAATCCAGAAACTCCAGCGGACTTCCTTGGTACTCCCAGATGCTGCAGTGGGCCTTTTCCAGCTCAAAGTAAGGGATTCCGGTTACGGATGAGCCCACCAGGGTTTTACAGGATTCCAGAAAAACAATCATGTCTTTCATTTTTTGACGCAAGTCCTTCATACCCAAATTTTCCTGCGGGCAGAAGTCTTTTTGCCTTATGATGTTCCATTGGCCCTGCCTTCTTTGGTAGACTGCCAGAGTTCCTTTTTCATAAAGGGATGTGGGTTTTCCATTGTCGCCCAGGTAGACAGCAATATCCATTGGCATCTTTATTTCCTCCTCCCAGGGGAGCCGCTATAACTCCAGACGCTTAACAACATTGCCCCCTTCAATATGTTCATCCATGATTTCCTCCACATCCCCGGGGGTAACCCCGCCATACCAAACATTGTCGGGATAAATTACTACTACCGGACCCTTTTCACAGAGGGTAAAACAGCCGGTATTGGAAACAAACACTTCGGACCCCAGGTCCCGGTCTCGAATCTCTTCCATAAAATTGCCGATAATTTCCACTGCCTCTTTGGAATGGCAAAACCCCTTTGGTTCTCCGTTTACCCTGGAACTGCTGCAAACAAAGATATGACGTTTTGGCTTAATCATTTTTTCAACTCCTTGCCCTTAAACTGCTTTCTCTTTTAACTCTTTCCCGGCGCAGGTCCGCCCCTTCTCCACCGGGGAACGAAATTCCGGGGAACGGTCATCATAAAGCATGCCAATGGCATCGGCCCGGCACTGCTGGCAATGACGCATTTGCTGAAGTTCTTCCTGACACAGGTCTCTCATTTCGTTAAGCGCTTTAACGGGGGTTTGGGAAAAATTTTCAAAGACACTGCCCTGGGCGGGAATCAACGGCATAATGTTGGTTATAAAAGCGCCCAGTTCCTTAACCCTTTTAACCACTGCCTGAATATGGCCGTCATTCACCCCGATCATCATGACAATGTTTACCTTTACCAGTACTCCGTGCCGGGCTAAATAGGTGATTCCGGCCAGTTGGTTTTCCAGTAAAATCCGGGCCGCCTCAATGCCCTTATATTTTCGCCCTTGGTAGAAAACATGACGATAGATTTTTGACCCGATTTCCGGGTCCACACAATTGACGGTTACCGTCACGTGTTTAATGCCTAGTTCAACAATTTCCGGAGCATAAGCGGGCAGCATCAGTCCATTGGTGGAAAGGCAGAAGACCACCTCCGGGTCCGAGGCCTGAATGAGTTCGATGGTTTTTCGGGTTTCGGGCCAGTTGGCCAAAGCATCTCCCGGTCCGGCAATCCCCACCACACTAAGATTGGGGATTTTCTCCCTAACCCGTATAAATTTACTCCCTGCTGCCACCGGTGATAAAACTTCACTGGTTACCCCCGGCCTGCTTTCATTGGTGCAGTCATATTTGCGGTTACAGTAATTGCAACTGATGTTGCACTGGGGAGCCACCGGCAGGTGCATCCTGGCGAACTTGTGGTGAGCGCCGAAGGAATAGCAGGGGTGTCTCTCAGTCTTCTCCAGGGTCTCCCGAGGGATCTTTTTAGTGACTGGACTCTGGAAACACGAGCAAGGCATGCTGATCACCACCCCTTTCTGTGCCATGCATTTCATTTTCACCGGGTATTTGGTAAAATTTTTCAAACATGGACTTACGATAATTTTTATGTTTATTTTCCAGTAAAGTATTGGTGATTCGGTCCAAAAATTGGGTTGTTCCGGCATAGCCAACGGAAAGCAGCCGTTGGCCCCCGGTCCGGTCATGAATGGGAAAACCCATTCTTACCAGGGGAATGCCTTCCTTCTCGGTAAGATAACGCCCGTCCGAGTGACCGATGGCAATGTTGGCCTGAAGTTCCCTGCTTTTATTCCGAACAGCGGTAAAGTCCGCTTCATTTAAGATTGCAACGGGCTCCGGCGAATCGGCAAACAGTTCCTTCAGCAATTCTACCCATTTCGGATTCTTACTGCCGCTGGCCGCTACCACCGGATAAACTCCGTTTTCCATACAGGTTTTGGCCACCGCATAGACATTTTCGGGCTCACCGAAAATCACGCTGCGACCTTGAAAATTATATTTATGCGAGTCAATCATACAATCCAGAAGCCGTCCCCGTTCCATCCCCAAGCTTTCCGGTATGCTGTTTCCCGTTAAAACACTTAATAAGTGGATAAACAAATCGGTACTTTCCACCCCCATGGGTATGGGCAGGTTGTAAAGGGGTACGCCAAATTGGTCCTGCAGGAACTTCCCCGGCGACACATTTTCCTCCACCGTCATACCCATTTGAATGGTGGCCCGGGCGCCCGGCATGGCGGCAATGTCCGCCAACCGCGTCCCGCCCGGAGCCATCTTTTGATAAGGGCGTCTATAAGGCCGGTCCAGGGTATCGGAAAAATCCGGAAACAGCGTATATTCCACTCCCATTAATTGAAGTAGTCTTTTGATTTCCCGGATATCCGCCGGACTGATATTGGGTATAATCACGTTAATCTTGTTTTGAGGCTCGCTCTTGCAGGCCAGTTTTTCAACAATTTTTTTGGCGGTTACCCAATAACCCTCTGCATGGGTCCCACCATAACCGGGCGTGGACACCGGCACTACCGGAAAATCGGCGAGATCCCTTTCCTTCAAATAATCCTGGGCCATGCGGTCAATATCTTCCCCGATGGTTTCCGCCAGGCAGGTGGTCAAAACACCGATAAGCTCCGGCCGGTACGCCCTCATGACATTATCCAGCCCCTGCTTTAAATTCTTTTCTCCGCCGTAGATGGTTCCCTTTTCATTCAGGGAGGAGGAAGCCACATCAATGGGTTCGTTAAAATGCTCGGCCATGTGTCTTCGCATATAGGTGGCGCAGCCCTGGGAGCCATGAATGATGACCATGGCTTGTTCCACTCCCTTAAAGGGAAGAATCCCGCCCATGGGCATACACATGTTACAAGGATTTTCGTTGACATTCACACAGCTTGCCGTATCCTTTTTCATCGGTGCACCTCCCTAAACATATTTCCATACCGGGGAACAAACGGTGGAATAAACTTCTTTGGCCAAATTTACCGCGCCGTCAAAGCCGCTGAGGGGATGCTTGCGGTCGTGGTTATGATCGATAAAGGCGATCCCCAGCTTGTAGGCCAAGGGGCGCTCCTTGACCCCGCCCACCAGCAGATTGGCGCCTTTTTCCATCATAAACCGTTCCAACTCCGTAGGGTTGGCGTCGTCCAGAATAACCGTTCCCTCGTCCACCAACTCGTTAATGGTTTCATATTCTTCCTGCCGGCCGGTTTGAGTCCCGATCATCACCACATCAATGCCGATTTCCCGGAACTGTTTGATTAAAGAGATGGCCTTAAAGCCGCCGCCCACATAAATGGCGGCTTTTTTGCCCTGTAATTTTTCTCCGTACCATTGGATGCCGGGCTTTACCCGGGCCATTTCGGTCTCAATCAGCTTTTCCGCCCGCTCCATCATGGTCTTGTCGCCAAAATGAGCGGCGATTTTACGCAGGGAGTTCCCTGTATCTTCTAAGCCTAGAAAAGACACATTCAGATAAGGAAGGCCATAAAGCTCCCTCATTTGCTCGGCCAGATAGATCATGGAGCCGGCACACTGGATAATATTTAAGGAGGCGGAGGTTGCTTTTTTAATCTTTTCAAAACCGGAATCACCGGTAAAGGCAACGTTCATATCCACACCCATTTGTTTTAAATAGTTTCTGATAATCCAGACTTCACCGGCCAGATTAAAGTCTCCCAAATAGTTCAAGGTTCTTTCCGTTCTTTTTAAGGGAAGCGCCGGCTGAATCAGGCGCAGCAGCGCATCGCAGGCGGCCCGGTAGCCAGCGGCCTTGTTGCCGATAAAACCGCTGGACTGAACGGGAATCACCTCAATTCCGTTCCTTTGAGCCGCAGCTTTGCAAATGGCTTCCAGATCGTCGCCAATTACACCCACAATGCAGGTGGAATAAACGAAAACCACCTTGGAAGGATATTTCTCTACCAGTTCATCAATGGCCCGGGCCAGTTTCCGTTCACCCCCGAAGATGACATCCTGTTCCTTAAGGTCGGTGGAAAAACTGTTACGGTACAGTTGGGAACCGCTGCTCAAACTGCCCCGGATATCCCAGGTATAACTGGCGCAGCCAATGGGCCCATGAACCAGATGGATGGCGTCCGTAACCGGATTCAAGACAACCCTGGCACCACAGTACACGCAAGCCCGCTGGCTGACACAGCCTGCCACACTGTCGGTATCGCATTTTAACGCCTTCTTTTGCTTTCCCTTGGTGATAATGGATTCTTTACGTTCCTCAATGGTCGGGTCGGTCCGTAAGGCCTTTGGCACATCCATCACATCCTTTTATTTAAAATCAAAATCAATGAGTGGTTATTACATGACCAGTTCAAAATCTTCATCCTTGGCATCCCGGTCCGCCCGGTCCAGCAGGGCATTGCTGATCATTTCAACCAGCCTCATGGCACCCCGGTAACCCACAATGGGCATATAGGAATGAACGCTCCGGTCCAGCACCGGGAAGCCTACCCGCAAAAAGGGAATATCCTCGGCCCGGGCGATGTATTTACCATAGGTATTCCCGATCAGCAGGTCCACGGGTTCATTTTTAATCCACTGGTGCAGTTCAAAAAGATCACCGGCGGCCTTAACCCTTCCTTCCACGCCCCCCTGCTTCAGCAAATCCTTGATTTCGCCTTCAAAGTTCCCCACCATGGTGCCGATGGCGCCGCCGCTGCCCGGAGTCCCGGTCAATACATGAATGGGTTTCATGCCCAGACTGAGAACAAATTCCGTCAGTCCAATAACAATATCCGGGTCCCCAAAGATGGCCACTTTCTTGCCATGGAAATGAAAGTGGGTATCGGTCATGATGTCTACCAATTGTCCCCGTTCCTCTTCCAGTTCCGGGGGTACATCCACGGTAAACTTATTCATCAAGGTCATCAGGAAATCGTCGGTGGCCTTTACTCCGATGGGTGTTTTCAAGATGACGGACGGCACCTGGCATTTTCTTTCCAATTGGTTGGCGGCGTCCGCCGAGGCATACGTTCCCAGAGCAATGGTAACCTTGGAGTTTCCGGTATCAATCAGATCCTCCACCCGGGTTCCTCCATTGGGGTACATATGAAATTCACCGGTGATGGGGGTATCTACCACCCCTGAAGTATCCGGGAAGAGAATGAAGGGCACGCCCATGAGGGTGGTCATTCTTTTCATTTCTCTCATGTCTCCGGGATTGACAAAACCGGGAATGATGTTGGCCTGCTCCTTCTTGGTCTCCAGGGCGGCCTCGGCCAGATAATTGACCATGGCCTTGGTCATATTGGAGAAACCGGTGATGTGTGACCCCTGGTAGCTGGGGGTATTGGCGTGAATGACCCGCTTTCCTTCGGGAATTTCCGCCGATTTAATGACGGTGGGCAGGTCATCTCCGATGGTTTCCGACAAGCAGGTGGTGTGCACGGCCATAACATCGGGATTGTAGATGCTGAACACATTTTTAATGGCGGTCTTCAAGTTGGCTCCGCCGCCAAAAACAGAAGCCCCCTCGGTAAAGGAACTGGTAGAAGCCATGATGGGATCACGAAAGTGCCTGGACAAATGCATCCGGTGATAGGAGCAGCACCCCTGGGAACCATGGCTGTGGGGCAAGCACTTGTGAATACCCAGAGCCGCATACATGGCGCCGATGGGCTGGCAGGTTTTTGCCGGGTTAATCACCGTACCCCCGTTGCGGGCTTTTATTTCCTTGGGCGTACAATCTAGCATTTTGCGCACTCTCCTTCCTCAACGGTTCCCTCCAGGATGGGCTTGTTCTTCCAGGGAGGAGTAATAAAGTTCCAGGTGGGTGATACAAAACCCATGGCCACGTCTTCCGCAAATTTTATTGCGCCGTTGAACCCCGCATAAGGCCCACTGTAGTCGTAGGAGTGAATCTGCTTGGCAGGAATGCCCATTTTTTGCACCACATATTTATCCTTAATGCCCGAAGCAAAGATATCCGGCTTTAAAATTTTGATAAACTCCTCGGTTTCATAGTGGTTCAGGTCATCCACAATGATATGGCCTTCCTTCATCTCCACATTCATCCCTTTATAGTAGCTGAGGGGGATTTTCTTTTTCAGTTCCTCCATGCGCTCGGGGGAAACCTTCAGCCGGAATCTTCTTTCATCCGGCTCCACATGCAATTCCGGAATATTTTTGGTGTCGGCATCCAGTTTAATGTCCGGAATAACCTCCCTGCCCTCGTAGTCATCCCGGTGGGCGAATTCGTAACCGGCTAAAACCGTTTCAATGCCCAGTTCGCCAAATAGCCCCTGGTAATGATGCCCCCGGGAACCTCCCACAAAGCAAAAGGCGGTTTTGCCCTGGCAAATTCTTTTATACTGTTCCATAATAGGCTCAATGCGGGCCACTTCCCGGGCAATCACTTCTTCGGTCCTGCTGATTAACTCCGCATCCCCAAAATAAAGGGCCATATTTCTCAACGAGTCAATGGTGGCCTGAACACCGATAAAATTTACCTTGAGCCAGGGGGTGCCGTATTTGACTTCCAGCATTTCAGCAATATAGTTGATGGAACGGTGGCACTGCACTAGATTCAGTTCGGCCACATG
The DNA here is from genome assembly GCF_000215085.1 of Desulforamulus ruminis DSM 2154. NCBI lineage: Bacteria > Bacillati > Bacillota > Clostridia > Eubacteriales > Peptococcaceae > Desulforamulus > Desulforamulus ruminis. Next base: position 3,508,022 of record NC_015589.1, read on the forward strand.
GGCGTTCTTCAGTTCCTCGTAGGAGCCGTCGCCGGTCATCACCGCCAGGACGGTATAGCCAATGTCCTTGAGGATTCTCTCCACTTCCCAGCTATCTCCGCCAATGTTGTATTCACCCAGGATATTGATGGGATACTTGCCCGGGGCTTCTTCCAGGTCGCCGGAGCCGATGACTTGTTCCATTAATATGTTGTTGGCGATGTGGTGTCCGGCGGACTGGCTGACTCCTTTATATCCTTCACAGTTGAAGGCCATAATCTTGATGCCGTGTCTCTCCTGTGCAGCCCGAACCACTGCGTTCAGGTCGTCCCCAATCAGCCCCACAGGACAGGTGGCTGAAACTGAGATGGCCTTCGGTTTAAAAATCTCCATTACTTCGTCAATGGCTTTGGCCAGTTTTTTTTCACCGCCAAACACGATATCACTTTCCTGCATGTCGGTGGAAACACAATAACTAAGGAAGTTATTGGTAGGATCTTCGGACTTGGCTTTATTTCTGCGGGTTAACCAGGAGTAGTAACCACACCCGATGGGCCCGTGGGTAATATGAACCATGTCTTTTAAAGGCCCCAGTACAACCCCTTTGCAGCCGGCGTAAGCACAGCCGCGGTTAGTGATAATCCCCGGAATGGTCCGGGTATTGGCTTCAATTTCCTGCCGGGCCTGCTCAGGATCTCGTATAATAATGTGTTTTTTACGGTTTCGCTTTACTTTCGCCGGATACTGATTCAGTATTTCTTCCAGCATTTTTTCATTGATAGCCACCTGTAACACCTCCTCGGATCATGCAAATTAAATAGCCGCCGTGCCCTTTTCTCCGGTCCGCACTCTTACTGCTTCCAGAACAGGACTTACAAAAATTTTACCGTCTCCTTTATGGCCTTCTTTATTGACTTTAATCAGGGTCTCCACCACCTTATCTACCTCCTGATCCTGAACCAGGATGGTCAGCATGCGTTTGGGGATCAGTCTGGCCCCTGCTGACAGACCGTCCGCCACCAGACCGCCGATTTCTTCCGACACCCCTAAATCCGTGAGGATGGAAAAATCCACCTTCATTTTGCCCCGTCCCATGACTTTCATGGCATGCAGACCGCAGATACCGATATCGGCCAAAGCCTTTTTGGTGGCATTCACCTTATTCATACGGATAATGGCTATAATTTCCTTCATCTGTTCGTCCCCCTACAGTTCTTTGGTTCCGCTGCTGATGGTATAGGCCTCCTCCACCGGGGTGACAAAGATTTTACCGTCCCCAAAGGCTCCTTTTTCGCCTGTTTTGGCATATTTAGCAACAATGCTGACCACATCGTCCTTATCCTTTTCATCCGGTACTACCAGCAGCAACATTTCTTTGGGAATCTCATCATAGACTACCTCCCCCACCTTCACCCCTCTTTGCTTGCCACGGCCCACCACATCCATTTTGGTTACCGCAGGAAAGCCGGCGCTGTTTAGCTCGGCCAGAATAATATTGGTTTTTTCAGGCCGTACAATGGCTCGAATCATTAACATATCCTTCACTCCTTCTCTTTTTAGCTACTAATCCAAAATGCCGTGTTTCATCAGCAGTTCTTCCAGGCGGTCCTGGGACATGGGTTTGGGCACCACAAACATATCGTTGCCGTCAATGTTTTTAGCCAAAGTCCGGTATTCGTTGGCCTGGGGTTGGTCAGGATCATAATCAATAACGGTCTTACGGTTAATTTCCGCCTTCTGGACCATATTGTCCCGGGGTACAAAGTGGATCAACTGGGAACCCAGTTCCTTGGCAAAAGCGGTCAAAAGCTCCAGCTCATTGTCTACCCTGCGGCTGTTGCAGATGATGCCGCCCAACCGCACACCGCCGGATTGGGCATATTTTTGAATGCCCTTGGAAATGTTGTTGGCCGCATAAAGAGCCATCATCTCCCCGGAAGCCACAATGTAAATTTCCCGGGCTTTTCCTTCCCGGATAGGCATGGCAAAACCACCGCAGACAACGTCCCCCAGCACATCATAAAATACATAATCCAGGTCCGGGGTGTAGGCCCCCAGGGACTCCAGTAAGTTAATGGAGGTAATAATGCCCCGGCCGGCACAGCCCACGCCAGGTTCAGGTCCACCGGATTCCACACACTTGCTGGAGCCGAAACCTTCCAGCAAGATGTCCTCCAGATCAATGTCCTCTCCCTCGTCCCGCAGGGTATCCAGTACGGTCTTTTGGCTCAAACCGTGCAGCAGCAGGCGGGTGGAATCCGCCTTGGGATCACAGCCCACCACCATAATTTTTTTGCCGGCTTCCGCCAGGGCGGCTACCGTGTTCTGGGTGGTGGTGGACTTGCCAATACCACCTTTTCCGTAAATGGCAATCTGTCTCATCCTTATTCCTCCTTAAGTTTCATTTTTGAAAAAGAAAAGGCCGACGGAAATCCCCCTTAAAGGAAATATCCGACGGCCTCAACGCCATAATGAATACTACAATGTAATGGCAAAGGGTTGCTACATCACTAAATAAATAAGCGCCGGCTCATTCGCCGGCGCCTTCGCCCTGTAGTCTTGGATACATCAATGTATCCTTTTGAAGATGTTTTGATTATAGCAGAAGAAAATCTTCGCTTCAACTATTTAAGGGAATGAATACAGTACACCGGTTATATTCGTAATTTTCAGGCAGTTATTTTGCATATAAAGACTATTTTACGGGCACCAGCCGGGTTTTCCCCTTTCATTAGAATCTGGGTGCCAGGTGGGCGTAACGGGCTGCCTGTTTTTTCCTTTCTTCCTCCACTCGTTTTTTGCTAAGCAAAAACATTAACGGCAGTACTAGGGCGATGATCACCGCACTGACCACGAAGGTATCATCCAAAGCGTTCATAAAGGAGTGCTGAGCCACCTGCCCGTAAAGAATTGACAAAGCGCCTTGATCGGCGGCTGCTCCGGTGATTCCCTGCCCGGCCAGCAGCCCTTTAATTTGGGCCAGAGCCATGGGGGTCACCGGCGATGCCAAGCTGACCGGCTCGCTGAGGGTAGCGGTGTGATAAACCTGCCGCTGCATCAAAACATAGGTTAAATAAGCAATGCCAATGGAGCCGGAGATCTGCCGGACGGTATTATTGAGGGCGGAAGCTCTGCCAACCAGATATTTGGGTATGGTATTCATGCCGGCGGTGGTCAGGGGCATGGTGGCCAGGCCCAAACCCACAGCCCGCAGGGACAGTACCACCTGCAGGTGCCTGTAGCTGGTATCCAGGCTCAGGGTATGCAGGTAGTAAGTAATCCCTACCACCAGGGACATGCCCACCATACCCAGCCAAAAGGCTCCGAATTTATCGAACAGTTTGCCGCTGATGGGCATCATAAAACCGGTTACCAGAGCCATGGGCATCATCATCAGACCGGTTTCCATAGGGCTGTAGCCCAGCAGGTTCTGGGCGTAGATAGGAATCAGAAAAACGGCGGAAAAGAGTCCGATGGTGGCCAGGCAGGTGGCCAGCAAACTGGCGGACAATACCGGATTGCTTAAAAGGCGGATGTCAATTAAAGGATTTGAGGCCTCCAGCTCCCATAAAATAAAGAGCAGCAGGGTAAAAAAGGATATAATCAGCAGCGTTACAATGTATTGAGAGGTCCAGCCTTTGTCTTGTCCCTCGCTGAGAGCCAGCAGCAGGGTGAAGCAGCCGATGCTGCTAAAAAAAACTCCGGGCAGGTCCGGCTTTAAATCCTTTTGTACCGGCGTTTCCTCCAGATAAGACAGGGAAAGCATGATGGCGGCAATACCAATGGGAATATTAATGGTAAAAATCCAGTGCCAACTGAAATGGTCCACCAGATAACCCCCCAGGGTGGGTCCCACAGCCGGGGCCATGATGGCCGCAATCCCCCAGATACCCAGGGCCATGCCAATTTTTTTCCGGGGAATAATCCGGTAAATCATGGCCATGCTGACAGGAATAATCATTCCACCCCCCAGAGCCTGGATCACCCGGAAGACGGTCAGGGATTGGGTGCTCCAGGCCAGGCCGCAGAGGAGCGATCCCAGGGTAAAGGCAGCCACCGACCAGATATACATGCGCTTATTGCCAAAGCGATCCCCCAGATAGCCGGTGATGGGCACCACTACGCCGGAGGTAAGCATATAACCGGTTAATATCCACTGGATTTCATCGGCGGAAGAGCCAAAGAGGGTCATAAAACGCGGCAAGGCCACATTTACAATACTGCTGTCCAAGATAGCCATAAAGGCCCCAATCACCAGAATCATTAGGGGCCCCCAGGGTATACCCCTTTCAGGCCCGGTTTCCCCGGAACTCTTTTGGTCCCCGGGGGAAGGAGGCAGTTCTCTGGTCACTTTGCCACCTCCTATTTTATGTGAATTTTCACTACAGCGCTCATGCCGGGGCGCAAATGCTGGTTATAATAGTCCTCAATGCTGATTTTAACCGGAATTCTTTGGGTAATTTTGGTGAAAGAGTTTCCGCTACTTTGCTGGGGCAGCAGGGAAAATACCGAGTTGGCGGCATCCCCGATGGAGAGGACTTCACCCCGAAAAGTAACCTTGGGAATGCCGTCAATGGTATACTCCACCGCCTGGCCTACTTTTACCTTGGCCAACAGGTTTTCCTCAATATTGGCTGTAACGTGCAAACGATTTAAATCGGCCATCATCACCACCGGAGAGCCCGGGGAAGCGATTTCTCCCACATGGCCGATCTTTTTAATTACCGTGCCGCTGATGGGCGCTTTAATCATGGCTAAATCCAGATTGCTGCCGGGAGTCAGGGTTACATCGGACAAACGCCCAATAAAGTCATTCTCCTGCAAGTTCTGATTTTCTTCTACCGGCAACTCTACAATGCGGCCGGAGACCTGGGGACTAACCTTAATAATATCTCCATCGATCCTGGCATCTTCCGTACTGACAAAATGGGTACTTTCATACCAGTAATAAAAGGATACCGCTCCCAGGATAACCACCATAGCAGCCAGAACCAAATAAATTCTTGTCTTTTTCATGGGTGACCTCCGTGCATTTTATTTCACCGTTACCTCGGCAAACATTCCGGGTTTAAGAATATGGTCGGTATTGTCAACCTGAATCTTCACCGGGTAAGCTTTGGTCTGGGGGTCTGCCGCCAGGGCAATATTGGCAATTTTTCCGGTCAAGGGTTTTTCCGAAACGGCAGTGACTTTTACTTGAACTTCCTGACCCGCCTTGATGCGGTTTATCTGCTCTTCCGTAATGCTGGCCCGGATAACCACTTGATTTAAATTTACCAGGGACAATAGGGTTGTTTGGGTGCCGGCCAGTTCTCCGGGGTTGATATTTCTGGCTGTAATGATTCCGTTAAAGGGCGCCTTTATGAGCATGTCGTTGTAGCTTACCTGAGCTCTTTTTAAGTTGGCCTGGGCGGAAGCCATTCCGGCCTCGGCTTTTTTGAGGTTTCCTTCATAGTTATTTTCAAAATCCGCTTGTGCAATGGCCTGGGAATCGTATAATTCCTTACCCCGCTCATAATTGCTTAAGGCCAGATCATAGGCCACCTGGGCCGTCTGCAGGGCTGCTTTACTCACCTCAATATCCGCTGCCTTGTCTTCAGCCGATAAGGTAATTAAAACCTGTCCGGCTTTCACAGTGCTGCCAATATCCACCGATACCGTTTCCACCTTGCCGGCTATTTTACTGACTAAATTGGCCGATTGTACCGCTTCCACTTTACCGGTTAAAGTAATGGTCTTTGAGGAATCTCCACGGGTGGGGGTGGCTGCTTCCGTTGATTTTGGCTTAACCGATGACTTCAGTTGATCTTCCGCTGCCCCGCAACCGTTCATAAATATAAGAAATAAGAACAAAAAACCCACCCACAATGTTTTTTTCACTTTTAATGCCCCCTGTTCAATGAGTACTTTAACATTGCAATTCTACTACTATTCGCTAAATAACTCCCTCTTCCTTCAAGCCGAAAAAAAATCATCAGCCTACAAATTAAAATTTAGAAACATAAAAAAACCGCCCTTTTGGCGGATTTATACAGAGCTTTAGAGATTATCTGATCCTCCCTTTAAATTCATAATTTCCAGATACAAGATGAAGAGCGAAACCAGTTTGGGGTCAAACTGCGTCCCGGAGCAACGGTTTAGTTCTCTGATGGCCTCCTGGTGGGACATGGCCCTGCGGTAAGGCCGCTCATTGGTCATGGACTCATAAGCATCCACAATGCCTAAAATACGGGACTCCAGCGGTATTTCTTCCTCCTTCAGCCCCAGGGGATAACCCTTGCCGTTCCACCATTCATGGTGTTTCAGGATACAATCGGCAATGGGCATTAATTCCGGTACCGACAGGGCAATACGATGGCCAATTTCCGAATGGCGGTGTATCATCATCCGCTCTTCCGGTTCCAGACTTCCCTGCTTAAAGAGGATATGGTCCGGAACACCCACCTTCCCAATATCATGAAATTGGGCCAGCAAACGAAGATTTCTTACACTCCATTCCGGCAGCCCCATATAGGAAGCCAGCCCCTCCACCATCTGCTGCATGCGCAGAGCGTGCCCGTCACTGATAAAATCCCGGCCCTCCAAAGCCTTCTTTAAGGTTTGTACAATGGCATTTCGGGCACTCTGGCCATGATGGAGCTTTTGACGGTACATGTAATTATCCGCTTCCCGGTAAAGATCCGTCATGCTCTTATTTTGTCTCTTTTTAAGCGCATACCCCATGGATAGGCTCAAGGGAAGCTCCGGATTGACATTATTATAAGCGGCAACCGCCTGCTGTATCCGTTGAGCAACCCGTTGAACGCCCTCCTGATCCGTGGCGGGAAATAAGATCGAAAATTCATCCCCACCAATCCGGGCGACAATTTGACCGGGTTCTATCCCTGCGGTAATGACCTTGGCTGCGGCAATTAGCAATTCATCGCCGCTTTCATGGCCCAGGGTGTCGTTAATTAGTTTAAGACCGTCCACATCACAAATTAAAACACCCGCCTGGTCGTCTCCTTCCAGCCAAGTCATGGCCTGCTGAAAGTATCTGCGGTTATAAAGCCCGGTTACCGGATCGTGCAGGCTGAGATATTTAAGCTGCTCTTCGTTCTTCCTTCGCTCGGTAATATCTTCCGCCAACACCATGCAACCCGTTACTTTTTCTTCTTTGATAATGGGTGACACATTAATCTTTACATTGCGGTGACTGCCATCCTTGTGCAGCACGATAGTTTCATAATTTTCTGACTCTATATACTCCAACCGGGCTTTGATTCGTTCACGAATGCTGTTTTTGTAGGCTTCAGGTACGAATTCGCAAACATGCTTACCCAAGAGTTCTTCTGCTTGGTATCCGATATTGGGCAGGGTCTTCTTATTGATAAAGTTAATTTCTCCTTTTGTATTATAGGTGAAAAAAACTTCATTCATATTTTCAATTAAATTATTCAGGTAAGTCACCCGGGCTTTCAGCCGGCTCTTATTTTTCTGAAGCTTTTGTTCCGCCTTTTTTTGTTCCGTTATATCCATCCATTGGACCAGTATAGCCGGGCGGCCCTGAAAGGTAATCCTGGTAAAAAAACCCCGCACCGTTCTTTCCTCTTCTTGTCGATTCCTAGCTCTAAACTCATATTGTGTTGATGCTGTTTCAGCTTCCAGCAGTTCCCTGTGAATTTTTATAATTTGCTCCCGATCCTCAGGATAAATCAGCTCGTCCGTTGGCATAGCCGAAAGTTCTTCCCTGGAAAACCCCGTCAATTCAACCATTTTGGGGTTGACCAGCTTAAAAGCATGATCCTGGTAAACATAGATGGGAAGAGGAGAAGAATCAAAAATTACTTCGTAATGACTGTCAGGCATGGGTTCTCCCTACTTTCACAGGTCTGAAACAGTAAATTTAGGCTATAAAAACAAGCTATATTGCTGTAATTGTATTGAAATATTTTGTTAATATGCTAAAAATATATATCTAATAGCTTAGAATATTACAAAAAAAGTAAATTGACAAGGGAAGCTATGGATTTAATGTTAATTTTAATACTTCACCAACCCGGATCCGGGGAAGTGCGGTATGGCGAAACCTGAAAGATATGACAAAAAGTATCCACTTCTCATAAAATCTTCTGCCCCCTGGGGATAACTTTTTTATGCTAGGTAGTTGCAATCATTAAAGGAATTTGTTACTTTTGTGACAAACTTAAAGGTCAGTTAAAACGCAATATAAAAGGAGTGACCCATTATGACTGAAATAAACCATGCCGCGCCCTTTGAACGCCTGATCGCCAGGATTATTGACAAGGTTGTCATCACACTTCCGGTTTTCCTGTGGTTTTCCGGTGAGCAACAAACCATGGAAGCCATTGGAGGAGGAATTTTGCTTGTTACCATTGTTTTGCTGAACTATTATTGGGATGGGCAAACCGTGGGCAAAAGAGTGATGAATATCCGCATTCATTCTTCTACCGGCGGCAAGCTGAACATGCTCCACTATCTCTGGCGGGAATTCGCCTTTACCCTCTATCCTTTCTATGTTTATTGGTTAAGCAACTCGGTATTTCGCTTCGGCTGGATGATTTGGATGTTAACCACCATCATCCTGGTTCTGATGTATGGCCGCGGCATCCACGACTTTTTAAGCGGAACGGTGGTGGTAAGAACCGAGGCCCATGCCATTCACCGGAAACCCCGGGAAAAGAATCAGCCTGTAGGTACCACGGTAAAATAAGGTGCAGAGAAGAAAATAAGACAGCCCTTCCTCGGTTTAATAAACCAGGGAAGGGCTGTTTTAGACTGGGCACTAACTGAAAACATCAATAATTAATCCGGCAATTTTATCCACCTCGGCTACAATATCAATATTTCCTTTTTCCTGGGCCAGCAGCCTTTGGGTCAGTTCTTCCACTTCCTGATTAATAATCTCCACTCTGGTGTAAACAGTACTGTAGTTTACACTGCGGTCATGCCGTAATTTATGAAAATTTCTCAATACGTAGGTTAAATATTCTTTAACCAAACCCTTGTATTCTTTAATGTTTTGCTCGGTGGCCGCAGACTTTAATTTATTGCCGGCGGCTTTTATTTTTTCCACCATTTCCATCAATTCTTTCTGGGTATGGTCCCGGTCCGCAGTATCCAGGGAACTGGAAAAAGTTTTTTTCACTTTTGCCCCTTCTGTTCCGGCAGAGGACATCCTTAGACGGGATGAGTTTTTATTTTGACCGGTGATGGTAGAAATTTTCACAAATAGCACCTGTCTTTCCAAAAGAAGTTAAAGATATAATTCGCTAAAAATTCCTTATTTCCTCTTCTCCGTTAAAAACAGGTATTATTTTACTTATACTGCTTATTCCGGGTATAAAAAACTTCTTGTAGTGACAACTTTTTGTTGGACATTATTTAATTTTTTTGATAAATTAGTTAGCAAGGTTAGTATAAGGAGGGACAAAAATGGCTTACATTGTTCCAATTAACACAAGAGAAGACATTTTCCCACAGTACTTAAACACACCCATCAGTGACTTAATTGAATATCACAACTTTGACAAGCCTAACGACATAAAATACGATCATGCTAAAATCTTAGTTGCAATGTGCATGGATAACCGCAAACGTCTGAATATACCTGAAAAATTTGCTTATATTATCCGAACCGGCGCCGGAAATTTGCGCACCTCTGAATTCAAAGTTTCCTATGCCGTCGCTGTGGGCGGCGTCCGGGCCATTGCCCTGATTGGCCACAATAATTGTGGGATGGCCAATCTAAACGCCAAGGAAGAAAAGTTTATTAATGGGTTGGTTGATGTAGGTTGGGACAGAAAAGCCGCGGAAGACCATTTTTATCATTTTGCCCCCATGTTTGAGATCGGTAATGAACTGGACTTTGTTCTGGCAGAGGCCAGGCGATTGCGACAACGGTATCCTCGGGTTTTGGTGGCCCCCTTAATGTATCAACTGGAAGATAACCGGCTTTACTTACTGGAAAACGACCAATAATGTAAGCTACCCGGCTAAGAGGACAAGGCATCCGCCTTGTTCTCTTTTCTAATGATTACGCACTTTCTTTTTCCAGTGCCAGGGAGGATCTTCTGTTCCCCACTACCAGAATCAGCAGCAGCAGGATACCGGGTACCAATAGGTCCGCCATTGGTATATGAGCCAAGCCTTTCTGAATCATTGGATCATGTACCATCATACTCCCGGAGGTCCAGGCTAAGATGCCCGCTCCCACCAAGCTCACCACTGGGTATCGGTCCATTAACTTTAACACCAGACCGCTGCCCCAGACGATAATAGGTATACTAATGGCTAAACCCAGCACAACCAGGACGATGTTCCCATGGGCTGCACCGGCAATGGCCACCACGTTGTCAACGCCCATGGCAATATCGGCAATGATAATAGTTTTAATCGCATCCCAGAGATTACAGCCGGATTTTACATTGACTTGGCAGGGCTCCTGTTTTAGCAGTTTAAAAGCAATCCACAGCAATACCAACCCGCCAACAAATTGCAGCAGGGGTATTTTCAGCAGTTCCAGGGCCACAAAGGTCAGCGCCACCCTTACCGCCACCGCCCCCGCAGTTCCCCATAGGATAGCCTTTTTCCGTTGGGCAGGGGGCAGGTTCTTACTGGCCATGGCAATGATGATGGCGTTGTCTCCGCCCAGAACAATATCCAGGCAGATAATTGAGAGAAGGCCCACTACAAATTCCATTTTATTCCTCCTTTTTAACACAAAAATAGACCTTGCCCGTGTTGGACAAGGTCTTGCTAACTTAACGTCCTTCAAGGCCGAGAGCGTTATGCTCCGAAGTGACGACCCTGAGGTTAAAGCTACTCCCCTTGAAATTAATGTAATTTTATCATTTCCTTGTTCATAATTCAATAATCATTTTAAAAAATTCTTTTGTTTAAATTTAACAAAGATTAGACAACCTAAAGGAGAAGAAAGCCTATATCACAGGGAGGTATAAAAATGACGCAATCACTGAAGGACATCATGACCCAAAACGTCGCCACCATTGGCCCGGACCAATCCGCCCAGGAGGCAGCCCGGCTAATGAGTCAACACAACGTGGGATCCATCCCTGTTGTTGAAAACGGCAAATGTGTGGGCATGATTACAGACAGGGACATTACTCTCCGGATAACATCTCAGGGACTGGACCCTCAATCCACCCAGGTGCAATCTATTATGACCACCGATGTAGTAACAGGAGCCCCTGAGATGGATGTCCACCAAGCCGCCAATTTGATGGCAGAGCGTCAAATTCGCCGGCTGCCGGTGGTGGAAAACGGTCAGGTTACCGGGATGGTGGCTCTGGGCGACCTGGCGACAACGGATATTTACCAAAATGAGGCCGGCCAGGCCCTGTCCGGAATATCCACGCCTTCCCAACCCGGAAATCTATCTTAAATTTAGAACAGCCCTCTGCCAAGGCAGAGGGCTGTTTTACACTGATTTAGTAACGGCTGTTTCTGGAGAAGCAATCCCGGCAATAAACCGGACGATCGCCACTGGGACGGAAAGGTACTTCGGTTTCTACGCCACATGCGGCACAGGTAGCGGGGTACATTTCTCTTTGCGGGCGGGCGCTGCGACCAAAACCGCCGTTATTTCTTTGCTTGCGGGCTGCTCTGCATTGAGGGCAACGTCCGGGTTCGTTGGCGAAACCCTTTTCAGCGTAAAATTCTTGCTCGGAAGCAGAGAAAGTGAAGTCGGTCCCGCAATCGCGGCAGGTCAAAGTTTTGTCTTGATACATGGAAATCCTCCTCATAATAGGTTTGCCCAAAATGGTTTAGGGGATTCACTTATCTTTACCTCCCTTACCATTAAAAAGCAAATGAGAAGGATAAATGAACTGGACCTCACTAGACCTTAAACTTGAGCTTTGATTTATTTTACCCCTTCTTGGAAAGAAAGTAAAACATTTTTCAACTTTAAGACGATTCTTTTTGCGTTTCTTTTTCTTTATTTGCTTGCTCTACTTTTCGCCCGATAAAAATGGCAAAAAACACGCAGGCAACCACCAGTACCGCCAGATCATACATCCCTACTCCCAGGGCCATCCCAACGGCGGAGGTAACCCATAATTCGGCGGCCGTAGTTACCCCGTGTTTCATCCCGCCACCTTTGCTGTTCCAGATTACACCGGCTCCCAAGAAGCCGATACCGCTAACAATCTGGGCGGCAATGCGAAAAGGGTCTTCTAAGGTTATGCCCATTTTTTCTGCTCCATAAACGGAAACCAGCATAATCAAGGTGGACCCTACACTAACTAACGAAAACGTTCTCATGCCGGCCGGTTTATTGTAAAGGGTTCTTTCATAACCAATGATCAGGCCCATTAGCATAGACACGACAATTCTCAAATAAATCTCCGGTGGAAAAAGGGTCATAGCATCACCTCTAAATAAATCCCCTAATTATTGTGTAATTATATACCAAATACCACTTTTTTAAACAAATGCATAATTTCTTTAATAAATCAAGTTAAAAGGCATTATTGGCGTTCAGTTTAAAAAAGCTTATAATAATAAAAGGCATCGGCCCGGCCAAAATTTAGCATAATCATGGGCCATAAAACGTAAAAAAATCCATTTTAACTTAAAACCTGTAAAGGATTGTGTAAAATTGAAAATATTAAAAAAAGCAATGGTTCATGCCCTCTCCAGGGAATCCCTGGGCAAAATATTTCAGTGGGCCTGCGGCAGCCGGTATAGCCGGAAATTGATTCGGCCTTACATCCGTTTGTACCAGGTGAATCCCGCGGAAATTAAACACCCCGACCAGTACAAAAGTCTTGCGGACTTTTTTAGCCGGGATATCTGCCCCTCCCTCCGTCCCGTGGATCCGGAAAAGGACGCCGTTGTGAGTCCTGTGGACGGTAAAATCGCGGACCTGGGCTTTGCCCGCGAGGACCAGCTTATCCTGGCTAAAAACAATTCCTACTCTATCTCCCAATTGCTGGGCCAAAGTGCTGCGGACGATTTTAGAGAAGGCTATTATTTTAATATCTACCTTAGCCCCAAAAATTATCACCGTATCCATATGCCCTTTGGCGCCAAGGTGATAAAACACAAAATCATTCCGGGAAAGGTTTTCCCCGTGAATGACCTGGGAGCCGCCACCATTAAAGATTTATTTGCCCGGAATAAGCGCACCTGCACCTTTTTTGAAACGCCCGGGGGGCTAAAATTTGCCTTGGTTAAAGTGGGTGCCCTGGGAGTGGGCCAAATTGTATCCCACTTTACCGAAGGGCAATGGATTGACAAAGCGGCGGAAATCGGCCGATTTGAGTTTGGTTCCACCGTCATCCTGCTGTTTCAACGGGAGATTTTTAAACCGGTCGAATCCATGCTGTCCGGCCAGGAAATTAAAATGGGCCAACGTATCGGAACTATGATCTATTAAGCAGTTTTTATGGGGCTGACCGGCTCCATAAAAACCTTTAGATAGAATCGCTTAATTCCTGCTCCGCCTTGGCGATTTCCTGCTTGCTCATGCCTTCCTTCATTAGTTTTAAAGTCAATGCCTCGGCCCAAAGAGAAGATTTCTCCCGAATCTTTCTATATTTCTTGGCCAGTTTTTTGTCCTTTCTAGCCCGTTCATCGGCATTGGAAACCAGGATGGACATCATAAAGCGGCCTTGAATGGACTCCTCGCGGTTAAAATCCTGGTAATTTTCATTAAAAAGTTTCATTACGTCCTGGAAGTAACCCTCAAATTCCTCGTAGGATATCTCCGTATCCATTCCCAGATACTCTTTCAACTTTGCAAAATGCTTTTCCATGCTCTTTTCGCTCCTTTAAAAGACTCTAGTCTCTATATTGACACTCTTACTGCACATGTTAAATTTTATTATACATTTCTTCTCTTGACCATCTTCATTTAATATAAATTTTTTCCATTTAACCGGCATTGCAGGCCATGAAGAAAACGCCCGCCTCCGGGGTTCCGGGTACGGGCGTTTTGAACAAAAATAACGACGATTTTCCTCCGGGATACAGAGGAAAAAGGTTAGTTTTCAGTATGAACCGGCAACCCCTTTTCCCGTCTGGCCATAACGCTGTGGGTCCGGCCATATAGAGCATAAACAGCCACACCGATAACCAGCCAGACAACAAACATTTTCCAGGTAATAGCCGGCAGGCTGATCATCAGGTAACCGCAGAAAAACACGGCCAGAACCGGCACCAGGGGAACCCAGGGTACACGGAAGGCCCGGGATACGTTGGGATGCGTCTTCCGTAAAATCAGGACCGAAATGGAAACCAGCACAAAAGCAGCCAAGGTTCCGATATTTACCAGATGGGCCAGGGTGCCCAAGGGGACCAAAGCGGAAATACAAGCACAGGCTAAGCCGGTGATCCAAGTACTGCTGTAGGGTGTTTTATAAGTGGAATGAACTTTGGAAAACATGGAAGGAATTAATCCGTCACGGCTCATGGCAAAGAACAAACGGATCTGTCCATAGAGCATCACCAGCAGAACCGTTGTCATACCGCAGATGGCTCCCAGGGAGATTAATCCTGCAAACCAGTTCTGTCCAATAAAATTCATGGCAAAGGCCACCGGTGCCGCCACATCCAATTGGTTGTAAGGGACAATCCCGGTTAGGATACCGGATACAACAATGTAAAGAACCGTACAGATGGTTAAGGAGGCAATAATACCAACAGGTAAATCTTTCTTGGGGTTTTTCACTTCTTCCGCAGCCGTAGCCACCGCATCAAAACCAAGATAGGCAAAGAAAATGGTGGCAGCGCCGGTCATGACACCGCTAAAACCAAAGGGCATAAAAGGAGTCCAGTTGGCAGGCTTAACATACCAGATCCCTACCGCGATGAAAACCAATACCACGGCAACCTTGATGACAACCATAATATTGTTCACCTTGGCGCTTTCGCGAATGCCACGGGATAACAGCCAGGTGATCAGCAGGATCATAACAAAGGCCGGCAGATTAAATACCGCGCCGGGAGCACTGCCCGGGGCACCGGTTAAGGCCGCCGGCAGATGGATACCAAAACCGGCAATCAGGTTCTGAAAGTAACCGGACCAGCCTACACCAACCGCAGAAACGGCTAACCCATACTCAAGAATTAAATCCCAACCAATTAACCAAGCAACAACTTCACCAAGAGTAAAATAACTGTAAGAATAAACACTACCGGCAATGGGAACGGTGGAAGCAAACTCGGCGTAACACAAAGCAGCAAACACACAGGCTAAACCCGCAATCACAAAGGATAAGACCAAAGCGGGCCCGGCATGCTGCGCCGCAGCCACACCCGTAAGTACAAAAATTCCGGTACCAATAATTGCCCCAATTCCCAGCAGCGTTAAATCAAAAGAACTTAAGCAGCGGTTTAAGGCATGCCTTTTTGATGAACCCAGCAGTTCATCCAGTGACTTTTTCCGAAATAGACTCATACCAATCCTCCCAGGTTAAAATTATTATGACAATTCTCATAACCAATTGTACAACCCGTTTCGACAATAGTCAAAAGAATTCTTGACCAAATGACAGTTTTTTAATTTCATTCCAAAAGGAATTATATGTTCAAAAACTAAACACATACCATACACAAGGGACATTTGTCTTCCTAAAAAACCATGCTTTTCTTGGAATCAGCCCCACTACAACATAAGGAAATCGGACAGATAAATATGTATAAATTCCATCTATTTATATGTCATATTTTTAAACACAACAAGCGGGTTCCCATTAGAACCCGCTTGTTATATGGCTTTATTCAGATCAATATCCGCAAAATTTAGGTTGAAAAACTCATGTTATCTCCCCATTTAATTAAGGGCAGCTCGAAGGGATATTCAAAATTCGGACTGTAGGGTCGTACCCGCAGGGTATAGCCGGAGGTTCCCTGAAGAAGGACCAGATTCGTTTCGTAGCGGTACAAATCCTGTCCCACCGGCTCTTTTAAATTCATGGGCATCAACATGACATCCACCAGCGCCTTATCGCCCACTTTCCCATAAACCACCTCCACAATCACATCCTGTGGTTTAATGGACCCCAGGCACACGTCGGCCTGAATAAAAATATTCTGTCCTACCTTCAGGGTCTTGGGCTGATCAACCCGGATCGACTGGAAATGAACATGGTGCCAGTTTTCCTGCATGTACCGCTTATGCTCCTGCATTTGTTGAGCCACTTTATATTCCTGGGCCATATACCGCCGGCCCTTCATGGCTGCCGGCAGGTAAAATCTCTGGGTATACTCCTTTACCATGCGTTCAGTGCTGAACCGCCAGGGTATGGTGGCCAAGGAATTCTTCATCCGGCGCACCCACTCCCGGGGAATCCCATTCACCCTGCGGTAATAATAGGGAACAATGGTCTGTTCTAAAAGGTCAAAGAGGGAATTGGCATCTTCTCTGTCTTGAATTTCCTCGTTGTCATACTCCAGTTCGGAACCAATGGCAAAGCCGTTCTCCCCGTTATAAGCCTCCGGCCACCAGCCATCCATGATACTGCAGTTGATAATACCGCTTACAGCCGCCTTTTGACCGCTGGTGCCGCTGGCCTCCAGAGGACGCCTGGGCGTGTTCAGCCAAACATCCACTCCCTGAAGTAAATGCCGGGACACATTGATATCGTAATTTTCTACAAAAACAATTTTTCCACGGAAC
This sequence comes from Desulforamulus ruminis DSM 2154, assembly GCF_000215085.1. NCBI lineage: Bacteria > Bacillati > Bacillota > Clostridia > Eubacteriales > Peptococcaceae > Desulforamulus > Desulforamulus ruminis. Next base: position 3,524,646 of record NC_015589.1, read on the forward strand.
CGCTCCTCTTCGGCCAGATCCAAAAGTTGTTTAATAATCTCCTGTCCGGGCCGGTCTGCCGGATGGGCCTTACCGGAAAAAATAATCTGCACCGGTCTTTCGGGGTTATTCAGCAGCCGGGCCAAACGGTCTTTGTTGCGGAGGAGTAAATTAGCCCTTTTATAGGTGGCAAAGCGCCGGGCAAAACCGATGGTGAGAACATCTTTACTTAAATACCCGGCATTCTCCCGGATTAATTCAATGGGTTCAAAATTCCGCTCCATACGCCGGCACAAATTATGCTGTACAAACTGAATCATTCTTTCCTTTAATAGCATGTGTACCTGCCAGAGCTCCTCATCGGAAATATCGTAAACCCGTTGCCACTGTTCCTGATTTGAAATGTTCTCCATCCAATTCATGCCGATATATTTTTCAAACAGTTGTTTCATTTCACGATCGGCCCAGGTCTCGGTGTGGACACCGTTGGTCACATAATAAATTGGAATTTCTTCCATGGGAATACCGGTATATTGGTAAGCAAACATTTTTTTGGTAACTTCCCCGTGCAGTTTGCTCACTCCGTTGGTAAAGACCGAGTGGTTCATGGCCAGCTTGGTCATATTAAAACCCTGACGCCGGTCATCCCAGCCCATGCCCATAAAAACATCCCGGCTGACATGCAATTTATCATAAAAATAGCTTAGGTACTGGTCAATCATTTCCGGGCTGAATACATCGTGTCCGGCAGGAACCGGCGTATGGGTGGTAAAAATGGTGCATGAACGGACCGCCTCACTGGCAACCGCAAAGGGAATTTCTTTTTCAACCAGTTCCCGGATCCGTTCTACTATACTGAAGGACGCGTGGCCTTCGTTGATATGCCAGGCCGTGGGCGAGATACCCAGCTCCCGCAGGGCCTTTACCCCGCCGATGCCCAGGATGATTTCCTGGGAAATGCGGGTAGCCTGGTCTCCCCCATACAAGGTAGAGGTCAGCAACCGGTCTTCCATACGGTTTTGAGCCAAATCCGCATCCAAGAAATAAATGGTTATTCGTCCCACCTGAAGCTCCCATACTTTAACAAAAAGGTCCCGGCCCGGCAGAGGAACCGTAACAATCACGTCTCCACCATTCTTGGAGGCCGGAGTAACGGTCATCTCGTTAAAATCCATAAAGGAGTAGTGGGCCTCCTGCCAGCCTTCCCGGTTAATTCTCTGATAGAAATAGCCCTGCTTATATAAAATGCCCACTCCCACAAAGGGTAATCCTAGATCGCTGGCAGATTTGCAATGATCTCCGGCCAATAAACCCAGACCTCCGCTATAGACCGGGTTGGACTCGTGCACTCCAAATTCGGCGGAAAAGTAAGCAATTAATTGATTAGCTTGATCAGGAAATTTCTTTTGATACCAAGTTTCTTTCTTCATATATTCATCCAGATAGCCCATCATCAAATCATACATGTACAAATAATTTGGATCGTCGGCTGCTTTTTCCAGTTTGCCTTTATCTACATGCAGCAAAAATTTAACCGGATTGTGATTAACCTCTTCCCATAACACCCTGTCAATTTTGCTGAAAAGTTGTTGTGATCTAGGGCGCCAACTGAACCAGAGGTTCCGGGCCAGTTCGGTTAACCGGCTAATTCTTTCAGGCATTTCAGGCATAACTGAAATTGTACGAAAAGAATACATTTTATCCCCCCATGTGTTCAAAAATAGGTTGTCGCTACCATATTACGGCTTGTCAAAGATTCTAGCACAATTATATTATTTTTATTAGTTCTTATGGTAATTTTATCTTTAATTTTTTAAAAATAAAAAAAGCGAGGCATTAACCTCGCTTAATTACAACACTGCTGATTTCTTTCGGAGCCGGTTCCGGTCTATGGGACAGTACCACCAGCACCGCCCCCGCCAAAACCCCCACCCCTCCAATCAGTTGGCTGACCGTTAATTTATCATGAAATAAAATAACGGAAAGGCCAATGGTAATTAGGGGCTCAACCATGCTTAGGATGGCGGTTTTAGTGGAACCAACCAGTTCCAGCCCGCGAAAATAGGTAAACATGGAGACCACCGTAGAAAGGACGGCAATGACGGCAATGGCCACCCAGGCCTGAAGCTCCAGATCCAGTTCCAGTTCATGGCGGGCCAAACCCATAATTAGCAGGGAAACCGTAGCAAATAAAGAAACAAAGGCACTGGTAATCACAGCCGGTAATTGTTTAACCACCCGGCTGCCCAGCACCGTATAACCGGAATATACCAGAGCAGCCCCTACAGCCAGCAGTACCCCTAGATGATTAATGGCGTTAAAGGATGTTCCCACCACCATGGAGAGACCGATAATGGATAAGAGGATGGAGAAAATAATTTGACGGTTCAATTTTTCCTTATCCACCCAATAGGACAGCAGAACCACATAAATGGGATAGGTGTAAAAAATCAGCACCGCCAGGGACGCCGGTATGTACTGAACCGATGAAAAATAAAACAGCGATTGCAGGGTGTAAAAAATACCGCCCAGAATAAACAGGAAAAGAAAATGTTTTGCTTTAATGGCAAAGGCTTCTCTTTTAATTAAAATATAAAGAAAAAACAGCACGGTGGCGATGCTAAAACGCATTAGCAGCAGGGTATTCACACTGGCGCCGCCTTCATAGGCATACAAAGCAAAAATAGGCATAATGCCAAAAAAAACAGCCGATAGTAGGACCAGCACAACCCCAATTTGATATGGATTCAAGATTTCTCACCCGCTCATCGGTATTTTCTTTTTGACGTCGAAGATCAATCATGGTCCCGCGGGTGACTTTCCTTGCCATTTCCAATGGGAACTGTTTGCCTGGGTCATCCATAAGATGGGAATTTTCTTAATGTAGATTTAACATCGCAATCTAAATATCTTTCTATCTTCCCATAACTATTTCCTGCAGGACTAAAGCAAGGAAACTAATTTTAATTGCCTGCAGCGGAAGCAACCCGGTTCCTGCCTTCCGATTTGGCCCGGTAAAGGGCTTCATCCGCTTCATTAATTAATTCACTAATGGTTTTCTCGGTCTCTTTATCCAGAAAAGAGACGCCAAAACTTGCGGTTATTCGAATGGATGCCGAGCTCCCCGGCAAATCAAAGGACTGGTTTTCCACAGCCTGACGCATACGTTCGGCAATGGTCAAAGCCTCTTTCGGAGCGGTCTCCGGAAGGCAAACAATAAATTCCTCACCGCCATAGCGCCCCAAAATATCGTAGAGCCTGCAGGTCTTGGTTAAACACAGGGCAAACTGGTGAAGAATAAAATCCCCGGCCGAATGACCATAGGTATCGTTTACCCTTTTGAAACGATCGATGTCCCCCAGGATAATGCTCAGGGAATCTCCCTGCCGCTGGGTCCGGTTATATTCATCCTCCAGGCGATCCATAAAGGCCCTGCGGTTAAGCAGTCCGGTCAGGGGATCGGTTGCCGCAAGGCATTCGGCACGCTCACGGTCCTTTTCAGCCTGGATTTTTGCCCTTCTTAGTTCATCCTCCAGTTTTTTCCGCTCGGTAATATCCCGGACAATTCCCTCTACAGCCAACGGCCGGCCCTCTTGATCCGGCAGTTGCACCCTCCGGAATTCCAACCAGATGATTCTGCCGTCGGGACGTACCAGACGTGCCGTATCAACGGTCTGGCCGTCTCCGGCGAAAATTTCCGCCAGATCCTGGGGATCCTCAGGATGGGATAACAAAGTAAGAATATCAAAGTTGCGATACAACACTTCCGGTCTGCATCCCATAATTTTCGCCGTTGCCGGGCTTAAATACTCAAAATGGGGTTCCGGCAGCAGTTTCAAACGGTAAATGATGTCGGGAGCGTTCTCCGCCAAACGGCGGAACCGTTCCTCGCTGGCAATTAACGCCGCCTCCACCTTTTTTCGCTGAGAAATATCCCTTACAACGCTTAATATTACGGTTTTTTCCGAAAGAGACTCATACTGGGAGCTAACCTCCACCTGCAGGATGCTCCCATCTTTACAACGGTGTCGGGTTTCAAAAATCCCACCCGGTTTCTCTCCTACCAGGGGTATATCGCTGTCTACACACAAGTCCTTCATTTTTAGGGACAGCAGTTCTTCCCGGCTATAGCCGTAGGTCCATACAGCCGCATCATTAGCCCTTATAATCCGGCCGTCCTCACTTTGCAGAACCAGCATAATGTCCCGGTTATATTTGAAAAAAATATGATTGAGCAAAATTGCCAACATCCTTTTATATCATATACCTATTCTATCATTATCGGTAACTGAACAAGGTTTGTTTAGAAAAATCAGTAAATGTATCCGAAACAAAAAATTACCCAAACACCAAGGCAAGACCGTGTTTGGGTAATCCGGATTATACTTTAAATTTAACCACTAGGGAATTGAGGTTTTCCGCCAAATGGGTCAGATTTTCCGTTGCAGCGGACACTTCCTCCATGGCCGCCGTTTGTTCCTCGGTGGTGGCTGCCACATTCTGCACCCCGGCGGTTATTTGCTGGGCTGAAGCGGCAACGTTTTGCACCTGACTGCCCAAGCTCTTAACCGCTTCAATGATTTCATGAAAGGAACGGCCCACTTCAGACACAACACGGTTTCCTACCTGCACCTTTTCATTGCCCAAAGCCATGGCCTGCAAAGCCTGCCGGGATTGCTCATCAATATCCTGAATCAATTGTTTTATCTGGCGGGTGGATTGGGCGGACTGTTCCGCCAGCTTTCTAACCTCATCGGCTACCACCGCAAAGCCTTTACCCGCTTCCCCGGCCCGCGCCGCCTCAATGGCTGCGTTTAAAGCCAGCAGGTTGGTTTGATCGGCAATGTTGGTAATCACTTCTACAAACTGACCAATCCTTTGAATGGCACTGTTCAGCGCCTCGATGGACCGGTTTACCTGGCTGGTGGCGGCGGATATATCCTCCATCTGACCGGTTACCAGTTCAACGTCCTGCTGGCCTTTATCTGCATGTATGGACGCCGCTTCAGCCTGTCTGGCCACTTCCTGGGTATCATCGGCCATATTCTCCACGGTGCTGGACATCTGGTTCATGGTAGCCGCCGTTTCCGTAGCTCCGGCCGAGGTCTGCTGGGCCTGGGCCGTCAGTTGTTTGGAGTCCTCACTCAACTGCTCCGCCGAGTGCTTGATTTCTTGAATGATTTCCCGGAAATTCCCCTGCATTTTATTCAGTGCATCCGCCAATTCGCCCAATTCGTCCCTGGACTGACTTTGCACGGTCTCCCTGAAATCCCCCGCAGCATATTGATTGGCTGCAGTCACCATATGGATAATCGGATTGCGAATCATTCTAGTTAATGCAATGCTTAAAACGATTCCTACTAAGACGGCAACGATACTGACGATTAAGGCGGTTCGAATGATCCCCTTTTGCTCTTTAATGGCCGAAGCCGTCATTTCCTTCATTATCTTGTCATTTTCCAGGACCAGCTCATGCAAGGTTTTTGATATCTGATCCGTCATGGGAATCAGTTCCTTAGCAATACCAATGACCTTCCCTCTTAACTGGTTGGATTTTTCAACATTGCCATCGGCCAAGGCCTGGTGATATTCCCTGGTAACAGGAGCTAATACGTTTAATAACCCGTTTTTATACTGTTCGGTGACGGATATCAGGTTTTGAACTTCCGGTTTGTTCCCCTGATATTTTTTTTGTAGAAGGTCCTTTTCTCCCTGGATAATTTCATTCAGGGTCTCCTCCACCTGCTGGTAATACTTTTCGTCACCATAGGCAATGTACCCGCGAATGGCGGCTGCGGCGCTGGAAAATTGGTTTTCAAGCTGCATTTCCAGAATTAATCGTTGATTCGCCTGTTCAATTCCTTCCACCTGTTTTTCGGATTTGCTGAGGGATAAAAAAGCATTGCCACTTAACAAGATAACCAGAATAAGCATAAATGCAAAACCCAGACTAACTTTTACCCCAATTTTTAAATTCATATCCTTGCCCCTCCCTGAAACATTAATCATACTGCAATGGTATCACGACATTTTTTTCTTCTCGTTAAAACGGTGCAAAGTTAGGAAAATTGTAGTATTCTTGTTATATTTAAAGGTATTGTCCTCAGGGGCAGGGCAATGATTTTTCTTTTTTCTTTGTTATTTCGACATATTTTTATTACAAAATCCTTAACTGCTCATGCTTTTGTGCAGCATTTCAATATACTCAATTTGTAATTGGATCAACTCCCTCTTCCTTCTCTCCAACTGTGCCTTTACCTGGGGATCGGTGGTTTTATCCAGTTGTTCATAAATGTCCAAAATCACATCCAGCTCCCTTTGAAAGGCTTCACGAATTTCTTGACGGTCCATCCTTCGTCCTCCTTTTTTAAATGAATTAAAAAATGAAAAACGCAGAGACTCCCGCCCTGTGTGATAAAACAGTTTTGGCAGCCTGGCAACCGTTCCCTTCGGGATTAGGCCCATGGCTTTGCGTCCTTACCTTTCGATAAGTTTGCCTTTATCGTCTCTTTATTTTATAGGTAAAAAGTCCCATAGACAGGACTATTTTCCTACTCATTCTATCCTTTTTTTACATCTTTTTCAATATCCATGCCCTTTCTTTCCCCTGAAAAAATTAAAGGAGCTGTCAAAATGAACACAGTTGGTTCCTTTTGTCCAGCCTCCTATTGACTAAAATAAAAAGAATAGAACACGGATTTTACGGATTTCCACGGATCCCACGGATTAAATAATATTTTAAAAATCCGCGCAAATCCGTATAATCCGTTAAATTCGTGTTCCATTTCTTTAGTCTGTTGTTCGTTGTTATTTGCCCGTTCTCTGGCGTCTTTTTTAATCGTAGTTTTACGATTAATCTGGCTTGCGCATTTTTAATACGGCGTCACGTCCTCTATATCCTCCGGGAGCAGCCTGTCCGAGTTTCCGCCCTGCATAATCCTGGAAGCGGCATTACGGTAGGCCCTGTCTATCAGATTTTTAGCATACCGGGCATTGCCCAATTGTCCGATCCGATCTTTTTTTTGTACCAGCAACTGAAGAAGTTTTTCTCTGGCTCCGGCAGTCATGGTTAACTGGTATTCATCCGCCATTTTCTCAGCCACCTGTACCAGCTCATCCGGGGTAAAATCGGGGAAATACAGTGTCCGGGCCACCTCTGAAGCGCACCCCGCCTTCTCCAGCAGCAGGTCCATTTCTTCCTTGCTGCCGGATAGCACCACCCGGACTTCTGTCTGCTCCATCATTTGCTCAAACTTTTTCCCGGTCAACCGGTAAACTTCCGGGGCGTCATCAACGAAAAGAATGCCTCCCTTTGCCTTTTCCATAGCCAACGCTAATTTATGCAGGGCTTCCTCCTGAGATAACCCGGCCATGTCATCCCTGTCCAGTTCAACAAAAAGACCCCTTTGGGCAATTCCCATTCTCCCCAATACTCTTCCCATCATCCGGGCCACCGCAACCTTCCCCCTGCCGGGATTCCCTACAAAGGCGTAATGCACCGGCCTTCTTGATATAGAAAGATCCCTGGCCATTTCCCGGAGAGTTTCTTTATAGGGTGCCAGTCCCACCAGATCATCCATTCCCTTGAGAATATCTTCAATGTTGATGCTTTGTAACATGTTCACACCCCTTGTTATTTTTTACTCCTCTTTCCGCTGATGGATTTTTATAAAAAGGGACTCCATGATGGATCATGCAGTCCCTGCAGTTATTTAAATTATAGTCTTCCCCGCTGACTTAAACAATCTCTAAAGGGAATTTAGCAGGGCCAACCCCGCAAACATTCCGGTAAGCATTCCCAGCAAGGAAAGAGCCAATACAATGATAATTAAAATACCCTGGATTTTAAAATAGGAATTTAAACTGGCAAAAAGCATATTCAGCTTGGCCTCATCTTGTTCCGATGCCAGAAACTCATCGGCATACTTTTTCGCATTCCGGAGTTTTATCCCCAGCACAATGGTAATAATACCAGGAATCGCGCCGATAATGAAAGCAAAAACACCGGCCAGGGCCGATAAAGCCCCGAATATAATGGTCATAAGTCCTACAAAGCCTGCCCACTTACTCATTTGTTCCAGATATTCCCGACCGACCAAAAAAACACCCCCTTGATAGCATTTTACTTCAGTCTATTCTTGGGGGATTGTCCTTGATACCAATTCATTACAAGACTCAAGCAGCACTCCTTTTGCCGTTTTCCTGTCAAATATAAAAAACGCCCTTCCCGGTCCCAGGGAAAGACCGGATTATGTTTTTCCGCATATCTCTACACTTTTCTACTTTATCCACATGTTTCTGATTTATCCACAGAGTTATACACAATTTATCCCCGAAAGTTATTAAACCACTGAGACTTCCGCACTAAGACCGCTGAAAAACAATGGTTCCCCGTCCTATTTCCTTATAAACACCGGGGTCCCCACCATGTCTTAGACGCTGTTAGAATTAAATGACCGGTACCATACTCATGCTATGGTTCGCCATTTCGCTAAAATAAGCCCGGCGGGAATTATCAATATGTTCCCTGGCAACCCGCTCTGCCAGCACACCGTCCTTTCTTTTAATCGCTTCCAGCAGTTGCCGGTGCTCCCGGGTGGCTTCTTCAAGACGTCCGGGATGGCAGTAACCAACCCGGGTATACCTGGTTATATAGTCAATTAATGAGATAATCATCTCATATAACCGAGGGCTGCAGGCAGCCTGGTAAATCACCTTATGGAATTCCAGGTGCACCCCTTCCAGTTCTCCCAGCCTTTTTTTCAGGGCCAGTTGTTCAATGGCTTCCAGCCGCCCGGTTAAAGCATTCATTTCTTCCGGTTTAATCTTCTCCGCGGCCATGCGGGCCGCCAGACCCTCCAGCACAGCCCGGATGCGGTAGACCTCCATAACCTCCGTATCCGTTACCTGAGCCACCACAGCGCCAACTCTGGGAAGATTAACCACCAGACCCTCGGACTCCAGAATGCGGATGGCTTCCCGAACCGGAGTCCGGCTGACTCCCAGCAGTTGGGCAAACTTCCGTTCAATCAGCCGCTCCCCTGGCTTTAACCGGCCTTCTACAATGGCTTGCCGCAAGCGTTTATAAACCTTATCCCGCACCTGGGGCTGGATTTCAATTTCCACCGGTGTAAGTCCGAATTCTTCAGGCACTTTTTAACCCCCTTTGGTATACCACATACCAATCTTGAACCTATACTACCCATTCCCGGAGATTAAAGCAATGGACGCTGCTCGTTGTATTGGCTTTATTTCTCTAAATAATCACTTATTATGAAGCCTATCTTGCAATTACCTCCACTTTGACAGGGTATTGCTATATTTCTGTCAGAATAACCGGGCCTTCCGCAGTCACCGCCAAGGTATGCTCATACTGCACGCAAATGGAACCGTCCACAGTTCTGGCGGTCCAACCGTCTTTATCCAATACCGCCTTCCATTTGCCCAGAGTGATCATGGGTTCGATGGCCAGGGTCATGCCGGCCTTAATCAAAGGGCCGGTGTTTGCTCTGCCAAAGTGAGGAATTTGCGGACTTTCCCACAAATTTTGCCCTACTCCGTGGCCGCAAAACTCCCGAACAACCCCATAACGGTATTTCTCCGCATAGGTCTGGATGGCTGCTCCAATATCGCCAATGCGGTTTCCCGGTTGAGCCAGTTCAATCCCCAGGTATAGAGATTTCCGCCCTACCTCCATCAACTGCCGGATCTCTTCCGAGACCTCCCCTACCGCATAGGTCCAAGCCGAATCCCCATGATACCCTTTATAAAAGGCCCCCACGTCAATGGTTACCACATCCCCCTTTTGTAGAGGTTCCGGCCCGGGAAAACCATGGCAAATGACATCATTCAGGGCCACACAGATGGCGGCGGGAAACCCCTGATGCCCTTTAAAACTGGGTGTGGCTCCCCTTTGACGAATATGCTTCTCCACAGTCTGATCCAACTCCAGGGTAGTTATCCCGGGTTTTATCCGTTCTGCCAGTATCCGGTGGCACTCCGCAACGATCCGGCCGGCCTCTCTCATAATCTCAATTTCCCGGGCCGATTTTAAGATAATCAATTTGGATCCCCCTAGTATAAATTTACTTTTTTGTTATTTACTTTATTTTAACGTTTGATATGATTATTTTGACAGCTTTTTCCCCAAAAGGGTTCATAAATTATGTATTTTTATTTTCCTTATGAAAGAATCATGATTCGTCCTTAGCTTAAAGAAAGGGGGTGAGACGTTATGAACACTGAAAAAAATCCCGTTGTGGAAAGAAGGCAGGGACCGGACCTCTGGGTCAAGTTTTTAAAAGCCGCTGCCATTCTTGTTTGGTTGGCCATGCTGGTCATTCTTCTAATTATTGATCAGGCCAAACCGGAGTTTGAAAATTTCTTCAGCCGGTTGTTCAACGTTACTTTAAGACAGGACTGGGATACGGATATTTTGGCCTATGCCTTTTATTTAAGTGTACTGATGCTTATCTTCTCGATCTTTACTCTGCTGGTGAACCGAAAGCGCCACCGCCGGAAGAGCGACCGTTACAGCCGCTCGGTGATTATCATGATTTTCTTTTCCACGGCTGTTATTCTCTTCTATTTTATAAAAACCTATTTATAAATATAAAAAGAGGCCGGAGCATTTTTCATCACCTTTGTATAAGACTAAAAAGGAAGAAATGCCGGGATCGATCTAAATGCCAACCAATCATCTTAATATTCCAGCTAAAAATCATCATGTTCCCTCTTCTTTTGTATTACAAGTATCTACGATTTTACGGACCAAAATCTCCATCTCACCAACTTCCCTTAAAATTAAAGGAGAATAATCTACTTTCTTCCGCTCAATGTTTAATAGAAGATATCCTTTGATAATGGTAATCTTATCAAACATTTCACTGCAAATTTCGGCAACGGCCTTTTCCCTGCTCATTAAAAGTATCCTTTCAAAAATCAAGGATTTATATCTATCATATGATCTGTAATGTAATCTCTAATAAACTTGTTCTATTTTATATAGAAAATCCCCCGAATAAAAGAAACATTTAAGCAGAAAAGTGAAAGGCCGTAAATTTCTTGCATCCAGAAATTTACGGCTCAAGTCTTACGAAACCTATCTTTTTCATATTTTTTGTAGCTTGGTATTAACCTCAATCTCCAACTGTTTTATTTGTTGTTCAAGATCCTCTCCGTTGATAATGCCTAAATTTGTCATTTCCTGGTGGAGGGATTCCCACTCGGATTGATTCTTCAAACTTAACCCCTCCGTCTCTTTTATTTTTCTCATAATATTTTTTTACTAGAAGGAACTCTATACTTTTTGTTGAATTAAACAAAATGAATGTTTTAAATTAGGATGTGTGATTGTTGACGTTTGACTGTTGCCGCAGTCAAACGTCAATTTTTATTCTCGGTTTTCTGCCGCACCCCCTTAAGCTTAATTTTAATTTATGAGATTTTTTAAAGAGGATTATTCTAGCAATGGGATTTAAAATCCTGTATTTTTTTACATAAATAGTAAAATTTTTCAAGTTAGTCTGTATTATTGCAAAATTTTACTATTAATATTTATTATTATTTTTAAGATTAGCATCTTTAGAAACCATCCTTTGGAAATGTTTGTTAAGCACTTCTTATTTTAAACCAAACATTTGTTCTGTGCAACCTTTAAAAAATGATTTATCTCAGGGTAATCTTCTGCGGTTTTTCGTCCTTCCACTCCAGTCCTTTAATTTTTCCCAGTTCCCAGGCCGCCACAGCATAACCTCCCAGGGTTAAACCCGTCGGCACCGCCTCCCGCCAAGGCATTTGCAGGAACAGGAAAGCTGCAGCCAGCCCCCAGACCAAAGCTAAAAGAGGCGCCACACCCTTAAGACTTGGCAGCAACCGATAAGTAACCCAAACTAAAATCAGAATAACCGGTACAAAAGGAATTGCTTTAGCAGGCACAAATACCTGCAGCAGTCCGCCAAAATTCTCAAAAATAACACTAATATCCATTATGCTTCTCCTTCCAATGACAGAGTCACCATCAACCCGTAAGCAATTTCATTGGCTAAGCCGTCTAAAAAATCATGGTTTTTCAGCAATTGGGCATCGCCAGTATGATCCATAAACAGGCATTCCAAAAGAACCGCCGGCATATGGGTCAGGCGAAGAACCGCAAAATCGGCATATTTACACCCGCGATCTTTCACCTTATGCCGGGCCAGATACTGCATAATCTGACTGTGCAGCCGGTTCCTCAAAGCATCCGCCGGTTTATTTTTAGCAGCCGGGTGAACAAAACTTTCAAAGCCTTCACCGCCACCGGCGTTCACATGAAGGGATAAATAAAAATCCGCCTTTAGGCGGTTGGCTTCCTGGGGCGGCTTGTATAATTCATCTCGGGCAGTGCTTTTAGGGTTGCTCAGAGAGGGTTGCACGATGATAATCTCCGCATTCCTTCCGGCTAACTTCTCCTTCACCCTTTGAGCCAGTTCCCAGACAATAAACTTTTCCACCAGCCCGTTGGCAACCGCTCCGGGGTCCTGGCCCCCATGCCCCGGGTCCAGAACAATGATTTTTTTATTCTTCACCCCAACCTCTCCTTTTACTGTGGCCAATATTTCAGCACCAGCCCAATGCCCACGCCGATACCGCCCCATTTGGCCAATTGCAGCATCAGGGTGGTGATTTTATCATCCTGTTTCTCATTCCGGGACTCCTGCCTGCTGCAACACTTCTCCCGGTACCGCTCGCACTCCTGACGGTTCACGGCGTCCCGCTGGTGGTCCAGGCGCTCATAGATCTGTTTAATTTCCTCCCGGGTCTCTTCCCGCTGCTTGGTCAGAGCCACCTCAATCTTCTCTAACCATTTCACCACATTACTCAGTTCATTTTTCAATACGTTGATATCCTCCGGCGGCACAAGCCCACCCCCTATGTCATTCACTTGCTAGTAATCAATACCGGTACTGCATCTCTAAATTGTTAATGATGGGCTGCCCCGTTATCCGTTAAATGAATCTTGCCCGTTGTCTCAACAGTCTAACGGCTCTTTCCGGCGTTCAAAAAATTCAGCAGCTTCCGAATACCATTCTTCGTCCGCCCTCTTTGCATCTGCTTTATCATTTCTTCCTGCTCCATAATCCGCCTCTGCCGGTCCTGTTCCCTCAGGAAATCAATGAACTGCATGTACTCCTCCGGACTGATTTCCTGTAACTCCGCATGATCCGGCAGTTCCACCTGATCCTCCAGCGGAAAAACCACCTCGGATTCCCCTTCATAGCCGATAACAAAATGGACCGGCAGATTACCATACTGCACGGTCCCGTCTTCCCTCACCTGCTTTTGTGTTTTAAAATACCGCATGCTTCCCCTCCTATTCCACCTGATTAAGAATACCGCTTAAAGACAGCGGTCCGCTGTACCCGCCGGGCTTCAGATCATTCAGGCAGCCAAAATCCGTCCCCGGATACCCCAAGGCCGCCAGCACTTCCCGCACCCCTTTCTGGGACAGCGCAGCCGAACTGGAGCCGGAAGCCTTGTTTCTTAAAGTAAAGGTCCGAACCGCTTGACCGCCCTTGTTGTCCTTTACCAATACCTGGCAGACATTATTGCCCAGCAGCAAACCCGCAAAAGTATACTCAAAGGCCGTCCCGCCGGTACAAGCGGTCCAGTCCACCTTAGTAACCTCGCCCTGGATCATCTTATACTGCAGCGTGTCCCCCGTATCTGCATCACCGGGAGTGACACGCAGGGTAAAACGATCCTCGGCAACCGATACCGCCTGTCCTTCAGCCAGAGTTTGATTGGCGGCAGGAGAGAAAAGCACCATAAAGGGTGCTTTGTTTACTGTGAAATTCACCGTCTGCTGCGCCTGGTTCCCGGCCTTGTCCACCGCCGTCACCACAAGGGTCTTGCTCCCCCCGGAAGTAATGGTAGTCCCGGATGTGTAAGCCAAACCGTTCAGCGTCGCCGTTACCGAGGCCAATCCCGATCCCCCCGCATCCGTAGCGGAAAAAGTAGGCGACACTGAATTCTGATAAGTCTGCCCGTTTGCCACCCCGGAAAGGCTAATCACCGGGACAGTGCGGTCCACCGTCAATGTATAGCCCATGGTGGTCGTAGCGACGCCCCCGTTGCCGTCATCCGCAGTGACCACAATATTGCTGTAGCTTCCCTGTGAAATATTATCAGCGGCCACATCCCAGGTTAAAGACCAGCTTTTTTCTGTGGAAGTGCCGCTGATAACCGTACCTTTTGTTTTTCCGCCAATGGTTGCGCTGACCGTAACGTTGTCATTGTCTACGTCACTGACCGTGCCGGAAAGAGTAATGATTTTTCTTTCGTAGACGGTAGAGAAGGATTGATTGGTGGTTGGGAAGGTTAATATCATTTGAGGCATGCTATTTAGTTGAGTCATAGCACTAGTAAAATAAACGTAATTATCGCGTTCACTACCAACTGTCGGTCTATTACTATTGAAAGCTGAAAAATCGGTAAAGCCTGATACTAAGGTCTTAGCTCCTGTATTAACGTCAACGTCGTAGGCCTTCCATGTATTATTATTGTCATTTGTTATAACCCGAAGTTTTCCATTACCTATATATGACATTGTACTTGTAAAGTAAACATACGAATCACGTTCACTACCAACTGTCGGTCTATTACTATTAAAAGCTGAGAAATCGGTAAAGCCTGATACTAAGGTCTTAGCTCCTGTATTAACGTCAACGTCGTAGGCCTTCCATGTATTATTATTGTCATTTGTTATAACTCGAAGTTTTCCATTACCTATATATGACATTGTACTTGTAAAGTAAACATACGAATCACGTTCACTACCAACTGTCGGTCTATTACTATTAAAAGCTGAGAAATCGGTAAAGCCTGATACTAAGGTCTTAGCTCCTGTATTAACGTCAACGTCGTAAGCCTTCCATGTATTATTATTGTCATTTGTTATAACCCGAAGTTTTCCATTACCTATATATGACATTGTACTTGTAAAGTAAACATATTTATCAGCTTCACCAAAACCTGTCGGTCTATTACCATTAAAAGCTGAAAAATCGGTAAAGCCTGATACTAAGGTCTTAGCTCCTGTATTAATGTCAACATCATAGACTTTCCAAACATTATTTGAATCTAATCCAATTACTCTTAATTTTTCATAAGTTGCCTCTGCAGACTGTAATAAATAGGAGCTTGGTAGACAATGTATTTTTTTGATTTTACCTAAAATTACAACATCAAAAATATTAAATTTTGTACTAATATTATTATCCCCAACTAGCTTATCTCCAACCACTCGTTTGACGACCGTTTTAGAACCCACCCGGGCAACGACAATATCTCCATCTTGCCAGCGGCGGTCTACGATCTCAATAACATCCCCGTCAGCTAATGTCGGCATCATAGAACACCCGGAAACCTGATATAAATGATCCATATTATCACCTACCAGAACACAACATATTTAAACGATGTGGTTGCCGTCCCCGAACATTTCACGGAAAAACTATTGGCCCCCTGCTCCACCCAAACCTCGCCCAAATATCCGGCAGGGTTTGCAACCGGAGTTACCTCTACATAATAATTGGCATCTCCCTTTGTATGAGCTATCACCGTTCCAACCGCACCGTTAAAATTGGCGTTTCCCGCTAATCTAGGATGTATAACCTGTGCCATATGTGTGGTAAAATCGGTTTTTTTAGCAGCATTTTGGTCTATGAGTTCCAGATTTTCAACATATGCCTGTCTGCTGACAAATTCATTCCCCAGTGGTTTATTCAGCCCCAAATTAGGTGTAACGTTAGGCATTCAGCCACCTCCCTATTCCCATTCAAACTAAACCTTTAATCTTATAGAAAACAACTCTCAATAATTATTGAAAAGCAGGAGTTAGATTGACAATTACTTGTACTATATTCATATTTTAAGTGTATAAAATAATATTTGCTCTTGAGATTATTAAATTTTTGTGTAATTCAAATTATATTCTCATGCACCTCAATATTTATCTAATAATTACACAGCAATTATTTTCTTCACTTTCAATAAAACAAACCAAAACTGAATCCAATAACGTCAACTCCTTTTATTTTAAACATAGCCATTCAACATTAAGTATACCGGTCTCTCTATATGCTTCAATCTTTAAGGAATTTTTAAATTGAATTTCAGCATTTCTACCAGAAACAGTTCCGTCATTACTTATAAGATTAAATAACATACTTCCGTTATTTGCCAAATAAAATCCGGCTATTGGATAACAATATGCGTTAGCTGCACAAGCTGTAGGCCCGCAACTCCCTTGCGCTAAAACATAGCCATCGACAGTTATCCGAATACCTGCACCATCTACAGAATTTGAAATGCTGGAACTAACTCTAATACTATGCAATAAACCTGGGCCAGATATATCTAATACGGTAATGTATGAATCTGATGTTACAGCAGAAGAACCACTTGCACCTATAGGTCCTTTAGTAGAAGCTAGCGAACTAATATTAGCTTTAATATCTTTTAATTTTCCATGAATACTACCAGTAGCACTGGATACATCAGCATTAGAACCTACATTTGTATTGATTGTATCTGCCGTGGTTTGAGCAGCACGACTTGAAATATTTGCATCTATCCTATCTTTATGGGTTGTAGTTGCTCCCCAGTTAGCCTGACGGCTTGAGACTGTAGTGTCCATGTTATCAATTTTTGACGCTCTGGAACTGCTTAAATTAGTCGTTAAGTAATCGTATATCTGTTTCAAACGGGCAAAAAGCGTTGTAATACCAGCGGGATCGGTGTTTTGTCCAATTCTTGTTTTTATTGTTTCTTGGTTTTCCTCAGTTCCAATACCTTTCCAAGTCACTATGCCCCACCTCCACTAAACCAGTATAGTTTCCCTTCGTCCGTTCGGAAAAACAGCATCGGTTTTCCCTCTGGATTCGAAGGGAAGGCTGTGCCCGACGGTATAGGTAACACTTGATGCACTCCATTGGACAAATGCGCAGTTAACTGCGCCTGGTCCACAATTTGCACATTTCCCTCACTTGCTCCTATAAATAATTCTTTAGTATCTGTGCAGAATCCCGGCTCGCCTACGCTTAAAGAAGGCAAATTCGCTTTTGTTCCTCGCTTAAATTGTATTTTGTTAGCCACTTTTGACCCCTCCCCTTAAAATGTTCCGCCATCAACGACTGAACCGGAGCTTAAATAACCTTGGGCTTTCACGAAAGCCGTTGTTGCAACCTGAGTGGTATTGGTTGCCGCTGCTGCCGTTGGAGCTGTGGGGATGCCAGTCAATGCCGCACTAGCAAACAGAGTGGTTTTACTCTCATTCGTCACATTACCCAGTCCCACGTCAGCAGCCGTAAGAGTCACCGCTCCGGTCTTCCCGGCTACGCTTTGTACCGGGCTTGTGGGTGAAAGCAGTTCTTGCCAGTTAGCCAGCGTTGACGCACCGGCGGTTCTTAGGATATAAGATTTGTTTTGGTCCGTCCGAACCGCAATATCGCCCACTTCCGCAGTAAGCCCCAGCATGGCCGTTTGACTTGCCACCACAAAGGTATCGGAGATGGCAATGGCCGGTACAACAGCGGCATCCAACTTGCCGTTAGCATCCAGCACCGGAATGTTCCCCCCGGCAGTGCCGGTATTTTTGGATGCCGCCGTGCCGGCGTCTGTAATCTTTGCCAAGGTTAGGCCGGGTATATCGGCAGCACTTAAGTTTGTAGCGCTTGTAACTCTTCCTTTAGCGTCTACCGTTACTTTGGTGTACGTACCGGCAGTGACCCCGCTATTAGCCAAGAGAATCTCTATCTCTTTATTGGCGCTCCCGTCAAAGCTGGTGGAACCGGATGCATCGCCTGACAGGGATAGGGTCCGGGCTGTTTTTAGTTTGCTTGCACTGGCGGCATTGGCAGGTAGTTCTGAACTGGCATTCAATTTCAGAATTTTATTTGCTGCTGCGGTGGTTACTACATCCGATAAAGGTACCGCCCCGATCTCCTCAGGACTTATGGAAGCCGGATCCGGGTTGATCAGGACTTTATCCGTACCATTGCCTAAATATAATTTACCTGTATCTAAAACAAAGGCCGGTTCGCCTGCTTCCAGGCTTAAACCGGATAAATTTACGTTGTTGCCCCTTTTAAGTTTTATTGTAACCATATTTTCTGCTCCTCTCTTTAATATTCCCCGCCATCCACCGTGAGGCCCGTAGGTTCATTCCCATCAAAATCCCCTCCGTTAATGGGCATATAATTTAAAAAATCTTTCAACTGCTGAAACTCGGTCAAATGTACGGCAAGATCGGTTTTTGTAGCAACATTTTGGTCAATCAAATCCAGATTTTCGTTATAAGCTTGCCGGGTAACCGTTTCATTCCCCAGTGGTTTTTTAAGTCCCAAATTGGATGTTGTCGTAGGCATAGGCTCCCTCCTCGTTGTTTTAAAAGCACCCTAACGGGTGCTTACGCTAATAAACTTCGCCGGTAATCTCTTCAAATTCGGCACCGGTAATCATATTGAACTGTACATACTTACGGACCTGATCCACACCGGCCCACCTTTTTTCAAAATAATATTTTACCCGCTCAAAGTGACTCATACATCCTCCTCCACTCCTCTAAGATGTAAGGTTAATCCGCTAACCAACCCCCGGTTTCAAATTCATCCCAGGTTAAATTCCTGGCGTCCAACTGGTCCCAGGTTAAGTTTTTGGCATCCAGTTCATCCCAAATCAGGTATCTGAATTCATATTTAATGGTTAAATGGGCCGGTTTAATTTCTTCCAGGGCTGACTTCAAATCCTCAATATTGGGCGGTATGCCCCGGGTGTCGATAAATTTTACCGTGAACTGGTAAAGGGAAGGTTGTTCCGTCACCTCTACCGTGCCGCCGTCGTAGGACTCGGCAACGTTCTTGATGAGGCTGATGGTTACCGTCCCAATGCCGCGAATCCGGGATTTTATAACCGACCTGCGCTGGTCGTTCGGCTTGCCCGCCGTGGACATAATATTTAATTCCTGCTCCCAGCGGTCCAGTCCCCAGGTGGCGGTATTTACAAAAAACTGGTTCAGGACTTCATCCATGGCCTTCCGAAGGCGGTCCAGTTCCATGCCTTCGGCCTCCAGCAGGCTTCTTGTCATCCTGGAAGTTTCGTAAAAACGGGGCAGGTAGGTTAACATCTCCTGCCCCCGAACACTGTTGATGGGGTAAACGTTCATGCCAGCGTCACCGTCCCTTTTACAGCCACCTGGCCTTGATCGATTGCCACATTGGCGGTTCCCTCGTTCACCGTCATGCCGGTATAATCCTGAACCCCTTCGGTGTCCAGCAGCAGGGATCCGATTCGTACATAACGGGCCGTGGGATCCGCCGCAAAAGCAATGCTTCCGAGGTATTCATCCAAAGACTTCTCAAAGGAAGCCTGCACCTCCGCCAGGGTTTTGGCACCCGTAAGGATGACGGTGGCGGATACATGCACATCGACGGGTTCTGCAGAAACCACGGTTACTTTTGCCCCAATAGGAGCTTTGCCTTCGCCCCCTCCCGGTGAGGGTGATATATAATCCTGCACTTTGCTGACAATTGGTTCCACGGCAGGCTTTTTATCGGTACCCAGCAGTACCACCTTCACCGTTCCCGCCCCGTCCGCCAGGGGAAGGACCTGTACTCCGCCAACCCCCGGCACTTCCAGTGCCCAGTTGACATAATCGGCTTTGTTGCCGCTGGTGCCCGGCGTACGGACTTTGGCGTAGAACCGGGATAACAGGGTGGCGTCATCCTCCTCATCGGCCCCGCCGGTCAGGGCCTGGTTATTCAGTACCGCCGAGATACCACCCACCGGCGTAATCATGATGTTAATGGTTCCCGCACCTACGTTGCCGTCCTTTCCGGCCTGCACGGCTTCAAGATCGGCATACCCGACGCCGGTTGAGTCAATAACCTCTTCGGAAACGGTGATAAACTCCGTAGAAGGGTTATTGGTGGCCGGATCGGCCGGCGTGGCCACCACGGTTCCGGCAGGGACGACGGTGCCCGCCGTTCCGTTAAATTTGATTTGCCCGGTGGCCTTTACCGCCTGCCGCCGGGTAATGCCGTGTTCGTCGCAGCGCAAATCCAGGTAGGGCCCAAAGGTGGTGCCCGCAAAGCCCCTTTGCAAAACCTCCTGTCCCCAGAGAGCAGCCAGGGCCAGCTCGATGGCGGCCGGCGACAGGGCGTCCCAAATAAAGCTTCCCTCGGATTTATCCATATCCGCAGGTACGTTTTCCAGCATGCGCTGCCGGATGGCGTCTAGGGTTTGATCGTTTAAATAATCCGGTAATGTTGTCACATTTTCACCTCCCCGTTAATTTGACCTGTTTCTCCCCGTACGCTGACTACTTCACAGGTAAAATACACCCGGTCCTCTTCCCATTTAAAGGCAAAGGCCTGCACACTGGCGGTTCTCGGGTCAACCATTAGGCACTCGGTAGTCATCCGGATCATTTCACTTTCATTTCCCTCCCGAGTTAAATGGCGGCCAATGAGCTCGTCATATTCCTGTCCGTAGTTTCTGCTGTACACTAAATACCGGTAGCGCTGGGTGTTCAGGGCCTTTTGACACCATTCCATCCAGGCTTCGGTATCGGTGCTCCCGGCTATTTTCCCGGTGGGGGTCATAATGAACTCTCCCCGGTCATAATCGAATCGCACGCTTCGGCCAAAGGCCACCGGTTTTTGATTCAGCTCGTTAACCGGCAGAGGCTCTGTTGGCACCGTTGGAAAAATACTGGGCATTTATATCACCACCTTCGCCATAATTACGGCTTCCTGGCCGTTGTTGACGGGAACGGCCAGGACCCGGTCCCCCGGTTTCAGTCCCGGCTTTAATTCCAGCCGCACATCGTCAATTTCCCGCTTGGAAAAGTCATACCGGGTCAACTGGGAAGTGCTTGCCCCCGGTAAATCCTCGCCCGTATCCTTCACCGGGCTGGTAGCGGTACCCACCAGGGAAAAGGCCGGAAGATAGATTTTAACCAGCCAATCGGCAATTAGGTAATCCTTAATTTCATGCTTAAAGGTATCCAGCTTCAACCCGGTGGCCGTCATGGTGCCCAGTTCCCCGGGCATGCCGGATCCGGATTGCTTGGTATGGCCTTGAATGCGCAGATCCAGCAGGGCGGCCAGTTCTTTATAGGGATCCATAGTACCGCCTCCTTACATCCTGCGGAGAGGCCAGTTGCAGGGACATTTGGCCCGGATTGCCCAGTTCGTGCTTGACCGAAGTAACCAGCAGCTCCATGCCGCTGAACTGAACTTTGTCTCCGGCCCGGATGGTATTGATGTCGATGCCGGTCACGTCGAAGGTTTCCTCCAAGCCGGCCAGATGTTTCTCCCCTTTGCCTTTGGCCTCTCCCGCATTGGTAATGGTACTCTCGGTAATAATTTTTTGCAGGGTGCCGTATTTTTCGGTTTCCCCCTTCACAATGGCCAGTACGGGGCTCCGCCGGTCCTCCGGGGCGTTGCCCAGGACTTTTACCTGAGTTACGGCCTTATCAATGCTGCGCCGCTGGGTCACATCCTTAACATTTTGCTCCGGTTCCAGCACCCATACCTCTTGATTGCCGCCCAGCTTAAACAATTCCAGTCCATTGGGAGTCATGCGGGGCCGGTACATCTCCCCGCCCTTCTCCACCGTTTCTTTAAGGTCGGACATGATCATGTTATAGATGGTATTATTCCGGTACCGGCTGCCGGTTTTTGCTAAAGGAACCGCAGTTTCGGGCACGTTGGCCAGGGTAATGCCCCAGTCGGCGGCATACTGCCGGAGTCTCTGGCTGGCGGTCTGCCCGGCGGGAAACAAATAATCCTCGTAGGATTTGGCCAGGTAAATGGTGCGATCATAAACCGTCACCGAAAGGTGCTTAACGCCGCTGTTGCTGCTCTCCACCTCCCATACCACCCCGGGCTGAAGCAGGTAAACCCGGCTGGTGCCCCCAAAGGGAACGCCGGAGACCCTGATTTCCTGGCCCGGTTGAATGCCGGGGAAATCCGCGGTCACCACCATTTTAACTTCAGCGCTGTAGGCCATTTCGTCCAGGGACTCCTTCAAGGTAATGCTTTCCACAATCTCCCGCAGGAAATGCTGGTTAGCCAGCACCACCTCGTAAAAATTAAGACCGGGGTTTACCATCATGGCATGATCAGCTCCATTCCCGGGTGAATGAGATTTTTATCTTTACCGATGATTCCTTGATTGATTTCATAGATGTCATTTAGCTTTGCGGCATTGCCGTACTGCATTTGGGCAATCTTCCACAAGCTGTCTCCGGGCTTTACGGTATATTTTTTAGGCACCGGTTTTTCATCGGGCCGGTTGCTTGTTGGAGCGGCTGCCCCGGAATACAAAAGGGGCCCTGCGGCGGTTTTCACTTTAATGTCGCGCCAGGTGCGGCAGGTGAGATCAAAGTAAATGTCCCCCGGCTCGCCGCCCTTAAAGGTACCGTTGTAAGCCGATACCAGGACCTGGCCGTTGATGGGCGTCCCTGTAATTAACAGCCGGATGGGGCTGCCGCCGGTGGTCCAGGCCATAAGCTGGGCCATGGCCTGGCCGGGGTCCGGAATATTCGTGTAGCGGCAAAAGGATGAATCGTATTCTTTGGGAAAAAAAGAAGAGAAAGTAATTTCCTTTACCTTCTCCTGGCTGGGGAGATCAATCTCGCCCAGTTGAATAATGTTTACTGTTTCCAACTGTTTTTCAGTTCTAATTTGTATTTCCTCCGGGTTTACCGGAAAGTGCAGTTCCCCGCCGGCGGGATCGGTCAGGAATATATCCATGGTGCGTCACCTCCCACGCAGTGCTAGCCAACCGCCTTGTTCTCCAGTGCGTTTTTAATGCTTCTGGCGATTTTCCAGCCCACCTCGTTTTTAATATTTTCATAGTCTATATTTTCACTGCCGACCTGCAGGTTTACATTTACGGGAACGGTAATCTGAGTTTCCCCCCCGCCGGCCACGGCGGGAACCGGCATAACCCCGGCAAAACCGCCGGCGGCATAGGGCCGCACGCCCAGATATTGCCCCGCCTGCTGCCAAAGGGCCAAGGCCCGGCCGCGCATCCGTGCAGACAGGGGAATAACGGCCTCTGGACCGGCTTCAGCCACCAGCCCCAGATGGGGTTTGCTTAAAATACCGCCGGTGGCGTGGTTCTCGTAACCCTTTATTGAATGAAATTCCTCACGACTGTTCCCGGCGGTCCCACTGTTTGGCAGGATAGATGGTAAATACTGAACACCGGAAAAAGCGATCAGCTTGGCGCTGGCAAAATCCAAGGCTTGGGCCAGAGTGGTAAAGGCCTGCATAAGATTGTTTTGGCTGTTGACCACAAAACCATTGGAAGTAACGATATTGTTCTGACTGTCCAGATACACCTGTCCGGTAGATGCCATGCGTTTCTGCTGCTCGGAAACCGCTTTGCCGCTTTCCGCAAGCTGCGTTGTAGTTGAAGTGCTATTCTCCTCTGTTGCAGCGCTTTGCTCTTTCTTTTGAAATAAAAAGTCATAAAGTTTCCCCGCAGCCATTTGGCCACCCAGAGAACCCGCAAAACCGCCTAACGGACCACCCACTACCGTGCCGCCAATTCCTCCAATAATACTTCCAACCATCTCTGCCGCGGCTTTCCCTTTATTATCGGAATTAACAACACCCACCAGCCCTGAGGCGATACTTAAAGGTCCCAGATGGCTGGCCGCTGCCTTTCCTAATTTAGGAAGCACTTTTTTCCACAGTGAAGTTCCCCCGGAAGCGGCATTTCCATCCGGCAAAGCCGGAATATCCGCCTTAGGGGTACGGGATTTCTTCCAGGAATCTTCCGCTAAAATAAACGGTGCCGCTCCAGCCACAACCGCCAAGGTACGGGCGGCTCTTTCAGAGCCGGAACTGCCCCCAGCCTCTTGGGTTAAATTTGCACCGTTTGCCCCTGCTTTAGTCACTCCTTGCCCTCCCGCAGGCAAAACACCGGCAGCAGGGGTAAGGAATACACCGGTTCCGGCTTCGTTCATTCTTTTTCCGGCATTGCCGACCAACTTGGCCAGTTCTTGTTCCGCTGATGACAAATTGACTGTCACCGGGATGGAAGATAAACTGTCTTTTACCCGGTTGCTTAAGGCTTCAATCTTTTTTAAGGCATCCGTTGCATTATCAATCATTTCGATCTTGGGAGTTACTTTTAATTTGTTGAGAGTCTCTACCCGTTTTTTAAAAGTATTCATATATTTATCCAGAGTCTTGGTTGTATTCTTTAAGACCGACTGGAGCTGGGAGGTATCCCCTCGGATTTTTACCAGCGTTTCCACGGTAGTCATCTTTTCGTCCCCTCTCTCCGGGCTCTTTCGGTTTGTTCCAATTCAATCTCGGTAAAAATCAGCAAAAGCAGTTGTTCCCCTCGGGGTAATTGCCAAAACAATCCGGGGCGGAGGTCATGCTGTACCCACATGGAGTACAGCATGCCGGCCAGGCCGCCGGATTTTACACGTTTTTTAGTTCTTCCAGGTCCACGTTAAAGCCGCTTAGGTCCAGAACCACATCGCCCACAGCGGCTAACTCCCCGGCCAAAAGGATTCGTCTGACCACTTCCTCGGGACCGGAGGCTTTAAATTTTGACAGTAATTTGGGATCTCCCCAATTGGGTTTTACGGTGGCGGCGGATATCAGAGCGGCGTTAAATTGTTCTTCATCCAGCCGCTCAACCACCTTGCCGCGCTTCTCGCTGCGTTCGGTGCAGCGCTCCCGGATGTTGGACACCTGCTTGCCCGTTAATCCCTGCAGGGTTACCGGAATCCCCAAACGGGGAAGGGTAACGGTCTTTTGAGGCAGTTTGTCCGCATCCAGCAGCCTGTCCAGAACCTGTTCATCGGTCATGTTGTGGATTTCCATTCCCTACCTCCTAATCTTCAACGATGGGGTCCAGCAGCTCATAGCCTTCAAAGGTAAAGGGGATTTCTTCCTTTACCTCTTCCCCGGAAGTCCAGTTGGCCAGTTGGAGTTCGTCCACCATTACATTCTTCAGCCGGACCCTTTCATGTCCATAGGATTCCGGATCCGCCAGCTTGCTTACCAGCTCGAATTTGTTGAAACCCCGCTGCAGCATGCCGCTGGTAACTTTAAAACCGCTCATGGTGCCGGTTCCTTTTTTGGGTCCCTTTTTATGGCGCACCCAGTCGTCCCCGGACAGGTTTAATTCTCGTTTTTCCACGGCCACCTTGGCCTCCAAATGATTGACGTTGGTCTGCCATACGCCGTCAATAAACACCTGGCCATAGGTTCCTAAGATTACTCTGCTTGCATCTAAAGCCATTGTCTCTCCTCCTTATTTCACCATAAAGGTGCCGAAGATTTTTTCCATGCCGTCGGTAATCCGGGCTTCCCACTTGGGATAGACCTCGTCCGGCGCAGCCAGGGCGGGATTGCCGTGGTAAACGGGATTTAAATAAACCGAATAGTCGCTTTCCACAATGCCGCCCTGAACCAGGGTATCCATATATTGCTTGAAAGCATTGATCAAAGCCACTTTCCCGTCGTCATTGTTGTTGACCTTACCAATGTAGTTGTCGCTGGCCGCCTTCAGCAGATCATTGTTGATGGCGTCCATGGTCCGGATGGCCCGAATTTTCTTCCATTGATTGTTCTGCCCCTGACGTAAGCTGGTCAGAGTATTAATGCCCTGCTCGATTTTAACCTTTTCCCCGTCGTGAACCAGCACCAGGGAGCCGGACTGCAGGGCTGCAATAACCTGATTGTTGGTGAGCCGGGGGGAAACATCCTCAAAGGGGCAAACAGCGTAGGTAATGCTCTCGCTGAGCTTTTGCCCGGCGATCAAGCCCGCCACATAGGGAGCCACCTCGGAACTGGCGTAGGTTTCACCGTTCAGTACGGCGCCCACCGTTACATTCACGACGCCCTCATGATTAAAGCTAAGGGAGCGCTGATTGCCCAGGTTGGGGTCCGCATCGTCTGTGACGGAACCGCCAAAGACCCCGATAACCCCTTTGCCTTCCTCACGCAGACGTTCAATCCAGGATTTGAAGGAAGTCTGCAGGGCGCTGCCGGTAATGCCGTCCAGGGTGAACAAATTCCAGACCCGGGCCTCAAAGACCGACTGGGCTGCAATATAATCGGCATTGGCCACTTCTGCAATGCCGTTGTTGCCGCCGGTGAAATCCTGGCTGTTGATAAGGGCCAGGGCCCCGTTACCGTCCGCCATTTTAACCGCTGTTACCCATTCGTTCCCGGCATCGCCGTTAATGGCCGCCACAGCGTTGTCCACACCGTTGGCGTTGGCGGTAAAGGTAAAGGTCCGCAGCAAGGCGCTGCCGTTGTAAAGCAGAATGTCCTGCTTGCTGGAATCCACCAGATTGGTCCGGACGGAAAGCTTAAAAGGACGGGTGGTTTCATACTTGGTTTCCAGCTTTAGCACATCCACCGGGCTGGCGGACCCGTCCTGCAGGGTGATGCCGGCTTTAGCCGCATTGCTGTCGGCCAAACGATAGGCTAATACCGTCTTGGCCCCTCCCAGCAGGGCCAGGCGCAAAGTTTTATAAGCGGTGGACCCGGCGGCAGTATCCTCGCCATAGGCGGCCAAGAGCTCCGCTTCGCTGGTGATTTCCTTGAAGTCTCTTACCGGACCCCAATCGGCTTTTACCGGGCAAGCAACAATGCCTCTGGCTCCCGGTTTAATGGCGGCCAGTGCCGCGGCCTCAAAGTTCAAATAAAATCCAGGTCTTACTTTTTGCTCGGTAGGGCTCCATGTTCCTCCTGCCATTAGTTCGCAACCTCCTCTAAAAATAATTTAACCGCCTGCTTTACTTCGCCGACGGTTAATTCCCGGGCACTGTTGTTATGCAGTGCTCCCAGGATCACCTCAGGTTTTACCTGAAAAATTGCTTCAGCATTATCCACCAGTTCCTGCCGGGGATAACGCTGTTCCTGTTTGGTTTTTCCAGCCATTATTGCCAGCTCCCTTCGGTTTTTATTTTCATCATCAAGGCTACCTCTTCTTCCGGTCTGGGGGTTTTGCGGGTTAACTCCACCGTAACCCGGGCTTCCCGCAAGGCATTGGACGGAATCTCCATTTGCGGGTTAACCACCGCCGCATATTTCTTTTCCGCAGCATTTAGGACCATTTTTACCTCCCCGCTCAGACCCTCCATGATGGATACGGCGGCCATAGCGTGCTGATGGGGCAGGCAGCCGAAAATCCTGCCGGTAAATTTCTTGCTCACTTCGAACAAAGACCCGGTGCTTTGTTTTGTGCTCAGCCCTGTCAGGTTCCACAGAACAGCCGGTCTAGCCAGGGTTTCCAGCCCGTCGCTGCAGTTTATAGTCCATCCTTCCCCCAACCGGGACCGGGTCCACAGCGTCAGGGCCTCCAGCCACGGGTCCTGCTCCGCAGGCTCCAGGGTTGGGGCCGGTCTCCACCAGTGCACCTGATAGGTAAGAAAAATGGATTTATTGGCAGGGTCCTGGGGGTCTTCCAGGTTCTCCTCCACCGGTGAAACGGAAGGATTCACTTCAAACCATATTTCCCCGGCGGCCAAGGGGTTCCCGGGATCGCTCCAGTCATACCGCGGAATAACCTTCCCGCCTGGTTGTGCATTCTTTAGAGCGCCGTATACTTTGTCTCTGAACTGCCGGGCGGTGTCCCACAAAAAATCACTGCCGGGTTCCGGGGACCGGGTTCTCACCTCAAATTTTACCTGGGTCAGGAATCGTTCCGCCCCCGGACCGGTGATCAAGCCATGGCCAAAGGAACTGTCGGCGGTATGATTGGGTACGGTCCGCAGGGCATGCATTACCAGCCAGCGGGCCCCGTCGGGAGGGGGTTGGTGGGTTGCTCCAATGGTCTTTAAATCCTCCGTAGAGGTTAAGCCAAATTCCGCCGCATTCTCAACAATGTGTTTGCCGATGGATGTCATTGTATTGTACATTTAATTCACCTCGATCAGAAGCAGGATCTTCATAAAATCCCTTTCTCCTGAAATCCCTTTTTGCGTGCCGCCGGTTCCGTCAGGGGGAGGCAAGGGCAGAATATTCATCAACGTCCTCATGAGTTCCTCCTTTCATTATCCTTTTGCAGGGCTGTTTTTCTCTTGCCGGGGAAAGAAAAAACCGCCTCATTGCCGGCGGTTCATTCTTTCCCTAATAACATTATAGTTCTTTGGCGGTACAAAAACAGGACAAGAAAGGGACATCCTTTCCGGCTTAAATGAAAAACCGCCCGGGCAGGCGGTTTTTCATTTAAGCCGTATGATAATTTTCAAAGCCCAACAGGCTTTTAGCCATATAATTGATGGCCCTGTCTCTCACCCGCTTGCAATGCCTCTCTTCATACATGACTTGTTCTGCTACTTCAAACCAGCGCAGGTTATCAATATAAAAGCCTTTGATAATCACCTGCTCCTTTTCATTTAACGAGCTTAAGGCATTATCCATTTTCTGCAGCAACCGGATCAGGTGATTTCTTTCCCGCTCGGCGGCGGCCCGATCCTGCCTTCTCAATTGTTCAAATTCCCTGTTGATACCTTCATTGGCCTGGAGATAGTTGAAGGCCACCTGCGAGGTCTTATCACTGGCCCATCCCTGGGATTGGGTTCGGCTTTCCAGGCTTCTGGCAAAATATACTCCTTCCAGGGTTTCTTCCGGCGTTTCCCGGATCATGGGCACCTGCAGCAGTTGAATATCAATTTCAAGATTCTTTACCCGGGCTTTCATGGAATTGTAATCTCGCAGCAAAGTCTCTACCTTTTCAAACAAAGGATGTTTTCCCAAAATAATCACCTTCCTTAAACATTCATTTTCCTTGGCATATATGGCAATTTGCTTAACTTTTTAAAAAAGCAATTGACTTTTATAGACTTTAAGTATATATTACAGGTTGGTACTTTTATTTTTGCGCCCACCGTGTACTTAGTACACGAAATTAGCAAAAAATAATAGAAATCACCCGGGATCAGCATTTCTAACGTAAAATACTTTATGGTTTGGACAATCTTGTATTTGAAACTATATACTCTAAGTACACAAAGGGCAAGATGAATATTTTATGATATTGAATGATCTATTAGGATTAAACCTTTAATCCTTAAAATATCTCTTATTTTTATATGGGGAGGCTGAATCATGAACAGCATCGGTAAAAAGATTGATCATATTCGGCAGGACTTAAGTTATATTGAATTTTCCAAAGCCATTGAAAAGAAAACGGGCTATGAAATCAGCCCTTCCAGCTTGCACAAATATGTTACGGGACAGAGAAAACCCTCTTTTAAAATGCTGGAAATCATTGCTACCTATGCCAATGTCCCCATTGCTTCCTTTTTTGAAGAAAACAACGAGGTTTATTCCAAGGTTAAAAAGCTGGATCAACTGAAGCTACTGCAAAAGGAATATCATGAACTGTCTAAAATTAAAGAGATTCCTATTTTTGATATGAACAGAGTGTCCCCAACCCTTTTAGAAAATCCGCCCCAGACAACCCTTTACTATCCCCTGCCAGTAGCTGTCTATGGAGGAGAAGCTTTGGCTGTGAGAATTACCGACAACGCCATGTCCGATATGGGTATTGAACCGGGCGATCTGGTATTTGTACGTAAGGAGGAGTCCGAGCCGCAAATCGGCAAAACCATTCTGGCCAAAGTGAAAGAGGATTTAATCTGTAAAAGATATTATGTAAAAAATAACCTTATTGTCCTTGAGCCCATGGATTTAAAATATAAAAGCCTTCATCCCCATGAACTGCAGATGATTGGCGTGGTAACCAAACTGATTCGGGATTTTGAATAAAAAGTCTCGCCCAGTGAGCAAGGCTTTGCTGCACAAACCATTCTTTCACAGGGCAAGCTCATCGGCCTTTCAGCAGAATTCTTTTTGCATACTTTTATCTTTCCATAAGCATTCCCAGGGATTACTTTACTTCAAAGTTTCTTTCTATATCTACAGTCTTTTAATAAATATGCGCCTCACAAGTAAATCCCCACCACAGGGGTGGGGATTTCAGACTGTCAAAAAAGGTCGGCCGATGGCCGGCCATTTTTGATAAAATGGAATGGGTGATGGAAAGATGCTTAAAAGAGAAAAACTAGAACGCAACGTAATGGAGATCGTGAATACAGACCTGCTGGTGCCGAACGATCATTTGTTGAGGCAAATCGACGGAAGCGTGGATTTCACAAGAATCTATGACTTGGTAGAAGAACTCTATTGCCCGGATAACGGCAGACCCAGCGTCGATCCGGTAGTGCTGTTTAAGATGGTCCTGATCCAGCATCTGTACGGGATCCGGTCGCTGCGGCAAACCGTAAAAGACATCGAAATGAACATCGCCTACCGCTGGTTCCTGGGCTATACCCTCAATGAACCCATTCCGCACTTTGCTACCATCAGCTACAACTTCAAGCAGCGCTACACCCCCCAGACCGTGGAACAAATCTTCACCTGGATCCTCTACGAAGCGGAGCGAGCAGGGTACCTAAAGCCGGAAGTGGTATTTATTGATGCGACCCATATCAAAGCCAATGCCAACCTCAAAAAGAAAGTAAAAAAGGCCATTCCCACCGCCGCCCGGGTCTATGAACAGCAACTGAGACAAGAGATCAATGCCGACCGGAAGGCCCATGGTAAAAAGCCCTTTGATGACGACGATTCCAGCGGCAGCCCCAAAGAAAAGATCCTTACCCAATCCACAACCGATCCGGAAAGTGGTGTTTTCCACAAAGGAGAGCATAAGCAATGTTTTGCCTACAGTGCCCACACGGTATGCGACCGGCATAACTTTGTGCTTGAAGTGGAAGTGACGGCCGGGAATGTCCATGACAGTGTGGTCTTTGATACCGTCTATGAAAAAGTGACGCAACGTTATCCTCAAATCCAAGTGATCACCGCCGATGCCGGATACAAAACGCCCTGGATCTGCAAAAGAATTTTTGATGATGGACGGGTGCCGTCCTTACCCTATAAACGACCGGTGACTAAAAAGGGAAACCATGAATGGTACAAATATGTCTACGATGAATA
The DNA here is from genome assembly GCF_000215085.1 of Desulforamulus ruminis DSM 2154. Taxonomy (NCBI): domain Bacteria; kingdom Bacillati; phylum Bacillota; class Clostridia; order Eubacteriales; family Peptococcaceae; genus Desulforamulus; species Desulforamulus ruminis. The sequence continues at coordinate 3,555,656 of NC_015589.1, forward strand.
TTACGATCAAATCCTCTGCCCGGAATACAAGCCTCTGAGCTATTGCACCACCAACCGTTACGGCTATCGGGAATACAAGAGCAGAAGCTACCGATGCGAAAAGTGTCCTACCTGGGAACGGTGTGTCGGGAACCGAAGCGGCCAAAAGACAGTCACCCGTCATGTGTGGCAGGATTATCTGGAACGCGCAGAGGATGTCCGGCATTCGCCGCTGGGGAAAGAGACCTATGCCTTGCGAAGTCAGACCATTGAACGGGTCTTCGCAGATGCCAAAGAGAAGTATGCCATGCGCTATACTCCCTATCGAGGCCTGGATCAGGTTAGCAATTGGGTCCGGCTTAAATTTGCTGCCATGAATCTCAAAAAACTGGCCATGTGGAAGTTTAAAGCTTCCTCTTCTTTTCTCTCTTCTCTTCACTTCTTTCTCTTTTATATCAAGAACCCCGTTTCTTTCGTTTGAAACGAGGTTCTTTGACAGTCTGAAATCCCCACCACAGGGGTGGGGATTTATCATCTCTTTTTACCTTTTCATTAAAACTGTTTATAACAAAATGTTTAACTTTTTTAGTTTTCTGTACAGTGAATTTCGGGAAATGCCCATTTCTCTGGCTACCTGGCTTACATTACCTTTGTTTTTAGATAATAATGTAAGGATTTCCTCCCGTTGGTTTTCTGCCAACCGTTCTTTGATCTTTTTCCTTTCTTCCGTGATGCTAATGGATTGGGGAGACCAGCCAGTCTCTCTCTGCCAAACCATAAACTGTGGTGACAATATTTCCTCCGGCAAATGGTCTGTACGAATGACCGGTCCGGTGGCGACATTCACCATTCTCTCCACCACATTCTGAAGCTCACGGACATTTCCGGGCCAGCCATACTGCTGCAGACAAGTAATCACTTTAGGGTCCACGTCCGGCGGCACCCGCCCCAGCTTTTCACAGGACTTCTTGAAAAAGGCTTTAAACATCGGAGGAATGTCCTCCCGGTGTTCTCTCAGGGCCGGCAAAGTAATGGAGATTACGTTCAAACGGTAATAAAGATCTTGCCGGAAGTTCCCCTTGGCCACTTCCAGGGACAGATTCTTGTTGGTCGCACAAATAATTCGGACATCAACCACCACCACTTTATCCCCGCCAATGCGGGTGATGGTTTTATCCTGGAGCACCCGCAGCAGGGAAACCTGCTGTTCCAGCGGCATGTCGCCAATCTCGTCCAGGAACAAAGTTCCCCCGACCGCCAGTTCAAATTTGCCCGGCCGTCCTCCTTTCCGGGCCCCGGTAAAGGCGCCTTCCGCATAGCCAAATAGTTCGCTGCCGATTAATTCCCGGGGGATTGCACCGCAATTTACCGCTACGAAGGGCCCGCTGCTGCGGGTGCTCTTATTATGAATGGCTTGGGCAAACATTTCCTTGCCGGTGCCGCTTTCGCCGCAAAGCAGCACGTTGCTGTGATTGCCCGCAGCCAGGGAACCCAATTGAATGGCTTTTAACAGGAGTTTGCCGTTTCCCAAAATATCCTCGAAGGAAAATGTAGCGTGAGCGCCGCTGAAGCGGTTAATTAAATTTTTAATTCTATGAATGGGATTGATGAAAATAACGCCGCCGGTTATCTTGTCCTGATCATCCCGAATAGACTTTCCGCTGGCCAGGCATTGGACGATACCGGCAGTTGTTTTTACCGCTACTTCCAGATCACTGAAAGCTTTACCGCTGGTCAGCATGTCCCTAACCGGCGTATAACGCTCCAGATAATCCTCCAGCATGCTGTTGTTAATCCCCGCCTTCTCTTGGCCAAGGATTTTTTCCGCCACCGGATTTACCTGTTTAATGATGCCCTGCCGGTCCACAACAATCACTCCGTCGGAGACCGATAAAAATATATTGTTTAGACGATTATTAACCAAGGTTAGTTGGCGGTTCCTCTGGTGCACCCGCAACTGCTGCTTAATGGCCTCCGCAGCGGCTACAACCATGCCGAGGGTATGAAGGTGCGTTTTTTCAACCGGACCGGACATTTCCAAAATGCCAATCAATTGGTTTTCTTCATTAAAAATTGGCGCCCCCGAGCAGGTCCAGGGGTGATGTTTTTTACAATAATGCTCCGCTCCGGAAATTTGGAAAGGCCTCTTCAACAACAGAGTCGTACCCACGCCATTGCCGCCTATTTCCTCTTCGGTCCATAGCGCTCCCCGGTAGAAATTGAGGTCCCTGGCGTAATATTTGGTTACGTAAGTATTTCCCACGGTCTCCATGATATAGCCGCGCTCATCGCACAGTACGACAACAAAATGAGAGGAAATAACGAAATCGTATAATTTTTCCATAAAAGGTCTGGCAATATTAATCAGGCTTTTTCTTTTTTCCAGCAGTTCATTTACTTCCGGTTCGGGCAGCAGCCGTGTACTGCGGCCGGCAAAGGGATCAACGCCGGCTTTACGGCAGCGGAGCCAGGATTGCGTGATTTCCGGTCGGATTTCAGTGGTCTCAATTTTACCGGTTTCAATAAATTTTTCCCAGGCAGCCAAAACCAAGGAAGCGTAGGCGTTATGATCCAGCAAGATTTTTCACCTCCAAAATACAAGAGGAGCCCTAATCAAGAATTAAATCACCGTTTCCGATGAGTTTCAGGAGAGTAGTGATGAAATTTCAAATTTATCAATACCAAATTTTACCTTATGATTTAAATGAATTATACCATATTTATTTCTAAAACCCTTTGTTACATTATGTATTCTCTATGACAATCATGGTTTGGTTACAAGATGCCATCCCTGTTTAAGAACCGCCAAACCCCATTGTTAATATTGTGTTTCATATCGCGAACAACAAGGTGACAGTATGATGACAATTTTAAAGGGAACTGCTTTTCGTTTCCCAGGGATGTAAATGATCGGCTCAAAGGCCTTTACTAAAGGGTTTTTGAGCTTTTATTGGTTATCAGTTAATTCATTCTAACATATTAAGCCCGGTTTGGTATTGGTTTTGCATTTAACAAAAAAACATAACAGTCTTAAAATTCATTCTATATCGACTTTTGCTGTGTTTTAAGGATATTTAGAAGGGTGGTGACCACAGGAATTGATGTAAAGATGGTGCGCGCTTTGATCTTTTAAGAAGTGCCAAACCAAACTTCAACGATCAACATTTAAAAAAATTGGAGGGATGCATCATGCAAAAACCAATGGATGAAAATTATCGCCTTTTTATAGGCGGCAAATGGGTTGAGGGTCAGGAAGGGAATACTTTCAAAACTTATTGCCCTGCCAACGGCGAACTTCTGGCTACTTGCGTAGATGCCGGCCAGGCAGACGTGGACATGGCGGTGGATGCGGCCTGGAAGGCCTATGCCAGTTGGAAAGATGTAAGTCCCCAGGAGCGGGCCGGCATGTTGTTAAAGATAGCGGATCTAATTGATGCCAATGCCGAAAAACTGGCTTTAGTGGAGTCTTTAGATAATGGCAAGCCGATCCGAGAAACCATGGCGGTGGATGTTCCCTTGAGTTCAGATCACTTCCGTTATTTTGCCAGTGCCGTCAGAACCGAAGTGGGCGAGGCCGTCATGATCGACAAGGACACCATGAGCCTGGTGCTCAGAGAGCCCATCGGTGTTGTTGGTCAGATTATTCCCTGGAATTTTCCGCTGTTGATGGGCGCCTGGAAAATAGCGCCGGCCTTGGCGGCAGGAGATTGCGTGGTCATCAAGCCTTCCTCCACCACGCCCCTAAGTCTTCTGGAACTGGCCAAACTGCTGGCCGAGGTGCTGCCCCCGGGAGTGGTCAACGTCATTACCGGCAGGGGATCCGTTTCCGGCAATTACATGCTGGAACATAAAGGGTTCGCCAAATTGGCCTTTACCGGTTCTACCGAAATCGGACATACCATCGCCGAAGCCGCCGCTAAGAAATTGATTCCAGCTACCCTGGAATTGGGCGGCAAGTCGGCCAATATTTATTTTCCGGACTGCCCCTGGGATAAGGCCATGGAAGGCCTGCAAATCGGCATCTTGTTCAACCAGGGACAGGTCTGCTGCGCCGGTTCACGGGTCTTTATTCACGAAGACATCTACGATAAGTTCCTGGCCGAGGCGGTAAAGGCTTTTGAAAAAGTAAAAGTGGGCCTTCCCTGGGAGCAGGACACCCAAATGGGCTGCCAGGTCAACGAAAACCAGTTGAAAAAAATCCTGAACTACATTGAGATTGGCCGTCAGGAAGGCGCCACCGTTGCCTGCGGGGGTTACAAGATAACGGAAAACGGGCTGGATAAAGGCAGCTTTTTGCAACCCACCATTCTGGCCAATGTAAATAATAAGATGAGAGTGGCCCAGGAAGAGATTTTTGGCCCGGTGGTCTGTTTCATCAAATTTAAGGATGAAGCGGAAGTGATTAAAATGGCCAACGACAGCGAATACGGCCTGGGGGGCGCAGTTTGGACCCGTGACATTAACAGAGCTTTCCGGGTGGCCCGAAGCATCGAGACCGGCCGGATGTGGGTTAACAATTACAACAACCTCCCGGCTCACGCGCCTTTCGGCGGATATAAAAAATCGGGCATCGGGCGGGAAACCCACAAGATGATGCTGGATCACTATTCTCAGAAGAAAAACATTTTTATCAGCCTGACTGAAGATAAAGTTGGACTTTATTAGAGATCAGTTTCAACGCTTTTGGAAGTATTTAAATCTGTTTGGGGCGGCTTATTCGGATCAAGCCGCCCTCCTCTATTTCAACCTTTAAACCCGGATGATACTTAAAATTTATGAAAGCCCCGGCGGCATGTTTAAAGGCTCCATATTGTGAGTAAATAAAATCCCGGCCTATAGCTAGTTGGGTTTCACTTCCGGGGGAATTCGTTGTCCACCAGGGCGTAGCCACAGGATAGCCATTCCCGGCATATATCTGGCCATATTTTTCTCCCGCCACAAAGTCCTCCAAATATTTTGCTGCAATGCGTCCGGCATCTTTTTAAGGGTTATGCCGGTGTCAACATGATCTTCAATCTATACTTGGCCTATGTAGCTCCGTGTAAGGTTGGAAACAACCAGCATTCCCTTTTTACTGTATTTCTGAAAAAGACCAACAATGGCTTCTACAAATTGGCTATAATTTTCTTCTGTTGGTTTAGGCGCATAAGATGACGACAGATTGCGTCCCACAAATGCCTCTTGATGATATTGCAGATCATGCCGGAATATTTCATATTCATATTTGCCGGCTCGGAAAAATTCTTTATAAAGGTGTGGCGTCTCATCCATATTTTTACTAAAACCTTTAAATGCGAGACAAAACCTTTTGCATATTTCCGCATTCTCCTTTACTAAAGGACTGGAAGAATCTCTGCTGTTCCAAACAAGGGCTACATTTGAGTTTGCTTTTAATATTCTTTGACATTCCCTTTTAAATTTATCTTTAACAAACCAATGAAAGGCCTGGCCAACGGTTATCAGGTCCATACTGGCATTTTCTATATTCGTTTCTTCAGCCGTACCCGGTAGGGAAGTAAAATTGGGATGGCTTTTCAGGCTTTTTTCTGCAAGGGTTCTCATATCAAAATTAGGCTCAACTGCCCATACCTTAAACCCTCTTGCAACAAGTTGTTCAGTTAAAATACCTGTACCTGCTCCAATATCTGCAATACGACTGTTAGGAGTTAGTTTGTTGAATGAAATTAAATAATCAATATATTCTTCCGGGTAATTGGGGCGATACTTGGAATAAATAGCTGCTTTTCCAGTAAAAGGTTTGATCGTTGTTTCCAAATCCACTCCTCCTTTTGCAAATTCAAATGGTCCTAAAGAAAAGCTGCCCCATTATTGCTAATACGACAGCTTTCAATCAATTTCCCGGTGTAAAACTATTTACAATATCATGGCCGGTCATTAAGCTCCGGCAAATTGCGCCAGTTCTTTGTTAAATTTATCGCACTGATCATAAAACAATCCATGTCCGCTGTATTCAAAGGGAATCAATTTAGAGTTTTTGATCCCTTCTTTTTGCGCCTCCGCCAACGGGAAACGGCAAACCCGGTCATGAATACCATGCAAAATTAATGTTGGAACAAATATTTTGCCTAGATCGGAAAATAAGCCTTCTTCATCCAGCCAGGTATTTGCCACCGCAGCGGTGGACCAACTTGCCGCCTCCAGACCTAATTGAAAGAACCATTCTGAGAAAGGCTGGGTCACATACTGGAAGAAAAACATGTCTCCAAATCCCTGCAGCATTTTAGGACGATCGCTATAGGTATCCTGGATAATGTTTATAACATCTTCCCGGTTTAAGCCGTAGGGAAAATAGGGACGTTTAATAAGGCTGGGCGCCGCCGCGGCAAAAAGGGCTAATTTGGCTACGCCAAATGCGTTATGCCGGGCCACGTAGCGGATGGCAACCGCTCCACCGGTAGAATGCCCTCCCAGTGTAATCCCTTCTAATTTGAGCGCTTCCACCACACATCGCACATCATCCGCCAGCCGGTTGTAATCGTAGCCGCTCCAGGGCTTATCGGATTTTCCGAATCCTCTCATATCCATGCCGATACACCGGTATCCCATTTTAGGGAGCTGGTTAAACTGATATTCAAACATTTTATGACTTGCCGGCCAACCGTGTATAAAGAAAATGGTCTTGCCGCCCCCCGGGTTAATATCTTCTACATAAATATTCACGCCGGGTTCTACTCCAATATAGTATCCCACGCGGATTCCCCCCCTTAGTAAAAATTACCTCAGGATAGGTTATTCCGTTGGAAATAAATGGGTGTCCATAATTTTGTTTGCACGGAGTAAATCACCATAATTTTCACTGACACATAATAGTTTGCTGATACTATTATTAGCGTCCTTACTCTTTGTGTTAAATATTGAGTTATTCTTTGGGTTCAATTTTGGGATCCGCTGCCTGATCCTTCACAACCGCATTTGGCAGTCCCGATGCCGGTTCAGCATAAGCACGGTTAATGATATAGCGGTGGGCAAACATACCAACAGAGTGAAGCAGCTTGCTAAAGGGGAAAACAATTAGCAGAATCTGGACCAACAGCAGGTGAATGATGAACATTGGCTTATGCATAACTTCCATATCGGGAGTTATGGAAGTAAAGGTTATTAAGTGTTGTATATAGTCACGAACCGGCTCGTAATGGATGCCCCATTCAGGAACAAAACGCATAAAGTTGCCGGCTGCAACAATACCAATCAAAAGTAGTAACATTACATAGTCACTGGGTGCTGAAATCACCCTAACTTCATTGATGCGAATTCTGCGATAAAGCAGATAAAAAAGCGCCAGCAAAAGAACAATCCCAAAGAACGTGCCCAGTAGGGTTGACAGCAATTCACTGGTTTCCACAGAAGTAAGCCCCACGTAAGCAAACTGCCTTCCCAGCAGACCGATACCCAAAACATGTCCGGCTAAGATGAAGAAAAGAGCAACGTGCATGATCCAGGCTCCTGCCCAAAGGGCTTTGTCACTCTTAAAAAGGCTGCGGAAAAAAGTTGCCTCTTTCGCAATATCCAGCATGGCCCCTGCCTTGGTGGTTGGCGCCGGAGTCAAGGTTATATTATGAATAATACGTGCGTTAGCCCATCTGCCCAGTCTGTAAAGTAAGCCGATGATGAATACCGCCACAGAAATATAAGGCAATATCTGTAAAATAAAATAATTTATCATTGTCAATCTGTCTCCTTATTTAGAATAACTCCCTCAAAGAAGAGATTCAGTTTGTATTTCAAATTCTCTAAGAAGGGAATCCCTGTTTTGCTGGTCATAGAGGTTTTCAGAATCCCTTTAAACAATTCAACCATGATTTCTAAAGGAATATCCTTTCTAAACTCCCCCTTCTCCTGTCCTTCTTTGATAATTGATGAAATAATCTCCTGAAACTCAATCATGTGTGGCGGATGTCTGTGAGTATGTTTGTTACTGCGGTAAAAGTGCATGTACATCATAAGTAACTTTCGGTTCTCTTCATAGGTTTTTCCGATGGTCATAAGTAAATTGGATAACTTAGAGGCCGCATTCATATTTGCCTCTTTGGTATTTTCAAAAGTTTGTTGTGCCCCATTAATCTTTTCTGCTAAACAATATTTTAAGATATCTTCTTTGGATTCAAAATAATTATAAAAAGTACCCACACCCAGATCGGCTTTATCCATGATTTCGGCTATGGTGGTTTCAGCAAAACCCTTGTCCAAAAACATTTCCAAAGCAATTTCCGAAATGCTTTTCTTGGCACGTAACTTTTTTCTATCTCGTCTGCTCAGATCCTCACTCATCACCATATAACCTCCAAAAAATGATCATATTCATAATATGAATTAGTTCATATTTAATTGTAGCGAATAATGATGGATCCGTCAACAACAGTTCCTGAATTAGTTTTATGAACCAAATCATATTCCGTCATATGATCGTTGGTATTGAAGGAAGCATTCTTAATATTATCTTTATTTTTAGCACTTTTGTTTTTATTAACAGGGCAATATTACCTAAATTTTATTTATAACTAAATACGGAGTAATCCGGTGATTTCAGATGACAAAGTTACAAATATTAATATATAAAACAGACTTACAGAAAATTGCAGACTTTTTGCGACGAAAAAACCCACCTGGCAGGCGGGTTTAGGTCTTTAGTTACAGATTTGTTATTCTCTTTGAGCCCATCACTTTTAAAGCCTAAACTTATTTTACTAAAATTGCATATACTTCCTTAGAAGGCAATGTTATAAATTTACTTACCTTTTCACGAGCATTAAACACATTAACACCACAATCTAATGAAATATTTAACCTGTTTTGTCTTGAAACTTCAATATTTCTACTTTCACTCTGTCCAATATATATAAAATCATTATTAACTGCCAGTCCTCTAGTATAACCTAACCCCTGAAAAATTGTGTTGCCATTTTCCATCACCTCAAAATCTGCTGAATTACAATATAAAATCCTCTCATCCTTTGTAATCACACTATGAGGATGCTTTAAATCGCAGAACACAGTATTGACGTATGATAAATTTAATAAAGAATACTCTTTTATCAGGCCAAAATAAGCAGAGCTTTTTCTCCATTCATCTGAGCCTGAAAACATGGAAACGTAAATACTTTCTTTATCTATACATATATCATTCAAGTGATTGACATCGTAGTCTTCCTGTGACATTTTTATCTCTTCTATTTTTACTAAATCCGGCAATCTATAAACGCCCACAGCATTTCTTCTGCTCTCAACAATATATGCTTTTTCATCTCGAACAGCTACTCCATGAAGGTCTAATATTTCTTCTGTTTTGTAATTTTTAATTGTTTGATAGTTAGAATCCAATAATAAAATTTCACTTGAATTAGCAACTAACACATAATTATCTGCATATTTAGCAATTCCCCTGCAATTTGCCTCTAAGACTTTTTTAATATGATAGGTTTGTTCATCAAAAGATATTTCATATAACCCACCCATTAAGTTGCAACAAGTAACAAGAACTTTACATGAGTCAAATTTAAACAAGGAAGTTCCCCCTTTAATCCGATAAATCAGATTAAGACCCTAAGAAGATAAATTTTTGCAAAATTGTTCTGTTATCATCAATTTTATATGAGTTGATTTACCATATTTTGAAAATCTATAGGCCACAACTTTTTTGCTCTAAAATATTCAAGGACTTCTGTAAATGCCCCTCATTGTCAAGACACAAATTTTGGCCATATGTCTTTATAACTATAATTAAAGGAAAATGGAGAATGAGTGACCCACATTATCTAGACGACCATGCAGAAGATAACGTACAATAAAGTGCACAAAAAGAAAAAGACAAGCTTGAGGTCATTTGGTAGAATAAATTCGCCAAAGGAGCCCACAAACAAGTCTAAGGAAGCTGTACAGCTGCGGGAAAGATTTTAATTGTTATTAGTCATTTTTTCCTGTGTTAACCATATTCATTAACTTCACTTTCCAAGCGGGTAAATCCTTGACCTGCAGTTCATTATGATTATCCGTTGCAGATATTTCGCAGCCCGTTACGGTCTTTGACCGGGAACTTTTACTTTTTCCCCCATTTTCTGTAATACCGGACGAACCAGAAGATTTATTGCTTCTCCTCACTGTGGCCCGTCTGACTACTTTTCCTTCGACGACATCCTTCACCGAACTTAGTGGATGAAGTCCTTTGTATTCATTATTTTTTTCTCCGTTAGCTTGTCGTTCAATTTCCATGTACCTTACCTGCTCATTACGCAGCACTTGCTTTGCCATCATTAAAAAGGACTGCACATGAGGCTCCTGTCTAATGTCAATTTGATATTTTTCTTGCATATATTTCCAATAGGCTTGAATGTATTTTTCCGGACAGCCGGGTTTCAAATAATCTGAAGCAAAAGTAAGGCGGCTCCCATATTTTATCGCCAAATCCTCAAGCTGCAATATGACCTCCTCTCGTTTCAGCTTCATGCGGCCATAACCGTAAGGTTTTCCCTTTCCGATTTGCACTTTGCTTTCCGCTTCCAGCATAATAGCCCATAAAAGCAGACCCAATTCATCCTGGGCAAGGTTGGAAAAACGTATCCGGCCTTGAAAGTATGTATCCTTTGGTAAGGGTCGCAAATAGGATAAAATTCTGTCGTTTTTCTTATGGTTTTTTTCAAGGCGCTCTTCCTCTTTAAACCAGTAGCGCTTCATGCCACGGATGGTAAAGTTAGGTTCATTGTATGTTGCCAATTCTCCGGTGCTAGGGGCATCCGGCTGCTTTAAATACAGGGGATAAGCCGTCGCCTTCGGCTCGGCAAGGATCAAAGGAATGGGGTCCATCTCACACGGGTTGCCAACGGCCTGCATATCCTCAAAGGAAATACGGCTTTTGTAAGCCTGAACGGCGTCCGGCTCTGCCAATTCTCCATCGTTAGAAGAAGGATACGCGCTGAAACCAAACAGGCTCTTGCAGTAATCCAGTTGATCCCCCGCACGAAAGGCTTGAGGGATGCCTTGATGCACGCTATAATCGTAGAAAATACGCAAATACGGTGTAAAACCAAAATACGTGATCTTTCCGGCAGTCTCCACATAGAAAATGGGTTTGCGCCTGCCCGCTTCCTCGGGCAAATGGTAAAATTCATATTCCTTGTCCAGTCTTTCGTTGCCTTTATATTTCTTACGTATCAAATCGGTATTATAGGCATCGACATAGGTCTTGTCAATGGCCCGTCCGGGGATATTCTCTTCAGCCGCTCGAATAATATAGTGCGTTAATTTGCCCGATTTCCCCGCGTACATATACCCCGATGAAAGAAGATAGCCCTCTTCCATCTGACCTTCTGCTGAAACGGCATCTTTTATTACAATCTTGCCAACCTTTCCCTTGGCAGCATCCATGGTGTAGCAGACCGGTACATAATAAGGCCTATACCCGTGCTTATCGTAGTATTCTTTATTTATGTCTTGCGGTGTCAATTTGTTTATGTCCTGCTCCCAAAACTCTTTTTTATACATCAATTTAACCTTGTCTGGAGGAAGCTTCATTCTTCTCAGATGCCTTTCAGAAATCCGGTACATTTGGACCCCTTTTTTATCCTGCTGAGCCGGAAAGATGTAGTATTTCCCATCCTCTCCTTTTTCCACATAGCCCGCCTTCAATTTATCCGGTAATGCTCCCCGTTCCTGCTGCTGGGCGCTTTGTATATTGTGCGAAACAATACCAAGGTTGGCTCGATACTGTGCTTTAAGCCTTTGATTTCGACTGGCCATATCCCGGTACAGAAACCATTGGTTTTCGATATCATCACGATAATTGCACATGCCCAATATCTGGATATGACTGCGAATCATCCCCCGCATACTGCTGCCCGGAATTGCAAAACCTTGGTGGTTACGAAAAAACCCTTCTTCCTTATGCCCGATAAATACCGGCGTTTCCGCCTTCCATTTCAAGTCAATGCTGCCGCTTAGCAATCCGTCCCCATAACGATCATGGGGAGGCAGTTGCTCAAAACCGTCATACCGGGCAACCCAGCGCCGGGGAAAATCAATAAAATTGTACGGCGCGCCCACATATTCGAAATTCCCCTTACTTTGCCTGGCGTCATGGGAGGAGTTGGAAGATTTATCTGACGGATGCTGATCCCGATTAAATTTAGCCATGTCACTCGCCTCCCTTTGATGATCCCAAATTCGCTTCCAGTTTCAACGGTCTTGTGTACACAACATGAAACTGTCCATCCTCATCCGCTTCCAAATAGTTGCGAATACAAAGCGTTTTCCCAAAATCGTCCATCCTCTGAATAAATTGGCGTTCATCCAAACATTCCTCAGTCCCCGTTTCAGTACACCAAATGACCTGCCAGCCATGATCCAGCCGGTAGAAATGCACGGCTACCGTTTCGCCGAACCAATAGGCTTCAAACAACTGCTCCATCTCAATTTCCCGGGGAGACGGCGCATGATAAGGATATGCTTCTATATGGTCCCAATAATAGAGTAGCGCCTGGGTCATTCCTTGATCCGCAAGCCATTCCTTACTCACTTCGGACGGGGCGACCGGCGTCAATTTAACTCCTTGGGTCTTGTCCATGTTTAACTCACTCCTTTTAACGCACAAATCCAATGATTGGCCAAATTTTCATTATCCACCCGGCGGTCGCCGAAATGAACCGTCACCTTCCCCTCCGGCGTGGCAATCTGCAAATTTTCCCCACACAGATAGCCCCGCCCGTTGGCAGAGCCGCTTCCCAATGCGAAGCCCTTTTCAGCCAAATCCCGCAGCGCCAATAACAGCGCTCCGGCAATCGCTTCATAATCCTTCCCTTGTTTACCGGGCTGCAAAAACAAATCAAAAGTAACTTTTCCCCGAACTGTTCTTTCCTGTTTTAATGCCCCGTTTATCACACCGCCGGTAAATTTATCAATGTGAATTCCAAAATAGTCTACCCATTGCCGCTCCAATTGTTGATCTTCTTCAATCATGGCGTCCATTACCTGGACAATACCCCCATACCGGTCGCCATTGGCTTTTTTATCTCCTGGCGACGGCTCCGCATCGCTCCCAAAAGCTTGTTCTTCCAATTCGGGACGACCGTAATAATGCACAATGCGGCATAATTGGTGGCGAAGGGCCCCTTTCCAACTGGTTCCCGGGATATACCACTTGCCATCTGCCGTACGAATAGGAGCTGCGTCCGGTTCTCCCGGCCAGGAAAATTCATCCCCGCGAATCAATAATGGAGAAACGATTTTAGCCTTCAAGGTGTACCTATAACCGGGCAGGGAAACATTCTCATCCATAATCCTTTTCATCCACCGCCCCTTGAGCGTGGTTGTTTGCTCCCCGTCCTCCTGCAAAAAATCAAAGTAATCGTCCAGCTGATTTAAATTATAAGTATTCCTATAGATATGGTTAATGGACAGCCGTCCACCGCCGGCATTCTTGAAAGCTCCCAGGCGAACAATGCCTTGATGTAAGGCTTGCAAGCACTTTTCTATGGCCTGAGCATAGGCTTGGTTCTGTTCTTCATGGGCCGCAGTCCACACCAGTCTACCTCGAAATACGGCTCCCGGAGCAATATATATCCGTTCCAATTTGTCTACAGCCGCACCGGCGGCTCCATGAATACGCACACCCGGGCGCTCTTCCCTAAGGGCTATTTTTTCACTAACCAGATCGTGAACATACAAATTCGATGGGCGTCTTCCATCCGGCTTAGGACTGCCAAACAAGGAGAGCCATACCTGGCGTTCCACTGCACCGCTTTGTTTCAACCAGGCTCGCAACGCTCCCCCCAAAGAACTGCCCGGGATCATAGCGCAACCGCTTTCCCCATCCATGAGCAGTTCTCCATCCTGGTCTCCCACATGCAAAGGTCCGACATTTGTTGCTTCAAAAAGCAGTACGGTCACATACTGTTTCCAACTCATACTTTCTGCCTCCTTTGCTTCTTAAAATTAGCTAATCTTCGACGTTCCCGCACGTATTGATATAACATTTCCATGTTGAGGCAATACACCTCTTCTTTAGACAACAAGACCTTGGCCTCCTGTCCCGCAATACTCAACTCCGGCAACTGTAAGGAATGGATCAGTTCATCCACGTCATCCGCCTGCCGTATATAGCTGTGGATTTGCTCCAACCACGGTTTTTTGCCAATTCGTGCGTCCCTTAGCGAATGCAATACCCTTTGATTGGCTCTTTCGGTTTCTTCGCTTTTCCCTTTTTGCTCCTTCCCCCGCTTCTCCAAATACAGGATATATTGTTCAATTTCCGCCTTACCCGCATCCGGCGCCAGCCCTTTCGCACGATTAAAAAGATCCATCCATTGTGCCAGTTGTGATGATGAAATCGCTTTGTCATCGCTATCCTGGGACCATTCCAAAATCCGGTTTTCCAAACCAGCACGAATTCGCTGCATCATCACGCGCTTGAGCATCTGCTGTACTTGCCTGAGTTCTTCCTGATTAAGCCGGAAGTCCGAAACCTGCCGGGACATGGGCAGAGCCTCTCCTTTGCCCACCAACTCCACTTTCATGTCCGGTAATAAGGCAATCCGTCCAAACCCGTCAACACGTCTTTCCCCAATCCCCTGGTGCAAAAACTGCTCCGCTTTTGATTGATCTATGTTGCCTTCATAACGAAATTTAAAGATACTTCCTTTCCGGATTGCCTGCTGCTTCGGCAGCCGCGCACCCCATTTCTGATTAAATCCATCCGTAGTAATGGTTTGTACGGCAGCAGACTCCAGAAAAGCCTTATCCACACCTAGACCTGCCGCCAAAATGTGCTCCGGTATTCGTGAACTTAAACGTCCTTTTTCATCCCGGACGATAATATCGGATAGACAATAGACATAAAGCGTCTGGGAAAAAACCGGCCAATTATCTCCATATTCAGGATTTTCTGTCCGTCTGGTTACACTGATCACCCGGCATTTGCCGTAGCCATTACTTTTGGAACCGCCTAAATAAATGATTTTATTGGTAAATGACTGCAGAAATGTCTTGATCTCGTCATCTTCATGGTCCACAGCCACTACAGCAATAAAGGTTTGCCCTGCGGCAATGGCTTCATAGCGATACAAGCGGGTTTGTTCCCCCTGCAAGTTAATGTGCAGTTTAGCCGTCATTTTCGTTTGATGCCAGGTAATTTGTTCCGCAGTCCAATCCGAAATAAAACCGGCGGCAGGCAACCGTTCCATCTGTTCGCCAATCAAGTGGTCCAGTGAGTTAACTACAGGCGCCGGCTGATTCTGCTCGCTAAAAAGCTTCCGGTTATTCTTGGTCATACAAAGGCAGGCCGGGAATGGCCGGCTTCTTTGTCCGTCAATACTTATATAACCATTGAGAAACCTTAAATCCCCTTCCAGCCATCGCTTGCGCATTAGACTGTCTCTACACAATTGAATTTCAGGTTTTTCCCGCACATAAGCTCCAATAAATGCACCCCGTAAAGCAGAACCCGCGATATAATCAAGGGCTGTCTCATTATCTGCCTGAGACCCCGTTCCCCCCATCTTAAGAGGCTGGAGCGTCTTCAACTCATAGTAATAATAAACGGTCATGATGTAGTCACCCACTCCCGTAATTCCTGAATATACTTTGCTGTGACATCCGTTCCTTTATGGATTAAGGCACAACGAACCCATCCCTTGCCGCGGTGTTTCATTGTTCCCAAATAGCGGAGACTGCTTAATCCCGCAGCCAATAGTCCAATTTCATGTCCACGCAAGCAATCCAAACCGTCAATCTCCGCCTCCAGCACAAGATCCTTCCGAATTATTCGAAATTTACGCAAAGACCTTTTTTCTACCGTGCCCGTCTCGTCATTGATCGCTGTAAACCTGCGTATATCTGTCATGGAATTGAACACTTCGGAAGAAGTAAGCTGTTGTTTTTGAATTGCCGTAGCAAACAAAGCACGGATGGCCGGCGCTACTTGCGCATCGTTCAAATGAATTGCACCCGGCAGAGCATTAGTTATACCTCCCTGCCCGAAACAACGGTCAACAACAGCAGCCAGTTCAGCAGCCTTTGCCCTTGACGCCGCCCCTTGACCCAACACCTTGGCCGCCAGTTTTGTTTGCTCCAGCCAATGGCCTTTCAGCGTTCTCGATCCATAGTAAGGAAAACCATAGTCATCATGCAAAACCTCCAGATCCACTTCCCCCGGCGTAGATTGCCCGCTGCCGAATATGGCCTCCGATTTCAAATGAATTCGTGCTGACCAACTCATAACTCCCGCTCCTCTCGTGGAAATAAAAGCACATCATCCATCGCTTCGATGGCATCATAATATGGACAGCAGCGCTCATAAGTAAAGATCTCCCCTTGTTCCAGCGGCGTATCTTTAAAGCCCATCAAATAATCCTCCAATTGATTCAATTGGATAAATCGTTTCGTTTCCGCCGGTCCCCGTTTAATACATTCCCGCAGTTTTTTAATCTTGCTTCTGGCTATCTTCTCTTTATCGGTCATCCGCTCCCAAGCAACCTGAAAAGTTGCCAACTGGTTGAATAAACCGCTGACGGACTGACGGGCTGAAGGGCTCATCACATAATAGGGCTTCAATGTCAGGGAATAGGCTTGATTATTCGCATCTTTCATCAGGTAATCTTCCTCCCGCTGCTGCCTGATTGAGCCCGACCAATCTCCATGCAAAATATGAAAATCGAGCGCCGAGGCATCGCCTTCCTCAAGCCGTTCAAAACCATCCTGCAGCACTCTGGTCTTCGCCATCCGGCAAAGCTGTTCAGCCATCTCATGAGCCCGGGCAAAGGGATAGCCGGACTTGACAATGGCCACACCGGCACAAGCATGCAAGGTCATGGATACTTTGCGGGAACCTGGGCCGCCGTCAATTTCCAGCTTATCCTGTTGTAGTTTTTCCAGCATCATTCGCGCGGCCTCTACGCCAAGGGGTCCCGGAACAATAAAAGAAATATCATCCCCTGCAAAAATAATCGGCCGGACCGGAATCCCATTTTCGTTATAAGTATTTAATGCTATCGGCTCGTCAGACACCTGAACCCGACTATATAGGTCTACCATCGCCGCTTTAAAAGCTGCTTTATACTTGGTGTCAATGTCATTGCTGAACTGCCGAAAGGCCTCCCGGTATCTTTGATTATAGTCCCTTACTGATTCACCCTCCTTGATTTGATACAACTCTCGAAATTTAGCAATTTTCTCCCCCATCCGGTTGCCATCCAAATGGATAACAGCTACCTTACTCCTCTCCCCATCCTCCAGCACATCCGTATCACTGGTCATTTGCACCGGCAAGCCGCTTAATTGTAAATCCGCAAAGTATTCCTCCAGCTTATTGTCCTGAGCAAATTTAAGTTTGGCATAGATTTCGGCGGACACAAATCGGACTTCATCTTTAATAGTAACTATCTCCGTTGCCGGCAGTCGGGTAGATTCGCACAACTTTTCAATCCCATAGGAATATTGCCTCAGCGACCCGGCATGTCCGCTCTTCTTTTGTGCCAACGCTTCAGATAATTCTGTAATCTTATCGGACAGAAGATCCGCCTCCGGGTTAAAATCTACCATTACGCAATAAAACTGAAGCCCGGGAAACTGTTTTAGCACCGTCCGGGACAGCATGCGATTAAATTCGTACCCTTCATGCCTGGTGTTGAACTGGTAAATACTATGTCCTCCGCCTTCCATAATCACGTTGTTTTTCCCGAAATACGGTAAGGACAGTTCTTTGGGCAACCGCTCACTGACATGACGAATAATCATGGAAGCACCTTCAATTTCCTTTAAACGGTTGCTGGCAAAGATATAAGCCTGCTTCCTGCCGATCTCTACAATATCCAGTACAGCCACGCCATTCACCCCTTTGCATTTCATTTAGGTGGTTCTACTTGTCCGGTAATTCATTCCCTACCGTCTTAAATTGCTCCGCATAGGCTTCATGTGGAAACAACATGGGATTATTAATAAGCATCAGCATTTGATTGAGCTGAAAGATAAGAGACAATATAACATTTTCTTGCCCGTCTTTTTCAGTTATTTTTAAAACCTCAAAAGATTTATTAACCGGAGGATTACTTTCTTTAATAAAATCCTTATGGTATTTCTTATCGTCACCAAAACGCTCTAAGCCATAATGATTTAATTCTTGATACCACCATTCATAATTGTTTTTTTCCTGAGGCATTGTTTTCTTAAGGGTATTATCCTTATCATTAATACTTAATGAAATATCGAATAAATTTGATATTTTTTTTGGAATATTCTTATTGGTAGTAGAACAAAGAATTCTTATGGGCCTTGTTGAAGTTTGGGATTTCTTCTCTTTTGAAGATGGTGTCTTCTCAGGATTGTTATTTACTAAACCCGTAATTATTCTGGCAACCGATGCCAGAGAAGTTTTAAGTTTTACAATGCTATCCACCCATTTTTCTAAATTAGCAGCCTTAGAATCTAATTCCCGACTTTTGCACTGGATAACCACCGCTACAGCCTCAATTGGAATAAACTTTATCTTTCCATAGTTAAAAATATACGGGGTATACTGTTCATCGAATATAGCCAAATCTACTTCAGCGGAAATCTTGCCGTAAGAATCAATAATAAATACACCCTGGTCGATACAGAATTTACGGGGAATAATTTGTTCAAACATGCTTTTCCAGACGGCTTCTCGGTAGGTCCCGGTGGTAGGATGATGCCCAGGGGTCTCCAGACATAGTTGACTAACTAAAGATTTTTCTAGGTTTTTGTAATTCTCAATAATTTTACGTATGGTCTTCTTATCAGCCTCATCTTGTGACATTGCAAACGCCTCCTTTGGGGAAGTTTCAAAAAAACTCTTAATTTTATTTCCCGTTAGTTAGAAATTAATTGGAACACTAAAAACCCCCATATAATAATACTTAATATATACCTTATAACAAAATATACTCTAATTATATCAAGGTCCACATATTATTACAATTATTTTCCAATATCGATCGGCTGTCTCTTAAAGATATTAATGATGCAAAAATTTAACCCACAATTACGTTGAGAAAGTAATGGTGGGTTAAAGTGATATTACTATTCATTTGCACTTTAAATACTGTGGATATGTATACGAAGTTAGGTAAAAAGATGCCAGCTTCAGTTAGTTTATCAAAATTATAGAGAATCTTATCTTAATTAAAAAGCCAAAAAGTAGTAGTTTATATAGTCGTAACAATATCCCGACCTGGGGGGGAAACTTCAATTATGTGTTCCCTTATACCCTTGACAACTCATCTCTGAACGCAGGTCTATTGACATATTTGTTAAAAAGCTTCTGTTTAATTTCTGAAGCCTGCTCTTGCCCACCTGCTTTTTTCAGATTACGGATAATAGCACATACTCCCTTATAATCTTTCCTGTTGCCCGCACTGGCAGCAGTCTGCTCAATATGTTGCAGAAACAGAGTGTATACCTCTTCCTTAAATTCAGGAATAAGCTGCTTATAAAAAAGCTCTATCATTGACGACCTCGTTCTAACATAGGCAAGCAGCTTTTGTTTTTCTCCTTCTTCTATGAGAATACGGTTATATATATCATGATATGTTTTTTTCTGATTTTCCAGCAGAAGAATTATCTTGGGATAAACAGAAAGCCACTCACCGGAATCATAGCTCTTTTTTAATTCCTCGTAATATTCAAAACTACCATCCAGAATAAATTCCATGGCAATCCCGCGCAAATCATCAAGGTTGCCGGAAAGCTGAAACGCCTTGTACCGGTATTTCTTCCACTGATCTACCAGCCCGCGCCTGTCTTTATCCTTCTTTTCTCCATCAAGTGTAAGCTTAATCACCGCGTCATAGTCTTTTTTCCTCATAGCATTTTCTATCGCCATTTTCCTGAATTCCAGATAGTGAAGATTCTGTCTTATAAATTCCTGCGCTGCTTTCTGCCCGTCATACTGTTCAATCATACGGTACCTGATTAGAACAACTCTTTCTGCAAAGTAACTGCCGCTCCACGAATCCTCTCTTTCGTTTTTTATGATTAATACCAAATGATTTTCCAATTTATTTCGTAAAACCAGGGTGCCTGCAAGCTCCGAACAACTGCCAAGAAGATCCAGCCTCCAGTCGGTCCAACCTTCATATCGCCCATGCGCCGCTTCTTCTATCAGCTTCTGAAAATTGCTTTCTTTATCAACTGGGCTTAATGCTTCATCTTTAACCACTTCACGAACAAAAGTCAAGCTTTCTTCAATTTCCCCTCCGACTACCCCGTCGGAATCATCTGCGCCCTCAAGCAAATCCATAATTTCATGGATAACACAAAGAGCCAGCTCTAAAGCATGCATGGGTTTATTCTTTGCCAAAGCAGATCGGGCTTTTTCCAACACCAGATCAGCGCCCTTGACCGCCTCCCAGGTATCTCCGCAGGCAACAAACCCATGCCGATCCGAATTGTTTCTGATAAAGGTGCGCATAAGCATCATGGATTTGCGTATTTCATCCTCATCGTTTCCATCGTTAAAATCCAGTTCTATACGCTGCTTAATTTCTTCATACTCGGCTGCAATCGCCAGGAGAAATTTAACAAGTTCATCTTTCGTTCTCTCAGAAAGTATTTTCTTCATATCGGGCGCTTTTCTTTTCTTTGGAACGGATTGATGAACCGCTTCCGCGTCCGTATTGTTCGAACCTATCTTATTCTTGATATCCCGTAAAGCAAAAAATACCGCCGCTTGGTGCTTGCAATACTCTCCCCAATCATAAGGGCAGTCGCATTGATTATCTACGAGGTTTGCACCCGCCTCACTTCTAAATTATAGCAAAAGGCTGAAGGACACGGTATTTGTTTTAACTGCTGGTTTCCGTTTAACAGCATTTATATTTTGGCAAAGACGGTTATGTAAGACACCAAAAAACCTCTGAATATCAATATGAAAAGCTGCCATAAATCGCGGAAGGAACATCTGGTCTATTATGTTCTACGGAATCACTTCGGCGGTACTTTCACCCTCCGGATTACTACCACCAAAAAGTTGATTCCTCTTGCATGAATTGGCGGATCATATTAAAAAGGGAACTATCTGTTGCCCGTTGGCCAAGTGCTTTTGTTCGCCATTTCGCACTTCCCTTCTATGTTCTGAATGAAACATTTGCCATAATCCTAATAATCTCTCTTGGTACTCCAGACCTTAAAATTATACACCGGTTTCCTCATCTCCATCATAAAAAAGCGATGACCACTCATAGACGTATTGTCCTCTTGCTTTATCCAGTAATCCTTATAGATTGCTCACGACTTCAAAGTAATCGGATAAATAGAAATAACAATCATGGCTCTCGTCCATAACCAGATAATCAAAATCCGAGAATTGCTTAGTAATCTTCACGATTGCCGACAAACCTTACTTTGGCAGGATGCTTCATGCACTACCCTCCTCTGTAAAGTAAAGTATTCTTTATAGTACCATACTTGAGTCCGAATGCAGTGCAGTACTCAACTCACCCATGCTTGAGGAAAAATTGCAGAGCAAGCAACTTTTCAATATTTTTTCCTTCCCTTGAAATGGCGTACTTCTATCACTTGATCAAGCCGAAGTTCCCAAAAGGTTGCCTGAATATATTTTCCATGACTTTCCCATTCATTCTCCCACGGCGGTGAGACGTCAAATATCTTCTCCCATGATTTTTGTTTTATCCTCAATTGCTCAGCGGGAAGTAAACTGTTGTACCAATTATCCTCCGCTTCATATTCCCGTTCGTTTGAATAGTCTCCATAATAGCCATCATTCAATACAAGATGCCACATGTCCTCGTTGCTGAGCAGTACGTCTTTATCCGGCACTTCAAGTTCAATACAGACCTGATTTTCACTATAGCTGCGAAACTCCGTGCGACGTAGATCAGGCTTCCGATGTTTCCACTCCATGGTATGCCACGCCCAAAACGGATACTTCACACCCACAGGCGGTCGCCCAACACGTAAAACCATTTGCCCTGCAAGCCAAACATAAGCGGGGCCAAAGCTATATTCAGAAATTAGTTCAGATTGCGCCG
Organism: Desulforamulus ruminis DSM 2154; assembly: GCF_000215085.1. Taxonomy (NCBI): domain Bacteria; kingdom Bacillati; phylum Bacillota; class Clostridia; order Eubacteriales; family Peptococcaceae; genus Desulforamulus; species Desulforamulus ruminis. Next base: position 3,577,645 of record NC_015589.1, read on the forward strand.
GATCACAATAAAGAACCTTTTCCTCTTTTAACTTCATATATAGGCTTTCCGGCTGAATTGACCATAAGCGCATAGACTACTCCTTATAACTCTATAATGTTATATTCATTGTTGCTGGGATATCAATAAAATAGTCTGAATTCCAATTGTCAAAATTTAAGTCCGACTCTAATTGATTTGGAATCCTTAGGACACAACAAAAGGTGAATTTCAAGTTCGCTACTACACAGTTCAAACAAATGATAGCAAAGAGAAAATACGTTACAAGATATGGGGTGGTCCCGTTAAGGGAAATATTACTTCAGCAGAAACATTTGAGGCTATTCGAGTAGCATACTTAGGGGCGCTCAGAGATGTGGAAAATGAAACCGGGGTACGTGTTCTTTAACGATTAATTACCCATGCCAAGCCAAGAAAAATGTAGAGGTTATATCTTGTCACGGCCAAAATAACCTACCGCAAAACAGCAAAAGCCGCTCCGCTAAAATGCAAAAACGGCTTAATTACTGGACTTTCATGCAAAACAAAAACCACCTGTGGATAAAATTATTCTTTTTATCAATAGATGGTAGATAATCTGGCTACCCTACTATAAAATGATACAAATGCACACCCCTGGTCAATCTTTCAACGATCTAAGGATAGGGGGGTGCATTTTCGTCAGGGGGTGTGCATAGGCTGAATGTATTCAAGCATTTCCAGTTCCTTCACTTCACGAAACAACACATCATATCTTCTCAAAGTTATTGAGAGCTTCTTTAGAAAATCCAAAGACTGCATGCTTAAGGATCACCTTTGTGACCAACGCATAGAACCTATCAATATCTACTGATATTTCATTTTGAAGCTTCGTTTCATCAATTGTTGGATACATTCTTTTTACTTCTTCGATGTTCCTTTTGATAATACTGTCTTTGTATTCATGAAACATATAAATATAGTCAGCTAAACACTCAATTTGGTGAAGTAATACTTCATTCAAATTATTACCATTTATGATCGAGTTATATGTCATGTAGACATTCTCACAAATATCTACCAATTTAAGCTTATATCCACAATAGTAGGTATCACTGACCATTTTCATCCAAAGTTCATTTTTGTAATCATTGATATCATGAAGATGCTGCTGATATTTTTTGAAATCTTCGTTAACGTCTAAATATGCTATATCTGATACAGCTATTTTCGATGTCAGGCTTTCACAAAGGCCATCATCCCTAAATTTTTTTACTGGAAGTGCAATATTAACTGCTCCCATCCCTTGGACTAATGTTGTATTTAGGGATGATTTATATCTAATCCCGTCATATCCCCCGTTCTCTCTTATCCAGTTCATGAACATTTGAGGAATAACGTATTCTTCAACAAACCTGTCGCCTCTATCTTTCACTTTTATTGAGCAAGCCGCTGCTAAGGGATAGGTAATAATATAGTTCAGCAAATATTCTTTTATATTCTGCTGCTTATTGAGGTCCTCTTTTGCATTTAAAATCCATACGTAAATGTCCGATAATAGATCTACCGGACGGTTAGATATATCAATAAGCCTCAGTGCATTTTCGCCGCTCTCCTCAATATGCATCCTACAATAACTAAACATTTTTGGCATTCCAGATTCAAACCACCCAAGTTCGAATCCGCTAGTTAAATACAGACAAGGAAAACCAGGGATGCTAAAGCGGTAAGCCCCAATGAGATTGCGTTTACTATCTTTTATATGAAACATTTTTGCTTTTTTCTTTTTGCTATCTTCCCCAGGTTTTATCCGAAAATCACCACTTCTAATTCTATAGTAATCCCCATCCCGGCCTGCCCAAGAAAATCTTTCAAGATAATAAGGTTCCATTGAAGCAAAGAGCGTGTATGCATTTTCGTATGCATCCTTAATTCGCCCATTTCGATTTATGTGCGCAATTTCCACTATTCCATCACAAATGCACTGGATAACTGAGATGTTATCCAAAACTCGGGAACAAAAATCACTGCCGAGAAAAGGATTACTCCCGGCAGCAGCTTCCTCAATATCTTGAATATATTTATTAAAATGGTCTTCGAGGTACGAAGGTACATCTAATTCACTACGGTATAGATTAAAATCGTATTTTAGTAAACTTTGAAACAACATATCGCCTTTGTACATTATCATTATCCTTTCATTTAATTAACTACTTTCCAGCAGTTCAATGGTCCGCATTTTATCGAGTATATTACTTAGAGGATTGTATATATCTGCATTCTCCCGAACCAACTGGATATATATTTGCAGTAATTGGATTGTCTCTTGCTCTTGGCATGTAACAAGAAAATTCTCTAGTTCATCAGCGTATCTCAAAAGCTGATTGCGCTTAAACCAATTATTTGCATGATTCGGTAGTTCATTGATCAGGGAATCTATTTGTGCTTGTCTCTTTTCCTCTAAGTTCCGCTGTCTTTCAATATTTTCCTTCTCGATCCGTTTTTTTCTTTCAATTTCAAATTGAATCGCCCGTTTTTTCTGCTCGACTCTGTTAATTATTTCATTATTGAAACATAGTTTGCATACCTCAAGAACCACGGAAGGAATCTGATCCTCCAGCCGTTCTTCATCCGAATCGCTATACGACAAGATAGTAGAAGCAGATTTGTCGGTTGAATAATACCCTGCTTTATGAACTGTCCAATTGATTTGAAGCCTTCCATCGTAAACCTCTTCATATATCGGCCTTAAGTCTTGTAGGACACCCTGCTCACTTAGGTATCGCCGCTTTGTTTTGTGCTCAAATATTTCAAAAGACAAGTCGCTACTTAACAGCGTAATGGTTATGTTATCCTGATTACCACGTTCAACCGAAAACCTAGCTTCTAATTCCTGAAAGGACTTTAGAATAGTATCGGCAATTCTGCAGGCACGGTTGTATTGCCTGCTTGATACACTAATGGGGATTACGGCTTCATTGTCGCGGTACTTTACTTTTTCAACCGGACTCCATATTTTGATACCTTTATCTCTGAAAGGATGTTCCTTATCTCTTGCTTCCCGATATTCCCTTTCTGATTGATGTTTTGAAACTAAAGCATGGTAGTCCTGTATCCGGCCTGGCACTTTAATATTGCTGTACCAATTTGAGAAATCTTCAAACGAGCCGGGCAAAAGCAAGTCAAAATCCTGCATGTTACTTAACTGTTCAAGGGAGAATTCTTCAGTATCGACGAAACGTAAAATGCTATCCTTCTTTTGGGCCTGCGGCTTTGACCCGTCAGATTTGTCTGCGTTATTACTATTATATATAGTAGGGGGCAAGGGAACCTGTTCCGGTACAGGCTTCCCGGCCTTTACTTTTGCCCAGTACCCCACTGGTGGCAGCGGTATATTCAGTGCTTTACACCTTTTACGCAAGCCGTTATCTGAAATCCCATATCTTACAGCAACAGTTGTCATGGGCTCGGACCATACTTCTTCATACAATTTTAGTCTCATCTGCTGAATATCTTGTGGCTCATACATTACTGATTCCCCCCACAACAAAACGCAAATCCCGCGCGCAGCAAATTGTCAACCAATTCTTCCAGTTGGGCATCATTAGCGACGTTTTTAGGAATCATGTACCGCCGCTGATTGTCGTTAAAAACTGTTCTGAGCATAGTATAGAAATCGTCATAGGATGGATATTTAAATTTATGCAGGTACTCAGCGGTCGAATCATCGCCGATTTTTCTAAGTTTTGAGTGGAAAGAAGGCTGATTTTGGGTATTGGTGATATGTATGCTCACGATTGAATTTTTCATTTTTGTAAGCGCCCCTAATATCTCGCCTTGGCTATAGCTGTTCCTTTTACCTGCCAATAGAGCGGGAAAATCAATTGAGAATTGCAGGCGCATCTTCCTTTCCCGTAGCTGAACCTTCAATTTCATTATGTCTTCAATTGTTGAGATGTAGCTGTTCGGCCTTGACCTCTGATTACCCAGCCCATTTACAATCGCTACTTTCATACCCGTATGCTTTTTCATCTTCTTTTCAATAATGCTGCAACAGGTAAGAAACAGTTCTTCGTCAAATGAATTCGTTTTCATCGGAGCAGCTAATTCTAGTACCTTCGGTGTACCATATATTTTAAATATTTCGTTTAAACTTTTTGTCAATGATGTTATTGCTTCCGTGTCTTGCCACACACTAGAATTATTTAAGGTTTCATCTGCTCTTAGAATATAAGCTCCCTTAGGCGGATTCTTTAGTTCGCCATTCATTAACACAATGTATTCAGTCTCACATTGTACATCATCAGGGTATTTTAGCCCGGCCTGTGTAACTGGCAATAGGGCGTTTATGTGCTGGACTATTTTCACTCTCCCTCTATCCACGCATAGGTTAACGTATTCAGGCCAGTAATCATCATCATACACCATGCCAAACAGCCATTCGTGCATGACCAGCATTTCCAGTTCCCCCCGCTTGTCTTGCAGGAACGGCCGGTGTTTGTTATCTTCATAGATCCGGTCAAGATCAAAAGGATTGCTATTATAACGGTGATTATAATTGTTCACATAATAAGATCCTTCACCCCACTGGCCACGTTCATATTTCACATATCGCTGATAATAAGAATAGGCATGATCATACGCAAAAGAAAATAAGTTAACGCCATACTGTCGGTAAGTGTCCCGAACCCATGCAACCAGGCTGCTGTCCAGGTGAATCATCTCCGAAGGCCCAGGTTCTTCAGTATCACATTGTTTAATCTCCGCCATTAATACTTGTATGTTACTGCGGTATTCATTCATATTTCCATTCTTGAGCTTATAGCCTGAACAGAAGTCCACGGCTGCCGACGAAAAATCGTCTTCTGAATAGAAAAACGGGTAGTAGGACAGATCTTCAAGCCACTTTTTTACCTCTTTGTGAATGCCAATCCTCTGCTGCATATAAAAATCAAGTATGAACTCCTTGCTCTTTGGGTATTTGTTTTCGATCTCTTGTTCCAGCTTGTCCCTCTTGTGCTTCATTTTGATAGCTTCTGCATCACAAGTCTCCAGGGTCAGGTATTCATTAAAGTAGGTCATAACATATTTAATTACTGCGGCCATATTCTCGGACTGCTTTAAATAATCGAATTCATCCATTTTGTCGGTTCTCTTCATCTTGGCAATATACTCATCGATGGTTAGCATGCTCATCCCCCCTCTGGAAATAAAATGAATTTCACTCTATGCAAATATTATAGATTATTTATCCTGCCCAAAATAAAAAACCGCAGGACCGGAATTGCAGCCAGCCTGCGGATAGTTGTTTATATTATTAAACTTTAATTACCGTACCGTCTCTGAACGTAAAATGGATGGCATTAGCATCATGGATTATGACTTTATCAATGACTGCCAACCACAGCTTCTCATCAAACTCATCAATCACAAGCGGGCGGGTCTCGATTTCCTGTATAAACCCGTCCAGTACCAATGATTTATTTTGGCGGTTTCGCCGCTGATCCTCTAATTCGGCAATCCGGTCTGTTGCAATCCGGTGCCGCTCCATGTATCCCTGGTGCCGTTCGTTAAATTCATCCTGATTAATGGCAAAGCGGGCGTTTTCATAAATGGATTTCCGCGTGAGTTCGGAAACAACCTCAATTTCGCGGTGCAGTTCCGCAAGTTCCATTTCAATTGCCGAGCAATCACATAAGACTTCTTGGGCTAGGTGGCAGTTGCTAAGAACCTCATCCCGATCACCCATCAATATGTTAAATGCTTTCAGAAAGCGCTGCTTAATCTCATCTTCTGTAAGATGAGGCGTGGAACAAGGTTTATCGTTTTTGTACTTATCATTGCACCGCCATACCGTGCGCCGATACTTGGTGTTGGAACCCCAAACCTTGGAGCCGTAAAAACCGCCGCAGTCACCGCAAACGATTTTAGCTGAAAATGGGCTGTGGCAACTGACTGGCCTACCGAGTTTTTTACGCCGTTCCATTTCAAGCTGCACCGCATCAAATTCGTCCGGCTCAATAATGGCGGGATGGCTATTCTGCACATAGTATTGAGGAACCTCACCCTCGTTGACTTTGGTGGTTTTGGTGAGAAAATCTACCGTGAAGCTTTTTTGCAGCAGAGCGTCACCCTTGTATTTCTCGTTAGTCAGAATGCTTATCACTGTCGCCACTTGCCAGGTTTTTTTTCCGGCCGGAGATGGGATGCCCAGATTGCCAAGATGCTTGGCGATGGCTGAAGGCGTTTTACCCTCAAGAAACATTCTGTAAATCAGCCGGACTGTTTCCGCTTCCTTTTCAACGATTTTAGGTAAACCATCCTCACCCTTTTCGTAGCCAAGGAAATGACGATAAGGCATGCTTACTTTCCCATCAGCCATACGTTTGCGTTGGCCCCAGGTTACATTTTCAGAAATTGAACGGCTTTCTTCCTGTGCCAGGCTGGACATAATAGTGATTAAAAGCTCCCCCTTACTGTCCAGCGTGTAAATGTTCTCCTTTTCGAAATAAACCTCAACGCCTTTTTCTTTTAGCTGGCGAACCGTAACCAGAGAGTCAACTGTGTTTCTCGCAAAGCGGCTAACTGATTTGGTAACAATCAGATCGATTTTCCCGTTCAGTGCATCGGCAACCATCTGCTTAAACCCATCGCGCTTTTTGGTATTGGTGGCACTGATACCTTCGTCGGTGTAGATTCCGGCAAATATCCAATCAGCACGTTCGTTGATGTACTTAGTGTAGTAGTCTACCTGGGCTTCGTAGCTGGTAAGCTGTTCCTCAGAATCTGTTGAAACACGGGCATATGCAGCTACTCTTTTTCTTGCGGCCACACCAATCGTTTCCGGCGCAAAGCGGTTTATGGTTGGTGGTATAACAGTAACGGCTCGAGCTGGTTTCACTTCAAATCTCCCCTTTGGTAGGCAAGCGCCCTTTCCCGCGCCTGCTGTTTCTTTTTGTCGTCCCAGCTTGATTTGCGTGACCGGTCTTGCCAAGTGGCTTCAACTTCATGACCGTCTTGAAAAATATAAATTACCTTGTTTGCTTGCGGCACCTGCATCTGCTTAATCTTGGATAGGAAAACCCCCTCATCAAATTCCGGTAGGCCCAACACTTCAGCGGTCAGCGACAATAAGATTGGTTCTGGAATCTGTTTGGCTGGGCAGACATCCTTGCCGTAATTGACGAAGGTGGAACAGTTCCAGGCTGCATGCCCCTTGTAGGTTACCCGCCGATAGTTCTTGCCGCAGCGAGGGCAGAAGATTAAGCCTGAAAATGGGTAACGGTTGACCGGGTTTTGCCTGACATTTCTGTTCTCCCGGCGTAGAGCCATGATTTCCTGCGCCTTTTGAAAGGTGAGAGGGTCTATAATCGGCGGATGGGTTCCTTCGGCATAGTACTTTGGCAGGATTCCCCGGTTATAAACCAGCTTCTTTGACAAGTGGTCGGCTACATACTTTTTCTGAAGCAGCGCGTTGCCAGAATACTTCTCGTTATTTAGGATGGCTAGGACTCGCTTTGCTGTCCACTGTCTGCCGCTGAACGTTCGCGCACCCATTTCCCGCAGTCTGGCAGCAATCCGATCGCAACCCAGGCCGTTTATGTAATCGGCGTAGATCATTCGAACGATTTCGGCCTGTTCCTGATCGATTTCAATTTGACCATGGTTGATTCGATACCCGTACATGAAACGCAGGTTTACAATCTCACCTTGCTGGAACCGCTTGCGAATCCTCCACTTACAGTTCTCACTAACCGAACGGCTTTCCTCCTGAGCATAGGATGCCAGGATGGTTAGCATAAGTTCGCCATCCCCGCTCATGGAATGAATATTCTGCTCCTCAAAATAAACGTCAACACCGAGCAGTTTTAGTTCCCGCACTGTTTCAAGAAGTGTTACCGTGTTGCGGGCAAAACGTGATATCGATTTTGTAATGATCAGGTCAATCTTGCCATCCTTGCAGTCAGCAATTAGACACTGAAATTCCGGGCGAGTGTCTTTGGTTCCTGTCAGTGCCTCGTCGGCGTATACACCAGCATATTCCCAATAAAGTCGCTGCTGAATGAGGTTGCTGTAATAGCTGACTTGAGCTGCCAGAGATTGTAACATAGCATCTTTTCCGGATGATACGCGGGCATAAGCGGCAACCCGTAATCTAGCAGGGATTGGTGGCACCGAAGGGGATATTTTCGTAACTATCTTTTCCATAATGACCTCCTTTCGCTATGACATATTCGCTCCAAAAGCCTATATTATCAAGCGTTTTGGCGATATATGCTGCGCTCGGAAAGCCCATATTTTTGAGCGATAGTTGCCTCAATTTTTATCAATTCATCTTCTCGTATAATGCCTGCTGCAAGCCATCTATTGAAAACTGCCATGGTAGCTGTATAGTAGATGACTGCTAATGCCTTACTACTCATGCCGCACCGCCTTCGACCTGCCGTAGCAAGCGCGGGAGCAGTATTTGCGCTTCTTATTTCCATAGCTTTCAAAATCACGGCCACATATAGGGCAAGTAAAAGCATAAATGGCTTTACGGTTGACGGCTTCCGGGTGGTCGTTCCACCAGGCCATGCGGCATTTGTCCGAACAGAACCGTTTTTGCTTCACTCCAGCGGTCTGGATAAGGGGGGTTCTGCACTGTCGGCAAAGAATTCCGTCCCTCTGAAAGAAGAATTCTTTATTAGCACTACCAAGATTGTTCCTACGGCAGAAAGACTTCACCGTATTTTCCGAAATACCAAGAGCTGTCGATATTTTTGAATAGCTTAAACCGTCCCGTCGCATTTTAATGATTTTCTCTTTTTGCTGTTGATTCATTACAATACCTCCTCCGAAGGCAAACCTTAAAAGCCTTCGGTATAAGCCGCAGGAGGAGCAACAATCGGACGGTATCAAAATATTTCACCGTCATTACCTCCCACCGATATGCGAAAAACTAGCGGGAGTCGAACCCCAACAAAAAGAAAAGGCCCGCAGAGCAGGATGATTTGCTCCACGGGCGGTTGCTTCAGAATAATAGTATTCAATGTTGTTGAGACGAAATATATTCAGCCATTCGTTCAATAAGTAGTCCGGCATATTCTCCCTTAATGGTTTTACCCGGCCGGGCATTTTCCAGCCAATATTCGGGGGATTTAAGTATACCGTTTCTTACCAACACCTCCAAAGCTTCTTCCAGACCATTCTGGCTCTCTTCTATGTATGCTAACCCCAGTTGGGAAAGGATAGCGCCAGCAACTGCTTTGATAATTTCATCTCTCTTGGCATAAAACAGTGCATTGTCCTGGCTGTTATCAATAAAGCCGATTTCGATTAGTACTGCAGGGGCCTTTGTTTCTCTTAAGACTTGATAATTAGCAGTTTTCACCCCCCGGTTTGCAAAACCGACCCCCACCAGGGAGCTTTGAATTTTTTCGGCCAGCCCCTTTGACTTGGCTCCCGGATTTAAATAAGTGTAAGTTTCTACACCAGCAGCCGTTTCCGGCTTAAAAGCATTACGGTGAAATGATATGAAGTAATCAAAGCTACCCTTGTTTTCAAAATCACATCTAGCTTTCAGGCTTACACTAACATCAGCCGTCCTGGTCTCATCGATGATTACTCCATGGCGTCTCAACACTGCTGCTACGGCCCGACCCAGGCTCAGCACATCATCGGCTTCTTTTCTTCCTTTATATACTGCGCCCGGGTCATTGCCGCCATGTCCGTAGTCAAAACATAATCTAGCCATTAATCTTTTCCTCCTTATTGAGTTGGTCCAAAACCAGTTTGAGTTTCTCCGGAATAGGTAGGCCGATCTTGGCTGCGTTTTCCAGAATACTGATCCCTTCGTTGGATAAGTAGAAGAAGATGACGGCGGTACGGACAGCGCTACCGTTTGTTATAACCTGGGTATCTATAATGTGGCCCACTGCCACCAGGGCAAAAATCAGCACCTTCTTAAAGATGCCCCTTGCACCGACCTCGCTGGAAAGGCGTTTTTCCAGTATGGCCGACATGACGCCGGTCAGGTAATCGATAACCACAAAGGTAATCAGCGCGTATAAAAAGCCGTCCCAGCCTCCCAAGACCCAGCCCAGCCAGCCGCCAAAGGCTGTTAAGGCGATTTGAAATGAGCTTTTCATTGTTAGTCCTCCTTAAAATTGGCAATAAAAAAGAGCCCCATGGCCCATTCTGAAAAATAACTTAAGCTGCCGATTATTCGATAGCTGATGCAATCCTGCCTGACACTTCCTTTTGTATATCAGTTGGCACCTGATCAATGGTTCTCCTTCCTGCAAGCACCAATTCAGCCATCAATTCAGTGCTGACCGTGCCGGGATTTGCTTCCGAAAGTTTGGCTACAGCCTCCATCAGTACTAAACTATACTTTTCAAGCTTGGCTACTTTTTCGTCCAGCGTTATATTTCTGCCGCCGCTTACTTTGTTATTCCATTCAGCAGTCGGTATCAGTTCCAGATGGCATCCTTCTTTATTTACAACCTTTATAGCTTCATAATTGGATAAATTAAGTTCAGGGTCATGGGCAAAGACATAGTCCTGTCCCGGAGCCAGTACCGGTTCAGTCTCAGATGCTTGCACTACTAAACCGTCGTTCTTGTTATATACTAAAAACAACAAGTCTGCCTCCCTTCGTTAATACCTGTAGATTTCCAGCTTGCCTACCATAGATCCGCCGCCCCCGCTGGAAACAGAAAAATATATGGTGACGGATAGGGAAGAGCGAAAGGGGATAGCTAAATTGGCTCTGCTGTCAATTACATTGAGTTTCCCCGCTGAATCAGCAAACAAAATAACATCAGATGCTCCCCAGGCTACACTACCATTCACAGAACCAAAGGCAGGTAGGGCCATTCCGTCAACTGTTACGGTAGCCCGGCATCTACTGGTCCATGAGGACGAACCACTGGCTTGTATATATATGTTTTGCAATATACCTGTGCCATTATAGGAGATGGTTACACTTTGTTCAGTACTGTTCCAGCCGCTAGTGTTTGATGATATAGTGCTTAACTGCATGATGGTGTAGTTCTTTATATAATTTTGCATAACATCTTTCAGGTTGCCGATTTTGGCATGTAGACTACCCGCCGGATCAGCGGCATCGTTCCTTACTCCGACCTGTCTGCGGATAAAAGCCAGAATTTCTTCTGAGCCAAACATTACACCACCCCCCGTTTTAATATCTCGCCTGACCATTGATAGGTTTTGATCTGCCTGACCCCGCCTATAAAACCGGAAGCAGGGGGCAGGTACCGGTAGGCTTTGGAGATTAGATCACCGTCCCATATAAGCCAGGTAACGGCGTTGTAGCCATAGATGCCATGCAAAAGGTTGCCCGTTTCCCCGTTATATACCTCAAAGTGGATGGCGTTCTCTGCTGTCCAGGCTCCGCTGTTTCCCGCTCTTCTGTAAGTAGGATATAAGGAGTCTTGTATGGTTTCACCATGCAGGTGAAAGTGGTTATCGGCATCCCCGGCTTTTTTAATGATCAGCCAGTAGTAAGCGCCGCTCACTAAGTCAGATATATCTATAGGGATGCTGAAATATCCCTTGCTGGTGGGAATAAACTCTTTGGGCAGCACCATGAATCTGAGCAACGAACCCGCTGTCGAACCATCCGGATTAAAGCCGTCCCGCAGTTCGACCAAGAGATCAGCACCCTGACCATGCCTGATAATTTCAAAGGTTACTCTCGCGATAGCGGCGGCGGTATCGGCTTTAAACCGCACCGCATGGTCATAACCGGCACAGTCAAATTCAGCTATGCCCGCTCCGGTTTTGCCACCAAAAACGGTGCCTTCATAAATATGCGAAAATTCCTGCATCATCATAGCAGCATTAGCCAGGTTCTCATCGATTACTGTTCGGCCGCTTTCAGCTGCAAACAACACAAAAATCACCCCCTACTGCAGAGTAAGCCTGCATTCCACTGTCAAAATCATCTGGTTTTCCTTGCCCCAGGGTACTTTTAAGAGGTTAAACATAATGCCTGAACCGGGGGCATCGCTGGCGTCGGTGAAGATACAGGTCTTTTGGTGCTGCCCGTTGCCTTCTCCAGCCAAGAGCACCGTCCTGAAGCGGATCATGTTTCCGGACTGGGTCACCACCGATACTGCCTTGCGGTAAACTTCGGATATGGTATCCCCTTCGGTCGTATCATCACCAATAACAAGATAGGGGCTGGATAGCCCGGCCAGCTTCTGAGCGGCTATACTTAAGCCTGCGCTGGTAACATAGTTTTTTAAGGGGCCGATAACTTTGCCATCCCCGTATTCCAAATACCATTCTGATTTAAAGCTGATAGTATCTTTCATGTCACACCACTCCATACTGGCCTAATACCACCGTCAGGCCAACCAGCGAGTCGGCTTCATCTGGCGATTTGTAGTTAAAGACCTGCACGTTGGCTTTTTGATAGGTCCTGAATTTGATAAAGCCCGGGAAAGGTACTGTTACAGCTTCGGAAAAGTCCACATCCGCCCATGGGCTCCACTGGCTGCCATCAATACTTGTTGATATCTGCAACCCCCTAGGCAATGACATAGCTTGGGTCTGGGGATAGATGCGGGCCAGGCTGCCAATAGTGGGTACAGGTTGGCTTTCCGGTTGCGGGATGTGTTCAAGACCCCACTTGTGCATTTCCCATATCATAGACATAGCCAAACCTCCTATGCGACATCCTCAGCTGTAATCACCGCCAATATTGACCATAGGCCGACACTGGTGTTGGTTATCTGTTTGATGCTGAAACCTTCCCCCGGTCGTATACACAAAGGCTTGACATCCATTCCCCGGGGGATCATATTGAAATCCAACAAAGGAGTGGCATTAAGGGTCAGGGGTATCTCATCGTTATTAAGGGTCACCGGCCACAGCAAGGCACCTTCAGCGATGGTGGCCCCGGTAGCAATGTGAATTGCCGCTGTCAGATTAACATCCGCAGTGTCAGCTTTTTGCGGGGTTATAACCGTACCGCCGCTCTGGCTGGTGGTACGCATAAAATCCAGTTCCACCCCTACGCCGGTAACCGATGTCAGGGACATATTGACAATAGATAGTCTGGGTATCCTGATCAGATAGCCGCTGCCTGCATCGTTATATATGGAAAACAAGTGTTTGTTTTGCGCCAGAGAAACGCTGGGCGCTAAACAATAAAAGGTAGGAAGCCCCTGCCAGGCCACATACTGCTCATAGCCCGCCGTGCCTTCAATCGCCCGGTAGCGCGCGTTTAACTTTTTCCCGGTGCTGTCGGGCGGGACTTGAATATATCCGCCAGCCATTATATCAACCTCCTATCATTACTGTACTGCTTGCACAGCTTTCGACCAGCCAGGGCTGGTTTCTGCCTGCTGTAAGCAGCGCATCTTTTATCGCTATGGCTTCGGTTCCATAAACGAACTTATGGATCAGTTTGGTGTCGTTCATTTTTTTCTTCTGCCGGGCGGAGACCAGGGCTTTAAGAAAATCGGCTATCCCTAAGAGGCGTCCGCCGTATTCTATGGTGTATATCCAAAGACCGACTTCACTTAAGGAGATGGTCACCTTTTGTACCAGGAAAACTGCGTTTACACCGCGTTCGGGAAGCTCAACGCTTACTAACTGTCCCGGTTCCCATCCCGGCACTGCGGTGATGAAACTGCCTCTGGTCTTAGGATTAGCCCATTCCCTAAGGTCGGCATTTCCGGCCGCTTCAGCTGCTTCAATGGTGGTCAGGGTATCATCTTTGATATAGTGCTCATACACCCCATCGCCGCCTTCCAGGGCGGCAATGGAAGCCTGGCTAGCCAAATCATCTACCACGGTAATGACATCAATGCTTTGCCGGGCGGTAAGTGAAATGGTCACGCCACTCTCGGGCGTATCAGTATCAGCTGAACAGCGCAGGTAGCCGTCGCCCAGATTTACCAGATAATCCTTGGCATCTTCTTCATCCACACCCTCAACCCCGACGTTTTGCACTGTACCGCCCACCTGCAAACTACATTCGTTAGGAACCCAGGGGAGCACCCAGATGCGAGCCGCACCGTCTGCTTTCCACTCGATAGTCTGTGGGTCGGACAGCATGCTGCCGCCCAAAACATATACGCGGTTGCGCAGTCCCTGGTGGTCGATACTTACCTTGAAATTGCTAAAACGACCCCCGGGCTGCAAGGTCATGGGGGCAGAAGTTCCCATTTGGGCAGGATCAAAAAAGTGGACCACCTTGTAGTAGTCCACATACCACTGCCAGCCGATATAATCGCACAGCCATTTCATACATTCCGACGGCATTTTGTAGTTGAATTCGGTGCCGGTAGACTCGATTACCGGTGCGCCGCTGGCTACCTCTGTTGCCGAAAAACCCGGACAATATTTAAGCAGGATGTCGCGTACAATGGCGTCAGCGCTTAAGCCCAGATAAGTTTCCACCACCAGCTTTTTATCCATCTGCAGGGTATAGTCCTGGCAGTCCACCTTCCACACCAGCGGAGCCTTATAGTTCACCAGTTCCACCCGGTCGATAGTTCCGGCAAAGAGCCGGGGTTCCGTAAGGTCGCTATCCTCGATGATGACTTCACTGCCCTCAAGGGGTTTTGCTCCTTTAACCGCAAATGAGCAGTTGTCTACCTGACTGGTAAGGATTTGGCTGATAGTAAGGCTCCCCCGACGATAGTCCGGCCAGCGCTCCATCCCGGCAATCTTAAGACTTTTAGCCACTGAAACGCACCCCCTTGGCCAGGAGCGTCCGGTAAATCTGCTCGCCCGCGTCAGCGGTGCCGCCATTGACCGTTATGCTGATCTGGTTGATGGTGGTCGAGCTGTTACTGGTTGCATTTGTGGCAACCGTACCCAAGGCTAAAGGAGCAATTCCTGCTAAAGCGCTCTTTAAGTCAAGGCCACTTAAATTGTTTTTTAAGCTGCTGTAGGCAGCCGTTATATCAGCCACCCCGATTTTTATCTTGTCTACTAGAGAGGGGGAATTGCGCTGATTGGGGTCCATACCGGAACCCATTATGCTTCGCACTTCGTCCATGACACTTTGCAAGGCGCTCATCCTCGACCTTATGCCCCGGATTAACTCACTCATAGCCTGGATGCCGTACCCGGCCGATTTCTGGACTATTTCTTCATATTTCTTTTCGATGGTGGCGATGGTTTCAGCGGCGTTCTTTTTAATTTCACCGTTCTTTTCCTCCCAAGCCTTTTTGTACTTGGCCAGCTCCTCATCGGCCTTGGCTTTCATTTCCATGAGTTTGTTCTGCATTTCGATAGTCTGCTGGGTAAGTTGATTCTGGGTTTCCTGCCTAATCTCGCTTAAGCGCTGGCCTAGATCAACCCGGGCCTGGCGCATCTCGATATTGGCTTCCGCCCGGGCCTGGGCGTTTTTGGTTTTCCAAAGGCTTACATATTTATTCAGCTCATCAGTTGTCAAGGTATTTAACGCCGCGACCTGAGGAGCCGCCTTGACCCCCATCTGCCGAAGCTCGTCAATAAGTCCTTCGTCGACTCCCTTGGCGGCCAGTGACTTTAAGTTGGCCTGCCAGCTGTCGAACTGACTAACCTGGTCCTCCAGATTACCAAGCAAGGACTTGCCTGATACTTTTTGTGGCTTCACTTCATCAAAAAGCCCGATCTGGTTTTTGATGGACTCCACCTTGGCTGCATAGCTCTGCTCAAAAGCTTCGATGGCCTGGGCTTCTTTCTCTAAGCCTGCTGCCGTAATAGCGGCTAATTTATCGGACAGTTCCTGCTGCAAGGCGATTTCATCCTGGGCCAGTTTGCTTTTGACTTCCCGGCACTGGTCAGCGTACTCTTTTTCCGCTTCCAGCAGCTTGGCATTGGTTTCAGCCGTTATCTTTTCCAGGCTGTTCTTCATATCGACCAAGGTGGCAATAATGTCGGATACCGATCCTTCTATAAAGGACATTCCTTCTTGCATGCCGGTGCTCAAGCCTTCGCTGATATTAAGGCCATATTCGCGCATCACCTGGGAGGGGGAGCGGATGGATAGGGCTTCTTTGATTTTGTTTTTTACCGTCTCGGCAATTTCCCCGGCGATTTCCCTGACTTTCTCAATCCGGCCTTTAATCCCGTCGATCAAACCCTGAATAATATGAGTACCTATTTCCAGCAGAGTGTTGTGCAGGGTTCTTAGACCCTCGAAAGCGTTGACCACCACTGTCTTAATCCCATTCCACAGGGTGATGAAAATGTTTTTGATATGCTCCCAGGCCCCTTGCCAGTCTCCCTGCAAGACATCCAGGAAAAAGCCGAAGGCGTTTACAATCACTTCCGCCGCAGTCTGAAATACCGCCTTAATAATGTTCCAGATATTGGTGAATACCGCAGTGATATCTTTACCCCAATTGTCCCAGAACACTTTAATGGCGGTTCCGGCTTTGGCGATAACGCTCCCAATATCCGCCCAGATCTCCTTGACCGTGTTACGAAAGCCTTCATTGTTTTGCCAAAGCTCCTTGATAGCCAAAACCAAACCAGCGATAACGGCTACAGCGATACCAATAGGACCGGTTAAGGCGGAAAAAGCCGCCCCCAAAGCTGCGGTAACCCCGCCGGCGCTGGCGATAGCGGCTGCAGCTGTACCAACTACCCCGGAGATGGCCCCGGCGGCGGTGACCAGCTGACCGATAATGAGGACAACCGGGCCTATGGCGGCAGCCACCCCCGCCACGACTAGAATGGTTTTTTGGGCGCTGGGACTTAAAGCGCCGAATCTTTGAACCAGTTCATTTAATCTCTGGATTAATGGGGTTATAACCGGCAGGATATGCTGTCCCATGGTAGCCCCTAGCTCTTTTATGCTTTCGGAGAAAACCCGCATCTGGTTAGCCGTTCCCGCCCCGGTTCTCTCGAAATCCCCCTGGGCGTTCTTGGTCATGGCCAGGACATAGTTGTACCTGAGTTGGGTCTGCTCCGCCTGATTCATATCCTGGATCTTCTTTTTAATCCCCTGGCTGTAGGCGTATTCCTGCAGGTTGGCTTGGGTCATAACAATGCCTAATTCTTTCAAAGATTCGGTCTCGCCGGTAAATACCGACTTTAAGGCGGTATCCGCTATGTCGATGCTGATGTTCTTAAAACTGGACAGATCTCCGGCCAAACCCACCAGGGTTTTGCTCATTTCTTCTGCCTGCGCAGTGTTAAGCCCCAAGCTGGTAGCCATGTCCCCGTAGGTAGCAGCCATATCCAGGGCTGTGCCCCTAGCGATGCCATAGCGTTCCAGGGTGGTATCGCTCCAGTTCTTAACGCCTTCAGCGTTATCCTGAAAGGCTACTTCCACCTTGTTTAGAGCTTCATTGGTATCTGAGGCTAGTTTCACCGCTGCGGTTCCGGCGGCTGCAAGCGGTGCGGTAACCGCTAGGGACATTCCCTGACCGGCACTGGTGATGCTGCTGCCCGCTGCTTTTAATTTCTGGCTTGCTTCTTCGGCCTTTTTAGAGAGCTTGGTCCAGGCGGAAGCTTGCAGTTCCAGTTCCTTGACCGTATTTTTTAGGGAGTGTTCCATATTGGCCAGAACCTTTTCGGCCTGCAGCATTTTGATCCGCAGTTTTTCCACCGCCACCGTATCCTGCTCAGTGCTGCCCGCCGCTTTGTCATAAGCATCTTTTAAGGCGGCAACTTTCTGCCTTTGCACCTCAGCCTGCTTGTTTAAGTATTCAACTTTTAATTTAAGTTGGTCGGCGGCGCTACCCATATCACCCATCTTGGCGGCCGCTGCCTGAAATTCAGCCCTAGCCAGCTTAAGCGACTGATCCAATTCTTTCATGCCCTGATTAAAGCCGGTGTTGTCCAGGCCGACTTTGACCAGCAGTTCACCGATGGTTTCTGCCAATTGTTCTCACCCCCTTACCAAATATCATCAATGTACCCGCCAGGATTGTTTTCAGCTTCGTTAACTACAGAGCCGACAATGAGCAGATCCCAGAACATATCGAGCGTCATGGCGTCAATTTGCTCCGGGAGCCAGTGGTAGCTTTGGGCCAGGCTCAAATAGAAATACACCACCATTTGATAAGCCGACAGATGGCTTAGGTCAGGTCCGTCGGCGGGATTTACTTTGGGAGTTCTGTCATCTTGCGGCTTACGGCCTCGGCCACCCAGCTGGCAATCTGGTAAAAGAGGGGGACAAACTCATCCAGGTCCAGTTCATCTTCAATAACCTCAGCGCTTATTTCCGGGTGATTAAAGGCAGCAGCGATCAGGCGTTCCATCTCGCTTAGAGCTTCCTCATCGCCTTGCTCTTTATCGCCGAATTTATCTTTGAATTTGGTTACTTCGCGCCACAGTTTGACCTTGGGCGGGGGTGCGGTGTATGTCTTTCCTTTAAGAGTAATCTTGGGGTTCTCCATCGATATCCCTCCCTGTGTGATAGCGGTACAAAAACCGCCCCGATTGACTTAAACAGCAGTGGTGAAGCTGCCGATTGAGGCAACAGCCAGGTTTTGGCCGCAAATATCCCTGACCCCCTGCGTGCATACCATGATGTAATCCGCGCCCGGGGCCAAATTGCTGGCCGGATTGAAAGTAACCACCTTGTGTTCCGAATCGGTACTAAGGACTCCGGCAACTAAGGACCCATCATCAGCCTTTAATAAGATAAAATTAGCGGCGGTTACATCGGTAGCCTGGATGGCGTTGGCAAAGGTCCAGGTCAGGTTAGCGTCTGCCGCCACTCCGCTGGAACCATCCACCGGACTTATTGTCACCGTCAGAGGGTCGGGGGCCGCTCCGTCTACCGCCGTAAACCAATTTGTGCCGGTTGAAGCTGTCCAATCGGGATGATCCTCATCGCCGATCTTCTGCCAGGCGTTGTCAAAAGTGCGTTTAATAAATGTCCCCTTGATTTTGGGGGTCTGAAATTTGGGCTTATCCTCCGCGGTCTGGTACTCCTGCTCCTGCAGGGCGAATTTTCCTTTATACAGCCATACATAGCGGTAGCTGCCGTTGCTCTTTTTGGACTTGAATCCTAAGGCCACATAGGGCGCAGTATCGGTTGACTTCTTGATCAGCACCCCGCCAGTGATACTGTGTCCCAAAAGGACCGCCTGGGTGTTGAGGTCAATATCTTTAGTCTCAAACTCCACATCGATTTCCCCCAGCGAGGTGACGGTTTCATCAGGCCCGTCGTCGCAGTACAGGGTTTCTGTGTTGCTCTTGGGACTTATTTTGGCGTTGATAGCCCCGGCTATGGCCACCGGGCTGTTATATGTCGCTGCTAAAGGCGTATCGCTAGTAAGAACCGCGTAATACAGGCTGTTTAAGCCTACTTGTACTCCTGCCATTTTCTAACCTCCTTCAACTTCCCGCTCAGTCACATACCTGAGCGCTTTGTGAAATATTTTGGTATCGTCTTCATAAAGATCGGCGCTGCTAGTTCTTTTAAAGCCTAAAGATTTCATGGTTTTGTCCACCTCGGCGGCAATAGGGGAGGTGCTGGCTGCTTTTACCCACACATCCACTTGCACGTGCACCTCAGCCATAAAGGCAGTGCCGTCTGCCCAGGCGGAATCGAAATTGGTTAACTCAAACAAAGTAATGTATTTATCTAAACCCTCCGGCGCTTTCAGCTGGTAGATATAAGGCCCGCCCAATAAAGCCAGCAGATCAGTGTTTCCCTCCAAAGCCGCCAGGACTTCCGGTTTGACATTGATCATATGTCAAGCCCCGCTTTCAAGGTCTGCCTGATGGTTTCCAGCACCTGTTTTTTACTTTCGGCTTGAGCCGGACCCATAAAAGGGCGGGCGGTCATCTTGGAGGTGCCGTACTCCAGAAATTTGCCATAAAAAAAGGGAGCCGTTGGCCCCACCTCAACGTATTTGCCGTTTTCATCCTGCTTTGGTTCGCAAATCACGATATTGTCTGCCAGATGCTCCTTGGCCTCTAAACTGCGCGGCGCTTTTTGGCCGGCGTTTTCCTGGACGATCTTGGCCCCGGCATAGAGGGCTTGGTTCTCTACCGGAGCGGCTCTTTGCCCCAGTTCCTTTAGCCTATCTAAAATTTCATCCATACCTTCCAGGGTCAGATTACCCGCCACTGGGGATCACCTCCTTGCACATCAGTTCTATTACGTAGTGCCGCTCATCCTTATCGATTACCGACAGAATTTGAAATACCCGGGAGCCATATAATACCCGCATGGAAGTAGTTATCCCGGTTCGGTAGCGAATTTTAATCCGGGTGGTGACTTCCGACTGCAAGGCCCCCGCCTGGAAATATTCTTTACCCGATATGTCCGACACTGCTGCCCACACTGTGGCTACTGTAGTCCAGTTTTCTAGGGGGATGCCTTCTGATTTGGTGATGGTCTTGGCCTGCAAGGCAATACGCTGTCGCATCTGACCCATTAAATCGCGCTTCTTCATAATTACCACCCTTCTCGGCGGTAGGCGAATAAGAGCCTGGTCATAAACTCAATTAATGCTTTCATGTCGACTGCTTCCCGTAGTTCATAAAGATTGCCGATAGCATAGAGTAGGGCTTGTTTAACTGTTTCTGGCACCTCGGTAAATTCGGTCAGGGGAAAGCGCAGAATGTCCTGGCATAGCTCCTCGGCGGCACCTATGAGATCGGTGATGAGCGTATTGTCTTCATCACCGTCTACTTTTAGATACAGTTTTACTTCCTCCAAAGAAAGCACCAATACGCCCACCGCCTTTCATTACTCGGCTGCCATAAGTCCCGCGGCTTTAAGCTTAGCGAGGAGGGCATTGAAGTCGGTCACCAGTTCGGCCACCTCGGCTGCAATACTGTCGGCCTGATTGGCAGCGGTCTTGGCAGCTATAGCATCATTTAAAACCTTGCCCTGTTTAGCCGACAGGGCGCTGGTAGCTGAGGTTGAGTCAAGGGCATCAACCACCGGGACGGATAAGATCCCTTCAATTGTTGCACCTTCCGTAATTGTCAGCTTGCCGCTGGCCGCAATCTCAAGCGATCCGCCAATGACAGTCTTCTCGCCGCCTTGCTCAGTGTAGTTTTTTACATTGCTCATAACTCACACCTACGCTTTCATCTGCAGTACCTTAATGGCTTCAGAGAGAATCAGCTTGCCGTCCACCCGCTGGGTTGCCTTAAATCCTACCTGACCGGTTGCCGCATAAAGCTCGTTCAGCCTTTGGAAGGAACGGCCTTGCCGATCAGCAATCCAGTAGTAGCCGAAATCGCCGAAAGCGATAGTCTTAGCCCCTGCCGCAATTGTCGGTACATAGGCTGAAGTCTTGACCGGACGATTTAAAATCGTATCCGGTTGTCCGGCAGTAATGGAGGGCTGCCACAGGTACTGGCCGTTGCCGTCCTTTAATTTTCTGATGGCTTTGACAGTGGAATCGTTCATCACGAATACGGCATTTTTGCGGTAAGGAGACTTAAGGCTGTAGAACAGATCCATGATCTCATCCACCGTAATAGCCGTTGCTGAAGCGGCAGTTACACCCAGTTCCGCTCCGCCGGTAGCATTGAAAATCCCGGTTGGCTTGCCGGTTCCGTTACCGATGAAGAAGGATTCCTCTTCCTTGGCACCGATTCTACGGGCAAATTCCCGGGCGATATATGACTCCAGATTAAAGACGCTGTCATTTAACAATTCCTCGGATACCTTGATCATGGTCGCCAGCTTGTAGGCTCCTATGGAAACCTGCCCAAAGGCATCGTCTGATTCCGGGATAGCACCTTCTTCATCCACCCAAGAGGCGGTGCCCTTTGTGGCTACGACTGGTATTTTGCGATCGCCGCTGGCGGTTTGGATGATCTTGGCCATGGTGCGGAAGATGTTTTCTTCTTGCAGGGCTTCGACCAAGGTACGCTCGAACTCGTCCGGCACCAGGTAGCCTCCCTCGGAATCGGTCCCCACCTGCAGCGCGTTCAGGACTTCGTATCCCGCTGCCTTGCTGCGCATGGCGTTCCAGAAGGCTCGTTTGTACTCGTCGCTGGCCCGGCCGGTTTTATTCTCAGGGTTTGGCTGGCCGGGCTTGCCGGTAATGGGTGTATTGACGGGCTTGTTAAGCTCCGCGTCCAATGCCTGCTGACGCTCCAGCCGATCGATTTCTTTGCCGAGATTCACCACATCGGCTTCCATCTTTTCATAGGTGGCAACATCCTCGGCGGAAAGGAGCCCGTCAGCGCCGCGCTTGCTGTCCAGAAAGGCTTTAGCGGCATCCCAGGCTTTGGCTCTTTTCTCACGCAGTTCTAAGATTTTGCTCATGGTTATTCCTCCCATTCTAATGTTTTAATAGGCTGAGCCGCTTTTCCAGGTAGCTGAGCGGGGTGCCGGTCGGCGGTTTAGGGTTATTAACCTGGGGCAGCGGAAACTTTTTTACCAGCGCGTTGGTGACCGTCATTTTGTCAAAAAGATAAGCCGCGCTGGGCGGCTCGGTTAGGTGTTCTTCGGTTGTGTATAGGACTTTGTCGGCAAAGCCCAGCTCCACTGCTTTCCAGGCGTTAAACCAGCTTTCGGCATCCATCATGTGCGAAATTTTGGTTCTTGATAAACCGGTTTTCTGCTCGTAGGCATTGATAATGCTTTCTTTAACCTCGGACAGCATGGCAATACCGCTTTTAAGGTCAGATATTTCCCCGAATATGACGGTGGTGGGGTTATGGATCATCATCATGGCTACCGGAGACATGTGAACCTCGTCCGCCGCCATGGCGATTACCGAAGCCGCGCTGGCAGCAAGCCCCTCGATTTTGACGGTAATGTGTCCCGGATACTCTTTTAACATGGTGTAGATTTGACTGGCGGCAAATACATCGCCACCCGGGGAGTTGAGCATCACTACCACATCCCCATCCTCAGCGTAGAGCTCGTTTTTAAACTGCTTGGGGGTAATATCGTCCTCGAACCAGCTGTCCTCAGCGATATACCCATCTAAAAAGAGGGTTCGATCCTGCTCGTTTTTGAGCCAGTTCCAAAACTTTCTGCTCATTGGCTGACCTCCTTTCTTTTGGTATTGGCATACGCGCCCACATCTTCAAGCTTCAGCATGTTACCGTTCATGGCATAAATATCGCCATGCTCGATGGTGTTCATGTTTTCTAAGGTTCTTACATCGTTGGGGCTTAAGAAACCGTTTTGAATACCTATGGCGTAGCCTTGCATCCTCGATGCATAATCGCCCCGCAATAGTCCGTCCACCACAAAACCCACAAAATACTGGCCCTTTTCGGATGGCCTGAGCAGAGCTTTATTCATTCCTTGCTCGAGCCTTACCAGCCAGGGCCGGATGGTATGGACTACAAAACTGATAGATTGATGCTCGATGTTGCTGAAAGTGGCTTTGTCCAAATTAGCCACCAGATGGGGCGGCACCCGAAAGATTCTACATATCTCCTCCGTCTGAAACTTTCTGGTTTCAAGAAACTGCGCCTGCTCCGGCGGTATACCGATGGACTGGAACTTCATACCTTCTTCCAGCACAGCTATCCGGTGGGCGTTGCCGCTGCCCTGGTAGACCGCGTTCCAGCTTTCCCGGATTCGGGCCGGGTCTTTGACTACCCCGGGATGCTCTAAAACTCCGCCTGGACTGGCTCCATTGGCAAAGAATTTACCCCCGTATTCTTCGGTGGCGATTGCCATGCCGATGGCATTCTTGGCCATAGCGATAGGAGAGTAGCCCACCAGTCCGTCAAAACCAAGCCCGGGAATATGCAGGATATCTTCCGGCCTTAAGATCACATATCCGGTGTCCTTGCGGTATTCGTAATAGAGCTGTCCATCAGTTGTCCGATCCACTGTCATGCGGTCGGGCAGCAGGGGATAAAGAGCTAAGATTTGGCCCCTAGCGTCTCTAATTATCTGGGCATAGGCGTTGCCCCATAATAAAAGATGACTCATCAGTGTTTCCCGAAACACAAATGAAGTCATCTCCGGATTAGGCTCATCATGGAGCAGATAATATAGCTGGTGGTCTATGGCTTTCTCCTTGCCCATGTCCGTGTATTTATATAGATTCAATGGCAGACTGGCTATGGTTTCCGCCAGGATTCGAACACAGGCATATACGGCGGTGGTCTGCATGGCCGTTCTTTCATTGACGGTTTTGCCGCTGGCGGTTCCGCCGAAAAAGAAGGTGTACGTGCTGCCATACAGACGATTTTTAGGACTGGCTCGGGATTTTAATAATCTTGATAATACGGGTATTTTCATAAAACGCTCCTCCTGAAAATGGGCATGAAAAAAGACAACTCCGAAGAATTGCCTTTGTAAGTATTGTCTTAGCGGTTGTTTTATTACCGGGAATAGATTCCCTTAGCTTTCAAATCAGCATAATTAAAAAACAAAGTCCCGCTTTCTTTTTTCATACGAATACCATTGAAAGTACCTGTTGCATCAGTTGCATTAATAAATTTGTCAGTCATTTCATCAACACAGTATATGATTTTATCTCCAGATATTCCTTGCTCATAAAAAGCATAAACATATGAATATCCTGGAATATCACTCCGCTTTCCTGCAATGCCAAACTCCGCTAACTGGCTATCTTGAACTAAAATATAGTCAAAAGTAATTCCTGAAACCCATTCGATCTGACTCTCATCAAATTCAGCTAAGTCATATCGGCTTGCTTGAGGATATATTGCCGTGTTGAGATCGTTACCGTAATAGTGAACCTGTACATTTGTCATCATTTTCACATATTCTGGGGTAGCATAATACTGACCTTGATAATAGATAACATTACCTTTCAATATATTTTCAAGAAGCGTTGAAAGGCTGGATGTGCTATATGGTACAAATTCCTTTGCGTCGTAGTTAAAGGTATATGCGTTAACCGTATTGGTGTCGCCTGCCCATTCAACCGTATAACCTGCATTTTCCAAAACAGCCCGGATAGGAAGGTAAGTTCGGCCATTTTTAACAACAGCTACTGTATCGTTTTCTGTAAGTTGATTGTTTGTATAAATTTTATTTGTTCCAATCGGCACTTCTATTCGGTTATGCTCGGTTATCACAATAGCAGTACGTGCATTCGTATCATAACCGACAACAAATCCAGCAGACTCCATTGTTACACGAAGCGGAACCATCGTTCTGTTATTCTCATCCACAAACGGGTAACCGGAATCATTTGTAAATTCAACTGCTTTACCATTAAGTAAAATATTAATGCCGCTATGACTTGCTGCGCTAGCCGGGACAGTAAATATAAAGAAGCAACATCCAATGAATACCAACGTAGTTATTAATAAGTTTTTTCTCATATCATCACTCTCCTTATGACACTAGAGTAACAGAAATTTATTACAAAAGCTAAACAATGTTGGATTTATGGCATAGATCAGGTAACTATAAGAATAAAAGTCCTCTGACATCATAAACCGAAGAACCGGCATTTCCTCCGCATCGTATTGCTCTATCCAGTGCCATAATCAGCGCTATCGCGCCGTCAATCCGCTCGGTGCTTTTCTCCTTGTCGGGTTTGATATTGCCAGCCGGGTCAGTACGGATAAAGATATTATCCATCATCCAGCGCAGAACCGGATGGCCGCCATGGGCGATCTTTTCTTCCAGGGTCAGTTTCATTAGTTCCTTGGTAGGAGGGGACATATCCTTAAAACCCTGGCCAAACGGCACCACCGTAAAACCAAGCCCTTCCAGGTTCTGTGTCATCTGGACCGCGCCCCAGCGGTCAAAGGCGATTTCTTTGATGTTGTATTGGGTACCCAACTCCTCAATAAAGGCTTCGATAAATCCGTAGTGGACCACGTTGCCCTCGGTGGTTAACAGAAAACCTTGCTTTTGCCACAGGTCGTAGTTTACGTGATCACGCCTAACCCTGAGGTCGAGGTTTTCTTCCGGTATCCAGAAGTAGGGGAGAATATGAAATTTATCGTCCTCATCAACCGGGGGGAAAACCAGCACAAAAGCTGTTATATCGGTAGTGCTGGACAAGTCTAACCCACCATAGCAAACCCGGCCTTTTAATTTTTCCGGGTTTACCTTGAAAGCACACTTATCCCATTTCTCCATGGGCATCCAGCGCACTGACTGTTTGACCCATTGGTTAAGCCTAAGCTGCCGGAAGCTGTTTTCCTCAGCAGGGTTTTGTTTCGCACTTTCACAGGCAGCTTTAATCTTGTCGATACTTACGGTTATACCCAGCGACGGATTAACTTTTTTCCACACTTTAGGGTCAGTCCAGTCGTCATCTTCCTCTGCTCCATAGATTACAGGATAAAACGTCGCATCATGCTTACGACCAGCCAGCAGGTCTTTGGCTTTCTGATGCACCTCATAGCAAATACTGTTGACGTTATCGCCCGCTGTCGTGATAAGGAAGTAGAGCGGCTGCATCCTGGCATCCCCGGAGCCTTTGGTCATGACGTCAAACAATTTCCGATTAGGCTGGGTATGCAGCTCGTCAAATACCACGCCGTGGATGTTGAAACCATGCTTCGAATAGGCTTCAGCCGACAGCACTTGATAAAAGCTATTGGTCGGCAGGTAAATAAGCCGCTTGGTGGAGGCCAGGATCTTAACACGTTTGTTCAGTGCGGGACACATCCGCACCATATCGGCGGCAACCTCAAACACGATGGATGCCTGCTGGCGGTCGGCGGCACAGCCGTAAACCTCGGCACGCTCCTCGTTGTCCCCGCAGGTGAGAAGCAAGGCAATGGCGGCCGCCAGTTCAGACTTACCCATTTTCTTTGGAATCTCCACATAAGCCGTATTGAATTGCCTGTAGCCATTGGGTTTCAGTATCCCAAAAATATCGCGTATAATCTGTTCCTGCCAGTCGATAAGTTCAAAGGGCTTGCCAGCCCAAGAGCCTTTGGTGTGGCACAGGGCTTGGATAAACGCCACAGCATAGTCGGCGGCATCTTTGCTGTATTTTGAATCTGGTGCCATAAACTGTGTCGGTTTATATTTCTTGAGTTTGCGTATGATTGCCGCCTCCTTTCTTAAAGCGAATAAAAGAAAAGAGCCTCATTAAGAAGCTCTGTTAACCGCATATTTATTGGCCTTCAGTTATTTGCTCTCATCTTCCTCGCCCGTCAGGATAAAGCGCGCGTACTCGGTCTTGTGGTCATTAAGGTAATTAACCAGTTCGTGAAAATCTCGGGAGTATGCTTCCTGAGTAACACGGGGAATGTCAAACATATTCGTGACGCCGCTTTCCCTGATGGCTAAAATCTGCATCCGTATGTTCTCGTTCATTTGGCTTACTCCATTTCTACAGATTCGGCGGCTGCCCGGCGCAGGATATCCATATTAAAGCCCGCGTCCTGGTAACCCTCCAGTATTGTTGAATAGTAGTAGCAGCTGGGCTGGCCCGGCGGCCTGCCTTCGTTCATGATGTACACCATGGCCTTGACGGTCTTGCCGTTTATCTTCACCTTGACCGTTTCCTTACAGTAGAGGAACGGCCAGCCTTCATAGCGGTCGAGCGCCGCCTCGTCGGCGGGTGTTATCTCCCAAACCAGAACCGGGACGCTGCTTCCTTTTTTAGGCTCCACCGTTGCTACCGCGCCCGTACGCGAACCCCTAAACAGGAGCCGCCAGTCTTTCATCTTACTTTTGCCGATTACCCTGGCGGTTGGGCATCGGCCAGCCATCTGCGCAAGATTCAGGTTGGAGCCGTAGGCAATGTACAGTTTGTTATTCTTATCCATAAAGGGTATCCTCCTTTTTAACTGGCTTCGGCGGCGGCTTAAGCCGCCCGAAACCTCCATGCCGCTGAGCCTTCCAGGTGTTTGCAAAGGTGCTCGCGGCAGTTTTTGAACTCGTCGCCAATGAAGCCGATGCGGTTCAAGTAAGTCCGCATGGCGAACTTTTCGTTTTCAACCTGGGGCTTCCTGGCGCTGGCGCTTTTTTGGGTCAATGCCTGGTGGTTTATGGCCAGGGCTAAAACTATGTAGCTCCTGATTTTGCCCGCGTGCAGTTCGCTGTTAAAGCCCCTTAGCTCGACCGTATGGTTGCCGTTAAAAAAGCTGTGCAGGTTCAAAAAGTGGTAGCGGCTCTCATGGTAGTGACGGCTGCGGCTTTCCAAGTAGCCTTCGTACCAGAGCTCCTCAAGTTCCCGCATGGTTTTCGGCTTTCTGGCGTTTATCTTTTCCACCAAAGCATTATCCATCTTCTTGCAAAATCTCATCCGTTCCGGCTCTATCTGCAGGGCCTTGTAAAAAAGGTCGTTCTTGCTGGCGATGATGTTGATGAAGTTTTTAATGCTTCTTGGTGTATGGTTTGAGCCATCCAAGTGGATATGTATCCCGCAGGAGGGGTTGGTTAAGGCGCCCGCTTTGCGCAGTTTCCTGACCAGTTCCTGCAGGGTAGTAATGTCTTCACGGTAGGTAAGCACTGGGCTTACCAGTTCAACGCTGTATTCGTGCTCGGCGCTGATCCTTCTGCCGTTCACCTTTACTTCCCGGTGAATGCTCCCGTCGCTCATAAACTTCCAGGCTCGCCCGTCCGGTGTGTGTACCTTTTTGGTGTCGTAGCTGTCCCGGCAGTTTTCAATCCTTCCGTTTAAAAACTGCGCCGCAACCTCAGCGGCTTGGCTTCTGGTAATCCCGGTGAATTCAATCTCGATCCCAAATTTGGCGTTAAACATGCTATCCAAGCTCCTTTCAGGTGTGTTTTTCTTTGGTGTGTACATATATCACTCTGAAAGGGCTATATAGCAAGGGATTTAAGCAAAATAAATGGCTGAAACCCGCATAAATATTGGCTTTAATCTTGGCGGTTACCCCCGGTTATTCTTCGAGTTTTCTGATTTCATCTTCACCGAAAACTGCCCCCAGCCTGCTGCCCGAGTCCCAGTCAACAAACACCGTGCCGGTATCGTCGATAAAGGATACGCTGCCCCGGTCGCCGGGCTTTAACCTGGTGTACGGGTCGTCCATGCGGACCAGTTCGACTCGCGTACCCGGGGGATAATATGACCTGAGCGCCTTTAACATTTCAGGATGAATCTGCTTCATGCTTCAGTCTCCTCCTCCGAATTGCGCTGGCCGTTTTTGAAAGCGGCGCTGCCGGGCAGCCTGGAGAGCAGGATTTTCCGTTCCGTTTTGTACTCCGGCCCGATAAAGCCCAGGCGCAGCAGGAAGCAGCGAAAAGTGTATTTTTCGTTGTCATAAGCCTTTTCGGTGGCAGTTACCCGATGCTGGTTCTTGGCCATGGCGCAGAGCGCACCGATGAAGCGGGCATAGGCGTTGACTTCTTCCGCTGCAAGGCTCCTGGAGAACCAAGGGAAACGCAGCCTGTCCTCGGTCAGTTCAATTGGCAACCTGTCTGTGTCCAGGGCTTTCTTAATAAGAGTTTCCTTGCTCTTAACCAGCCGCTCCAGATTGGCAATGGCGGCTTCGGTAAAACCTTCCCTGGGCATCTCAATAACCAGTTCGCTCGGCGCTTCAAATTGAAATCCGCGTTGGTCAAGCTCGTTTAATAGTTGCTCAAGATCTTCCTCACTGTTGTTTTCACTGGCGCTGAGAGTGCCTTCTTTGTTGACGGTAAATCCGCCTATGACATAAGCAAATGTGGGAGCGCCTTTGTATTCCGGTGCAGTACTCAGGATTTCGCTGATCACCTGAACCAGTTCTTTACGCCTAGCGCCGGTAACGTTAAACTTAAATTCCATGAGATCGACCACCTTTCTTTTTGGTAGTCATATACATCACTCTTAAGCTGTGGAATAGCAAGCCTTTATACCAGTTTTGGCACACTGTTAAAGGGTATTTTCTGACCATCGCGCATAAGAAAAACATCAATGTCGGAACCCTTAAACTCAATGTACCTATTCACAATAACATCGCAAAACTTCTCGTCCAGCTCCACGGTGTAGCAAATCCGGCCGGTCTGCTCACAGGCGATCAGGGTACTGCCCGAACCACCGAACGGATCAAGAACAATACAGCCCGTCATGCTGGAGTTGAGTATCGGGTGAGCTACCAGCGGCACAGGCTTCATGGTCGGGTGGTCAGCGTTCTTCCTGGGCTTGTCAAACTCCCAGATGGTAGATTGCTTACGGTCGGAGTACCAGGCGTGTTTGCCCGTTTTCTTCCAGCCAAACAGGATCGGCTCGTGCTGCCACTGGTAAGGCGAGCGCCCCAGTACCAGCGACTGCTTTTTCCAGATGCAGGTCCCCGAGAGATAGAATCCCGCTTCCAAAAAGGCTTTGCGGAAATTTAGTCCCTCGGTATCGGCGTGGAACACATAGATACTTGCGTCCTGGGCCATCGCTTTTTCGGTCAGGGTGAAAGCTTCCAGCAGGAACTGATAGAACTTTTGGTCAGCCATGTTGTCGTTTTTTATTTTGCCTGCTGTACCCTCATAGTTGACGTTATAGGGAGGGTCTGTCACCACCAGGTTGGCAAGTTTACCGTCCATAAGCAAGGAAAAGGTCTCCGCTTTGGTACTGTCACCGCAGGCCAAGCGGTGCGATCCCAGCAACCAGAGGTCACCCGCCTTAGATATAGCGGGCTTGGCCAGTTCGCCTTCTACATCAAAGTCGTCTTCTTTAACGTCCTCGGCAACGCTCAGTAGTTTGTTCAGTTCCGCATCGTTAAAGCCGAGAAGAGATACGTCAAAATCGGCCGCCTGCAAATCAGCAAGCTCTACCGAGAGCATCTCCGCGTCCCAGCCAGCGTTCAGGGCGAGACGGTTGTCAGCTATAATGTAGGCCCGCTTCTGGGCTTCGGTCAGGTGTTCCGCAAACACGCAAGGTACTTCAGTAATACCTTCCTCCTTGGCAGCGAGGATACGCCCGTGTCCCGCGATGACATTGAGGTCTTTGTCTACGATGACCGGGTTGACGAAACCGAACTCCCTTAGTGATGCTCGAAGCTGAAGTATTTGTTCCTTGCTATGGGTGCGGGCATTACGAGCATAAGGTACTAACCGGTCAATATTAACTTTTTTAAAACGCTCGGTTGTGTTCATCTATACCTACCGTCCTTTCCTGCCTGACAGCAGGGCTTCCATAATATCATCCTGCGGGTTGCCGACGAAGGCTGTAGTGCAATTCTGTTTTACGATGTCAAAAATCTCGTACCAGATGAGGTTGGCCTGCTTCTGAAAAGATTGGCTCATCTGTACGAAGGGGCTGGCTATAGCGCCACCCGTGGTCGGATGTTTGCCCAAAAGCCCGTAGGTGCTGATAGCTTCCTCACACTGGATGTAACGAGTGAAAGCCTGGGCATAGGCTTCAATCAATCTTGGGTTAACGAATTTTTCGCACCCGCGCTCTTTAAGCCATTTCCAGGTTTCTTTGAACAGATCGTCAGCGCCCAGCGGCTTACCATCTCTCTGTCTCGCGCTGAGGTAATCGCTGGGCGTTGGCATATCTTCTCCGTATAAATCGGCTGCATCATCAAGGTCGTCCGCTTCAAGCATCGACTCGGGATGCAGTTCCGGGGCTGTTAAGACTTTTGCGGCCTTTCCGGCCGAGATTTTGTCAGCCAGGGGCAGCGGCTTGTCACCGGCGCGGACCCTGCGGCCGCCCCTATTGGTTCCGTCTTTTGCCACAAGCCTTCACCTCCTTGCTGTGGCAGGGTTTAATTCCCCGTTTGAACCGTGATTTTTACGCGCGAAGGGGGCCGCCCGTTCTCCTGATCAGGGCTGCAGAGATTTAGATCCCCCTCCCCTTGAGGTTTCTTTGTTTCTTTGATAATATTTAATCAAAGATTCTTTGTATGTTTACAGTTGGATCAGCATATACTACCAAAGGAGGAATACTAGTGCCGCAAGTTAAAACCAAAGGAGAAAATCCTATGATAAAAAAACGTATCTCGGTATCTCAGAAACGCCAGATAACCATACCGATTGAGTTCTATAACAGCCTCGGCATTGACAAGGAAGTAGAATGCTATGTCCAAAACAATGCCATCGTCATCCGTCCCGTTCGGGAAAGCAGCGGCGAATTTGACGAACAGATCCTGGCCGATTTAATAGCTCAAGGGCTGTCAGGACAAGAACTGCTTGATAAGTTTAGGGAAACCCGCCGCCAAATCCGTCCCGCTGTGGAACGCTTGCTTGATGAAGCCCGTCTTGCTGCTCAGGGCCAAGCATCGAGCAAAACTTATGAAGATGTTTTTGGCCCGGAGGCAGACTGATGACCAAATTAGTCATTCTGCCTCCCGCAGCACGCTATTTCAAAAAGCTAAAAGAGAAACCGCTGAAAGACAAATTTCAAGCCGTCATTGACCAGCTTCTGCTAGATCCCTATTTTGGTGAACCTAAAACCGGTGATCTTAGCGGCGTATATTGCTGTGATGTCTTCCACAATAAAACCAACTACGAGTTGGCCTATACCATTGTTGAAGAAGATGACGAAACCGTAGTCGTGATACTTGCGGGTACCCGCGAAAACTTCTATGAAGAACTGAAGCGGTACATGAAGTAATGATGCCAATTCTTAACCATAGCTTTGTGATATATCTCTTTACCCCCAGCGGCCGCCTTCCTTAGCTGTTATGGTTGAGTGGCAGCTAGTGCATAACGCCATGAGATTATCCGCTGCATGGGTTCCACCCCTTGAAAGCGGTACAACATGGTGCACCTCCTCAGCTGGTGTCAATTTACCTTCCTTCTGACACCTTTCGCAAAGGGGATGCTCATTTATATACCGGTCGCGAATGCGCTTCCAAGTCCTGTTGTAGCGTTTTTTCACGATCGGGTCACGCTGGTACTTTTCATATTGTTTGTCGGTCAGCTTTTGATGTTCTTCGCAAAACCTGCCGCGTGTCAGCTTTGGACAGCCCGGGTAAGAACACGGCCGTTTGGGTTTAAATGGCATAATGCTTCACCTCAATTAGGCATAAAGAAAGCCCCCGCAGGTTGGTCCCGCGAAGGCTCTTGATACAGCTTTCGATACTATTATTATACATGGTCCTGGATCAAACACTCCCTCATAATTCCCTCATCTTTATCCGAACAGCATACTGCGTAGGTGATTCAGCGCATTGCTCCTCAGCCGCTCGATATGGCTTTCACTGTAGCTGAGTTCACTCATCAGTCGGTAGGTTGCGCCGGACTTCTGGTTGTCGCCCATGTAGAATTCAGATAGGATGTGCTGCTCGGTATCAGTCAGGCTTGACCAGGCAGGCTCAAACCATGCCATATACTCTATCGCCTGGCTGTAGCGTTCCCGCAAGATGTCCAGCTTGTCAATCTGCGCCGCCAGTTTGTCGGCTCCAGCCTGCGGATTCCTTGCGGATGGCATCCTGGATAGCTTGGGGGTTCTGGGCGCAATCATTTTTTCGTATACACTCTTTATTTCCTCCGAAGTGTTGTTGATGATAAACCGCATATTGTTGTAGTCGCGGATGGCGGCAATCGTCGCCGCGTTCTTATTGATGTATTTCAGCGCAATCATATGACCG
This sequence comes from Desulforamulus ruminis DSM 2154, assembly GCF_000215085.1. Lineage (NCBI taxonomy): Bacteria > Bacillati > Bacillota > Clostridia > Eubacteriales > Peptococcaceae > Desulforamulus > Desulforamulus ruminis. The sequence continues at coordinate 3,610,930 of NC_015589.1, forward strand.
CCTCCTTTAAATTTGCTTTGACCGCATCAATCAAAGCGGTCTGGGTCTTGTCTTTTCTTTTCAAGGCCAGCATCACATCTTCATCAATGGTGCCTTTGGTAATGATGTGGTGGATAACCACCGTATCCTTCTGGCCCTGCCGCCACAGCCTGGCATTGGTCTGCTGGTAGAGTTCAAGGCTCCAGGTAAGCCCGAACCACACCAGGGTGGAACCGCCCGCCTGCAAATTCAATCCGTGCCCGGTTGATGCCGGGTGAATTACTGCCAGTGGTATTTCTCCGTCATTCCACCGTTTTATAGAATCGGCGCTGTCCAACTTCTCAGCGGGGAAGCGGTTTAATATCCGCTCCAGGTCATGCTTAAACCAGTAAGCCACCAGAACCGGCTTGCCGTTGGCGGCTTCGATAATATCCTCTAACGCATCCAGCTTGCGGTCGTGAATCTTAGCTACTGAGCCATCATCGGCATAGACCGCCCCGTTTGCCATCTGCAGCAGTTTGTTTGACAGGCTGGCGGCATTTAAGGCATCAATCTCCCAACCTTCAAGTGAAAGCACCAAATCCCGCTTCATGGTGTCATAGACTTTTTGCTCTTTGTCCGCCAGCCAAACAGGGATCTCGTTCATCACCAGTTCCGGCAACTTTAAATAATCGGTGTTCTTCATGCTGATGGTGATGTCGGAAATCAGCCGGTAAATAGTTTCCTCGGCACCGGGCCGGGGCTTGTATGAAAACACCATCTGCTGGTTACGCTTGTCCGGCATAAAATAATTATTGCGGAAGTGGGTGATATACCGGCCAAGGCGCTGTCCCATATCGAGGACGCCGATTTCAGCCCACAGGTCCATCAATCCATTGGCTGAAGGTGTTCCTGTAAGGCCGACTATCCTTCTGACACCGGGCCGAACCTTGCGCAGGGCCTTGAACCGTTTGGAGCCGTTATCCTTGAAAGAACTCAACTCATCGATTACCACCATATCGAAGTCGAAGGGAAGACCACTCTTGTTAACCAACCAGTCCACGTTTTCCCGGTTGATAATATACACTTGCGCTCTCTTCAAAAGGGCGGCTTTCCGCTGTGCTTCACTTCCGATGGCCACCGAGCAGGTAAGTCCCTTGAGGTGATCCCATTTTTCAATTTCCGCGGGCCATGTATCCCGTGCTACTCTGAGCGGGGCAATGACCAGAACCCTACGGATCTCGAAACTGTCCAGGGTAAGGTCGAAGATGGCTGTCAGCGTTATAACGCTTTTGCCGAGTCCCATTTCAAGCAAAACAGCCGCGATCGGATGCTCAAGGATGAATCTTGTGGCATAATCCTGGTATTCATGTGGCTCGTATCTCATTCAGCATCCCTCCAATCTGCTCCGGGCTATCTATGACGTACACCGAAAAACCTAACGCTTCCAGTTGTCTTTTTCTTCTTACCTGCAAAGGTCGTAATTTGCATCCCATCGCCTTAACTTCTGCAAAGGCTATCCGTCCATAGGGCAATAAAATTAAGCGGTCGGGCACTCCATCGAACCCTGGTGACACAAATTTCAGCGCTAAACCATCCATGCCACGGACTGCCTTGACCAGTTTTTGTTCTATCTGTTTTTCTCGCATAGGACTCACCACAGCATTTTTTCCTTTCATCTTGTTGTTGCTTAATAATCAGCTGGAACGGAACACACCCTGGAACAAAACCCGGAACAGCCCTAAACCCTGAATTTACGAGGCATTCCGCTTAGTTGTGTTCCAACCGTACCGAAAAATTCCTTATAGATTCTTACGCGTGTATATAGTTCCATATAGGTATAGGAAGTAATAATACAAATAACTCATATATAATTCTTGGAACACTCGGAACAAAACTCGTCAAGTAGCCTATTTTTCTAAGCTAACGCCTGTTCCCACCGTTCAGTTTTCCTGGAACAAACCCGGAACGCTTGGAACATTTAAGCCTTAATCCGGCTTTCTCAACCACACATTTTGCGGGCCGTAGCCGATGATCCGGATCTTCTTATCCCCGCGCCGCCAGTCGGTCATCTTCTGCATGATGGCGGTGATTTCATAGCTATCGCGGGTTCTGATGTCCTCGCGGTTCTTGTTCAGGCACTCGCACCAGATCTCAATATTGCTAACAATATCGCGCTGTTTAACACCTGGCGGCCTGGTTGGGTCATTCTGATCCCGGAAATAGTCACGCCTGCGATACACATCCAAGGTATCCCAGTTCTCCGGCAGGAGCATGTCGAGATACTCGCGCACCAAGCCTTCACGTTCATCGGATTCCATGGCGTCTGCCTGCTCGCTGACCGCCGCTTCCGCATCGGCTCCCTCAAGGTAGAGCTTCTCACCGTTGTTCCATATCAGTTTGGCCTCAGCCCAGATCTGAAGAACATCCTCATCTGTGATATCCCAACCGCGCCGGGCATTTTTGCCGCTGACACGAACTGGCCAGAAGCGGCGGTTGCCGGTCACATCACGTAGAAACCCGGCACTTTCACTGTTGGTGCTGCCTACGATAATACATTGCCGCGGATGACTTTCTGTTGTATGGCCGTAGCTGGCACGGTAGTTATCGTCGCGGCGGGATAAAAATGCTTTTACATTGTTGACATCGGTTTTTCTGATACCAGCAAGTTCTGGGATTTCAATGATCCAAAACCCCTGTATCTTTTCAGGAGCGTCCTTGCCTTTGCCCATGTCGGCAAAGGTCAGGCTGTCGGAAAACCACTCTCCGGCCAGCTTGCCAAAGAACGTGGATTTTCCAAGTCCGGTCGCGCCATTAATGACCAGCATGTAGTCAAACTTAATCCCCGGCTGATAAATGCGGGCGACTGCCGCCGCAAAAGTCTTTCTGGTAACAGCCCTGGTGTACGGGGTATCTTCTGCGCCAAAGTAATCAATCAGAAGCGTTTCGACTCTTTTAACACCGTCCCAGGCGGGAAGGGTGTTTAGATACTCACGTATCGGATGGAACTGCCGGGCGGCGGCGGCTGCCATAACGGCATTATTCGTCTTAGTCGGTGAGTAGATGCCATAGTGATTTTGCAGATATTCGTAAAGTTTCGCCGCGTCCGTTTCGCTCCAGCCAGGTTTGTACCTTTGCCAGGGTATTTCCCCGCGAACATCCACACCGTCCCGCAGTTGGTTAAAAACGATACCGCTCAAATTAGGGTCATTGTTTAATATCAGAAGATAGTTTCCGAAACTGTCTTTAACAGCGCCGGTCTTTTCAAGTTCCAAGGCTTTCTGCCAATCCGTATCCCTAAACTCCTTCTCCGCCTGGGCTTTGCGTTCTTCAGCCAATTGCTCCTTGACCCGTTCATCCTTTATGGCTAGTTCCGTCATGGCCCTAAAGGAGGGCAGCTTGCCCGGAGGGGTATCCATAGCGGTCTTGTCGTCGAGGTCGCGGAAGCGGTGTATTCGCACCAAATCAAAGGCATTCAGCAGCCTGCCGCAGGCCGGATCGGTAGCGTGATGGCTGTAGGCGAATTTGCCATCGTATATAACCAGTCCCGCTGAAGAATCAGCAGGGATATAGTCGTAGCGGCCATTCATCGCGCTGGGTTCATAGACATCGGATAGAAAAGTCGCAATTGCGTCCTCAATGGAATAAGCCCGACAGAAGGCACCCACTACACCTTCCTTAGTGAGCGGATCTGCCTGCTGAGTAATCTGGTTGCGAACCACTTCTGACTGACGCGAGGATACAGGCCACATGGAAGTATCCCGCCAGTCAGCGTATTTTCCGAGGTATGCATCGGGGTTGAGAAGTTCGCCTTCCTTTTCTTGGAATACAAACTCACCGTCAGATGGCGTTGACGGCCAATACATCAGCCGTGATGGCTCATAAGTCGTGTCATCAAACAAGTCGATACCGATTTCCTTGGCTACCATGCGACCAAGAGCGGGGTACTCGTCCTCGCTTACCTCGCGGGACAGGGGAATAACAAGCCGCAGGCGCGGTGCATCCGGCGTGTGTTTGTGAGTGGAGTAAACGCAGCACTTGAAATCGTAGAGCATATTAATTTCATCCCAAATTCCTGGCCTGGCATAGTCCATATCCAAGGTGAGCAGGGAGCGGCAAAGGACATAACCGTTCCTGCGTTTGCCCTTGCGCAGAGCGCCGCCCACGAAGCCGCCCACATCTTTGATGGAATCCTGCTGCGCACGGCTCATCTTACGGAATTCCGATACCGTTTCGGTGGTGCGGATCGTCGTGCTAACCCGGGTGAGGAAATTTTCCCATGAGATGTCCCTGTTTTTCCATTTCTTATCCATGCGGCTGTTGCCGACCGCTATCTTCACGTTACCTGCACCTCCTCACACTTCTCGGTAAAGTGCCGAATGGGTATACCCTGCTTTTTTGCTTTGCTGATTTCCTGAGCCATACCATCTGATACCCGGTGCCCGAACACCCATAGCTGATCGCATTTGCTAAGTAGAACCAGGGCAAAATATAGTCCGAGTTCGCGCTCTTTTTGGTCACTATCATCCATAAACTGTGGGTAGTGAAGATGAGGCGCGAGGGGAATAAATCCCTTGCTAACTGCAAACCGACAATAGCCCAGCACACGGATGATGTTGTGTTTCGTGTCACCGGCAAAAGGAGAGCATATGTAAACCAGCGAACGGCGCCTTATTTCCTTTTGCGCCGCACAGTCCAAAGAAAGAGTGGCTATATGTTCCGGGCAGCCCTCGCTGTTATGCTCGTCCATCCCTATCCACCCCTCCCCCGAGGAAGTAGTTGACAAAATACTGCTGCCCTTTGCCAGTAACTTTGGTGGTTTTACTGATGGTGACATGACCATCCGAATGGGTAATGGCGGTTTCTTTAACTTTGAAAAGACCAAGTTCCATGGCCTTCTGAGTCGGCGCGTTGTAGTCGGTGCCTTTGCGCTTGATAAGGAAACCGTCCTGGCGGAGCCTTTCAAACAGGCGGTTCTGCCCGATTTCGATACCGTTTCCTTTGAGAATTTTAGCCAGTTCGCCGATTAAAATGGTACCGTCCGATGCTGATACAGCATCGGCAAATACCACTTTCGGCTTATCCTGAGCAGCCTGCAGCTGAAGCTGAGCTTTTTCCTGGCGTTCTTCTTTCAGGGCGGTCAGCAGCTTGATCCAAGAGTCGGGATCATTCATGATTTCTTCTATTTTGGATGTCGTGATGTAGGCTCCGTGTCTCCTTATCTGAGGAAGCACCTCATGAGTAACCCAGCGTTTAAACTTCTTGGCTTCGGGCTTGTCAGAGCGCAGGATAACGTTGTAAAGCCCGCTCTCATTAACGATGTTGGTTTGCTGCCGCCTGCCCATGCTGTCGGTGACGTAAGCCAGACTTACATCATCCTCATCAAGCCGGTCGGCAATCATGCGAGCATTGCTGAGTCCCAGCACTCCGCACACATCCTTTAGTACCCACCATGTTTCGCCGTTCCTCTGGATGGTTCTGATCTCCTTTCCCTCGTAGGAGAATACCTGTAGTTCGTTCATATGGATTCGTCCTTTCCGAAGGCTTAGATTTTGTTTGTGGCCTTCGCTATATCGCCACCACAAGGAGCGGAATCGGATGGTCCATTAACTTTTTTCTAATCTTTTTTATAGAACTGGCACTCAAAGCCATCGGCGCGAAGCAAAAGCCCCTTTGCCCAAGTTGGGGACTCACTCATGACGGTGCAGATATCATCAACCGATGCCCGAGCCGGGGCTTCAATCACAACCTCGTCATGAACATGCATCACTATGTTGTAGCCCAAGGCATCCAAACGGCGCATGGCATAACAAAGGATATCCCTGGATGCTGCCTGTACAATGTTCTCAACAAACTTAGGCCCGTAGCTTTCGATGCGTTCCCATTTTTTTGCGGCACCAATACCCTCATATGTCACCGATTCGCTGCCGAAGCGGTTTAATTCTATTCGGGGCTTTACATAGTAAAGGTTCCTGCCGGATGGCAAGGTGATGAATAGCATTCCGCTACGGTACCCAATACGGATTCCGTGTGTTTCCGTAGTGACGCGATCCTTGACCGCCCTTTTCGCAGCCCGGTCAACGTCCCACCAGAACCGGACGATATTGGGATTAGCCTTTCGCCAGGCGGTTACTAGCGGCTGGAGTTCATCCTCAGTAAGCCCCATATCAAGAGCGCCCATAGCGGTTAAAGCGCCGACTGATCCGCCGTAGCCAAGCGCCAATTCGGCTATTTTCCCTTTCTGGCGCAGCGGGCTGCCTTTGGTGACCTCTTCAATGGGGACATGGAATATCTGCGCCGCCGATGCTTCATAAATCTTGCCGTGGGTGGCAAATACCTCATTACGCCAAGTTTCACCCGCCAACCAGGCTATTACCCTGGCTTCAATGGCGGAAAAGTCAGCAACGATAAATTTGAATCCAGATTGGGGGATGAATGCGGTACGGATAAGTTCGGATAAAACGGAGGGCACAGAATCATAGAGCATCTCTGCTGCATCAAATTGCCCGGAGCGAATAAGATTGCGCGCTTCCTCCAAATCTGGTAGATGGTTTTGCGGAAGGTTTTGTACTTGAATCAACCGCCCAGCAAAACGCCCGGTACGATTAGCTCCGTAGAACTGCAGCAACCCGCGCGCCCTGCCGTCGGAGCAGACTGCGTTTTCCATGCCTGTGTATTTCTTTATACTGGACTTGGCTAGCTTCTGCCGTAATTCTAAAACACGTCCCAGATTTCCGGGTGCGGTCTTAAGCAGTTCCTTAACCGTGGCCTTGTCCAACGTGTCTGTTTCAAGACCATGATCAGCGAGCCAGGACTTCATCTGCACGACTGAGTTGGGATTATCCAGTGCGGTCAGCTCTTGCATAACTCGCGTCAGTTCCGACCGGGATTGCTCATCGCAGCGGATCGCCTGCCTGACCAGGGTCATGTCCAGAAGGATACCTCGGTCATTGATTTCCTGGTCGAGGATATAGTTTTTCCACTCATCCTCCGGTACGGGGAAGTTCGCCAGCTTTGCCTGTATTGCCATTTCCGTTTCCACATCGCGGGCATTGTAGGCTTTGAAGCGTTCCCACCTTTCAGGGTCGTGTTCGGGGAGATTACGTGTTCGCTGGCCGTTTGTTTTTGTGGGCTTGCAGGGCATGGAGAAGTAGCGGATTAGATCTTTCCCCTCGATCAGCTTTTGCTTTTCCGCGCCGGTGACCAACGCAGCACCCTCCAGCGATAAAGGCAGACCAAGATAGGCGGACCAGACCATGGTGCAGCGCCAGGAATTTGGTTTCAGCCACTGGTTAAGATAGCGGGACAGGCATACCCGTTCAAACTGCGCATTATGTGCCCATTTGATAACGGATTCATCTAAAAGGGCGCTGTAAATCTCATCTGGCAGATGTTCACCGCTGGCCAGATCAATAACCTGAACACCTCCGCCGTCAACACTGTAACCGAACAACAGGATTTCAAAGTCCGGGGACTCAGCATAGCGATAGACCCCGCTTTTGGCGAGGTCTATGGACGAAAATGTTTCCAAGTCCAAGAAGAGTGTTTTTATTTGATCCACCAATATATCCTCCCGTACTTGATATTGCTAATCGTTGTTTGAGACACTCCGAATTCGTTTGCCAAGTCAACACCACGCATTCCGCAATAGAGGGAAAAACGTATCGATTCAACATCTTCTATACTCAGCTTCCTCCAACGTCCGCCTTGCCGGTAAACATCCAAAATATTCTCGGTACGTGTGCCGTAGCGAAGATTCTCTATACGGTTGTCCGTCGGGTCACCGTTAATGTGGAGCACCTCCATTTCAACAGGCGGGTTCCCTTTAAAAGTCTTTATTACAAGTTGGTGAACCGGCTGACCATTACCGCCATGTTCCAGAACTACAGATAAGTGTCCGCTTTTGGAATATTGGCCTGGACGCAATATACGTTCCGGTACGGTTCTAAGAAACTCTCTGCCCGTATAATGATTTACGCTGCGGACTTTGCGTTCGAGGCTCTTAACCCGTCCAAGACTGCTTGCTTGGTACCGTCCTTCGTAACCGGGAATATCTTTCCAAATCTCTGATTCTTCAGATGCCGCAAAGGGAGTGACACATACTCCCTTTGCAGTTAATAGCCTCATGACAGGAAATCATCGTCCACATCAGCGGCAAAATCGTCAGCAGCATTGGATCTGCCACCCAGCGGTTCACCGTCACGGATTTTCTGGATGTTGCCCAGACCACAGGCAATTCCTTTGTTGCCGTTGGAGTTGAAGGCATAGAAGTTGATGCTGACTCTCGCGTAAACGCCAGAATAAATCTCTGAACGTTCAAGGATAGGGTTGACTTGCCTGTCCACGATTTGCGGAGCGGTATTGCTATTGGCGTTTACAAAATAGCTGTTGGCGTAGGCTTCGTCATCAGGGCGGTCGACATCGCCATCACGGAGCGGAAGTTTTAACTGCGCTTTAGAGGGAATCTTGCCGCCAAATTTGCCTTTGCCTTCCTCGATAGCAGCATCCACAGCAGCATTGATGGCCGCGATGGTCTTGGTGTCTGACTTAGGGATAATCAGGCTGACACTGTATTTCTCCGCGCCGCCGTTGATGGACTTGGGTTCCCATACGTTCGCATAGGATAGACGTACAATGCCGGTGATAACCTTGGTGGGATTTTTCCCAGGACTACGATTAACTCTGCTTGCTGTATTTGACATAGTATTAAACCTCCAAAAATTCATTTTTTGCGTTTGATGTACTCATTGCCGGTCGCTTATCCGTAACCGGAACCAGGGTCGGTTTGCCGGGCGGCTTTATAACCAGTCCGCCGAGGATTTCATTAAACCTGGATTTGCCCATCAGCTTTTCCATCTCAGTAATAGTGATAAGGCTCTCTCTATAGATGTCGCGGTATCCAGCGGCTTTTGCCGCTTCGGCGACGGCTTTCTCATCGGTATATTTCCGGACGGAGCGCCCCTCGACCACCTTGAAGCCGGGCCATTCCTTGCCATGGTTCACAGCGGCGTCTGTGGCATAGGCAATAATCTCATTTGCCCAACTGGTCAGGTCACCGATCAAATTGAGAACCTCGCCAATTTCCTCATCGGAAAGCAAGGGAGGAAGGGCAAACTCAAAGGCCGCCAGTTTAAGCTTGGCTTCGGCTCTGGCTCGACACTTTACCGCAGCCCGGCAGAACTGACAGTGTTCACCCGGGGCGTACTCGCCCTCACCTTTAAAAGCCAACTGAGCGGTGGGTATCAGTGTTTCCTCCGCCCATTGATAAAGCGATTCTTTAAATACCGTGAAGGTGCTGACATTCTCCCGGCGTGGCTGGAAAATGGTCATGGCCACTGTGCTGATGTCATATATCCCGTCAAACAACTCCAGGGTACCAAGTGCATACAGCTTCATCTGGGGATTGTCCTTGGCATTCACTAGAACGCCCTGCCCATACTTAAAATCAATAACATGGAGTGTACCATCGCCGATAATAACGCAGTCACCGGTTCCGAAACCATCCGGTACATACCTGGAAAAATCCAACCTCTGCTCAATCAGTACCAACGGGTCGTTGCAGGTCAACTTTATCTGGGCAATAGTTTCAAGCACAAAATCCACGTAAGCGTCGGTGTGGGCGTCCATTTCGTCGCAGTCGTACTTGGAGATTGGCTTCCTTGAGCGCATTTTTAGTGCCCGGCGCAGCTTGTGTTCAGCAAGGGCATGAGCAGCGGTACCCTCAGCAGCAGCTTCGCTTTCACTCTCATCAAACTCCAGTTCCAGCCTGGCTGATGGAGTACAGTTCATCCAGCGGTGCGCCCCGGAAGCAGAGAGAATAGCATGTTTGCTCATTTCAGCTCCTCCGCATCTGCAAGAAGTGCGGGATAATTTGCCGGGTCAATTTCACTGAGCCTTGATGCACCGTGCTTCTCCAACAGTGCTCGGACCTCAGCGGTAAAGCCGTCATGGCTTTTCGCAGCCAGCACAGCCCGGACTTGCTCAAGCGTGACCGCTTTGGTTTCAGACTTTTCTTCCTTATTGACAGTTGGTGCTACCGGCTTCAAGGCCCCGCCAGGCTCACCATCCGCCACTGCCTCTGCTACTGCCCAAATGCTGTCTGCCAGATTACTCAGGTTAGCCGCTACATCCAGCAACAGCTTGGTTTTGCTCATGGCCCTCACCTCCCTCCTCAATAATTGAAAGCGCTCTCACGCTGTCGCCAGGGACAATGACCGTCAGCCTTTGCTTATCACCCAGCAGGAGACGCAGCAGTCTCTCGCGCACGGTAACATGGCGACAGCCAACTATTCCGCCGCCCTGAGGTTCCTTTGAAACACTGATTCTAAGGGTGTGCTTCATGCGGATCACCTTGCCTTTCCGAAGGCTGATTTCTTGTGCCTTCTGCCTTATGCCACCTGCGGAAGATGAATCGGACGGTTACTATAACATTTTTTTGAGTTTGTTCTTTGCTCGGTTTACGGCGTGGCGTATAGCGGACTCGTCCACGCCTTCCAGTGCAGCAAGTTCTGTGTATTTCCAACCTTCCAGACAGGTTTTACGGATAAGGTACTGCTGTCGCTCGGTCAGGTGGGACATAGCGCGGCTAACAGTTTCTGAAGCTATAAGGTCGGCAAGCAAGTCCGTTCCATCGTCAAAGAACCGCTTGTCCTCATAGGTGAAACTCTCAAGGGAAGTGTGGCGGCGGGTTTCCCGCCGTTCATTTTTCTTTTCTTCTTCTACGGAACTGAGATAGAAGGTACCGACTTCGTCAGAAACCTCCAATTCGATGATTCTGCCATCGGCATCTTTGTAATTTATTAACATCTTTTTCCTCCTGCGATTTTCAAAAGTTGGCTTGAAAATCCGCAGGGGCCGATGTCTCAAATCCGTAGAAACAAAACGAGACGGGCGGCAACACCAGTGGTTGGTGTCGTCCTGCCCGTCTCGCGGTTCTGCGGATTCTCGTTATTGACTTGTGTTTTGCGGTTATGCTGCTTCTGTATTTATGATTTCTGCTGTTCCATCTGGTTTAAAACAAATCAGCGTCTTACAACCTTTGTGGACGATTTCTACGACGCCAGCTTTTTCATCCAGGCGGCAGACCAGCTTGCCGCGAGCGTTTCGGATGTCTCGCATCTCGTTGAATCTCCTTTCCATGATGAAATTGGTTGTGGTTTCGCGTTGCATGCGTTTGGGCGTATTTACAGGTATTTAAATTGAGTTACAGGTAAATGTGTTGAAATATATACAAACAAGTAATATAATGAAATTTAGACACAATTGGCGAAATCTGCCAGAAGGCTATGAGCAATCTTTGCAGGGGGCACGCCGTTATTGCCTACACAGCCATAAAAAAACCCCTTTCCTGTAATGCTTACAAGAAAAGGATAACGGTTGGCGGAGCATAAGTATTTCCTCTGGACTTACCGTGATTTACCTTTGATTTACCATTATGCTTAGCTAGTGAAAGAAGGTCACTTAGATGAGCAGACTTTGCTTTGGTACATATGCAAAAATATTGCAGAGCGTGATGCAAGAGCCAAACGATAATCAGGCAATAGCCGATTTGTTGCTTGGTCTTATGACCGACAATGAGCAGGTAATACCGAAAGTTGTAAGTCGCCTTTTTAACTTCAAACAGGAAGTTCCAAAGGCCATAGTTGCTGAGGCTTCATCACCCAGAGTGGTTCAGGGGGCATATAAATACTTCAATGAAAAAATAGTCGCCTTCCTGAACCCACACAACAAAGATGAACTATTGCCACATATGACAAAGCTCATCAAAGATGACAGCACTATAACTGCTGATAAAAAGAAGGCGTTACTTGGTAAAGCAACGCCTGAAACGCTTGCTGAATTTTTAGCAGATACTTTTTTATACGCACTTCATCGGCCAAATAAGCTACCTACCGGTGATGCCGACAAGAAGATAAGCAGCGAACTAATCGCTGCCTTGAATGATATAGAGAAGCTGCAAGAAATACTTTCCAGGTTTCCTCGCCCAGCAGCCTTAGAGATACCCGAAGAAGTAGAATCGGACGAATTGACATACGTAACGGAACTGTTGGCGGCTTATGCCGACGCAGAGGGAATAGCCTATTTACCAAAAGAATCGCTAACACAATACCCGAAGTATAAAGCTGATTTTGAGCGCCGGAGAAAAGACTATTATGCAGCCGAAACCATCAGGAGAGGTTCAAGAGACGTTTTCGGAGAAAAAGACCCCGATCAGTTTGATGTTTTGAAAGATGAAACTTACGACGGCGTAATTGATGTGCATTCGCAGGATTTTCCTCATGGCTTTGCCCGGTTAAATAAGGTTATGGCGCAAGCTGCCACTATCCGTGTAGATAAATGCTTGCTGAGTCGTCTGCCTGATTGGATTGGCGCTAGTGAGAAGAAAGGCGTGTGCCATATTCTAGTGAATGATAAAAGAATCAGGGGATGGGTGGCAAACGATGAATAACGTATTCAACACGCCGTTTGAGATATCACTACGCGCCTTGCTGATTCTGGAAACTGCCGGGGAACGATGGGTAACAGCTGACATGATCGCTGCAGCAGACTTTATAACCGTTTATGGCAGGGACTTCGGCATATCGGATGTGAATCTTCATGGTGAAAACAGTTTTAAATTTAGCGAGTTTACACTGCGCCGTGAGCTTATGAAAAAGGCAGTTAAGCTACTTGTGAAAAATGGTCTGATAAATGTGTCGCCCACCGATAACGGCTTTTCCTACTCAATAAACCAGAAGGGCATTGATTATTGCGCAAGGTTTACGAATGATTACGCTGATACATACCGTCGCCTGGCAAAACAAGCCCGAGCATACATAGCAGGTAAATCGGAGCGTGAGATGCTTGCACTGATTAACCGGCACGCGTTATCCTCGCTGCAAAGGAGTGAAATAGATGTCTAATTTCTATATTGAGAGGTTGATTGTTACAGGCAACGGCAAGGAACCCTCTATCCTGGAATTCAAAGAGGGGCTTAATATCGTTTGCGGGCCGTCCGATACCGGTAAAAGCTATGTACTTGAATGTATAGATTATTTATTTGGCAGTGACAAAATTCGTTTTGACAGAAACACAGGATATGACTGGGTGAAGCTTATTATTGCCACTGAAAATGGCAGAATTACATTTGAGCGCCAGTTGGATACCAAGAAAATTGAAGTCCATAGTACAGACCGTGATTTTAAGTCTGGTAGTTATGGGATTAGCGGAAAAAAGAATAATATCAGTGATTTATGGCTGCAATTAATCGGTATAGACGAGGAACACCATATTATAAAAAACTCAAGGTTTGAGAAACAGCGTCTTACCTGGAGAACGTTCTCTCATATGTTCCTCATTAAGGAAACTAATGTTTTTCAAGAACAGTCCATAATCTTGCCCAAACAGAACACGGCATCAACAGCAGCACTTTCCGCACTGCTCTTTCTGATAAGCGGGATAGACTTTGCTGAAGTCGTTCCTCTTGAGGAAAAAAAGATTAAAGAAGCCCGAAAAAAGGCTGTAGTTGATTATATACACAAGCGGCTGGCTGGTTTCGCTGACCGCAAAGAAGAATTGAGTAGTATCCCTTATCTGGATGCTTCGAATCTCCAAGGGAAGGTTGAAGCCGTCCTTGATGATATTGCCGAAACCGAAAGAGCTATCGCAGAATCCATCAAACACAATAAGCAGTTATTGAAAGAGATACTTGCAGTAAATGCACAATTAGCAGAGTGCAACACCCTTTATAATCGCTATCAAGTGCTTAGGAGTCAGTATGCTTCTGATATAAAAAGATTGACCTTTATTGTTGAAGGGGAATTAAACAAAGACAGTATCAAAGAAACAACAAAATGTCCTTTCTGCGAAAGCGATATTCCGGTGCAAGATGAGGGGGGTTACGTTGAGGCATCTCATGCCGAACTGCATAGAATACAGCTTCAACTTGTCGACTTAGAAGAAGCCAATCACGACATTGTTAATGAACGCGCAGCTCTTGAAATGAAGATTGCAGACTTAAATGAGAAAAAGTTAGGGATCGAGGTTCTCCTCAACAATGAGTTAAAACCTAAAGTGGCGGCGCTTAAACAAACACTAGCGGAATACCGCCGAGCTATTGAAATTCAGAACGAAGCGGCGGTTATTAGCGAGTTTGAAATAAGTATGAAAACGGAATTATTTGAAGTGCAAATGGAAGACGATTCGGAAGCAGAGTTTAAGGTAAAGAACTATTTTGACCGCGATATTTTAGGTCCTTTAGATGACTACCTAAACAAAACCCTTGAATTGTGTAAATATGAGGGGCTTAGTTCGGCCTATTTTAGCCCAAGCAACTTCGATGTGTTTATCAACGGCAAATCAAAGGACGCTTTCGGTAAGGGATATCGAGCATTTTTGAATACGGTGCTTGCTCTTACACTTATGAAGTATTTGGTGGAGCGTGGGAAATACGCGCCAGGAATACTAGTTGTTGATTCACCGATTCTTTCGCTAAAAGAACGCGGGGACGAGAAAACACCCGATACTATGAAAGCTGCGCTGTTCCAATATCTGTTGGATAACCAAAGCTACGGTCAGGTTATTATCATTGAAAACAATGTCCCTGAGTTAGATTACAGCAAAGCGAATGTAATTGCTTTTACAAAAGATGAAACCCATGGTCGTTATGGATTCTTAAATGGCGTACGCTAATAACTTTATGGAGGTCCTTTAGATATGGACAATGAACAAAAACTCGAAAAGTGGTCATCTATGGATACTATAACAGACTATCTTGGTGTAAGCCGCGAAACAGTGCTGCAATGGATTAGTAACCGTAATATGCCTGCGCATAAAGTCGGTAGGCTTTGGAAGTTCAAGATTTCCGAAGTGGACGAATGGATTCGTTCCGGTGGCGCGGCTGACAAAGATAGCTTAACTAAAGATGCCCCAAAGGAGTGAAGAAAATATGGCAAACGGGAATAACACAGCCGATATCGGTTTCGAACAACAAATCTGGGCGGCAGCAGACATTTTGCGCGGAAATATGGATGCCGCCGAGTATAAGCACGTGGTCCTGGGGCTTATCTTCCTAAAGTACATATCGGACAAGTTCGAGGAGCGCTATCAGGAACTCCTCGCTGATGATGACGATGTGGAGGATAAGGATGCTTACACTGAAGCGAACATCTTTTACGTACCGCCTATCGCACGGTGGAGTGTGATTGCTGAATGGGCACACAAAACCGGAAAAATAACAGATGAAAACGGCAAGGAAGAGTTTTTCGACATTGGCGGTATAATTGACCGCGCTATGAGAGCTATTGAAAAGGAAAACAAACGGCTTAAGGATGTTCTCCCTAAGAACTATGCCCGTAGCGAACTTGATAAGCGCCGACTCGGGAATGTGGTTGATTTATTTACCAACATACAGATGATTGAGCACGGCACGGATAAGGACATCCTTGGTCGTACCTATGAATATTGCCTCGCCAAATTCGCTGAGCAAGAAGGCAAACGCGCGGGTGAATTCTATACGCCGTCCTGCGTTGTTCGGACGCTTGTTGAGGTGTTGAAGCCCTTCAAAGGGCGAGTGTACGACCCCTGCTGCGGTTCGGGCGGAATGTTCGTGCAATCCGCAGACTTCGTAAGTCACCATGCCGGCAATATCAACAATTTATCTATTTTCGGACAAGATGCGAACCCGACAACACGCAAAATGGCATTAATGAACCTTGCTATTCGCGGCATCGAAGCTGACCTGGGCGGGTATAACGCTGATACTTTTCATAATGACTTGCACCCCACGCTGAAAGCGGACTTTATACTTGCCAATCCGCCGTTCAATCTTTCGGACTGGAATGACGGATCGTTAAACGATGACCCGCGCTGGAAGTACGGCTTACCGCCATCGGGCAATGCCAACTTTGCGTGGCTTCAACATATGATTTACCACCTTTCACCAAACGGCAAAATTGGTATGGTGCTTGCCAACGGCTCGCTGTCCTCTCAAAGCGGAGGAGAGGGTGATATTCGTCGCAAAATTGTAGAGGATGATCTCGTAGAGGGAATTGTCGCGATGCCGACGCAGCTCTTCTACACCACGCAGATTCCAGTTTCGCTATGGTTTATCAATCGTAACAAGAAACAGAAGGGCAAGACATTATTTGTTGACGCCCGCAAGATGGGGACGATGGTTAATCGCCGCTTGCGCGAGATGACTACCGAGGACATTGCCAAAATAGCTGCTACTTTCGAGGCGTTTGACAACGGGACGCTGGAGGATGTGAAGGGCTATTGCGCCGCTGTAACGACCGCTGATATCGCAAAGCAGGACTACATACTTACACCAGGGCGCTATGTTGGAATTGAGGAGCAAGAGGACGACGGCGAACCCTTTGATGAGAAAATGGCTCGGCTGACAAGCGAACTATCCGAAATGTTCAAACGCTCTCATGAATTGGAGGACGAAATACGCAAAAGACTGGGGGCAATTGGATATGACATCTAAGTTGGTGCTTTCCGACCTTTGCTATTTCGCCGATGGTCGGGTTGCAGTTTCCGACTTGAATTTGGATACCTATATTTCCACGGAGAACATGCTTCCGAACAAGGAGGGAATTACCCGCTCGGCGGGGTTGCCGACTGTTTCACAGACACAAGCTTACCAAGTGAATGACGTGTTAGTGTCAAACATCCGCCCTTACTTTCGCAAGATATGGTTTGCCGATCGTGACGGTGGCTGTTCAAATGATGTGTTGGTTCTGAGGGCTAAGAAGGGCTGCAATCCGGGTTTCCTCTACTACCTGTTGTCGGATGACAATTTTTTTGAATATGCGACGGCAACAGCGAAAGGCACAAAGATGCCACGAGGTGATAAAGGAGCGATTATGCGGTACGGAGTACCCGACCTGCCGCTTGATATACAGATTGGAATTAGCAAGATCTTGTCCGCTCTTGATGCGCGGATATCCATAAATAGGGCGATAAATCATCATTTAGTGGCTTAGATGTTGGTGACGGACAACTCGCCTGACATCAAGCGGGGTAACAAGGTATCCCTGGTTTGCCTAAGTAGACGGTTTTCAAGATGGTTCTGCTCAAATTTCTCATAAATAGATGCAACTTTATCGCAAAAGTCATCAATGATTCTATCAGGTGGTACAACCACAGCAAAAGCGAGTGTATCGCTCGGAATAGCGCGTTGTCGGCTTCCTGTAGATCCTGTTACATGTGATAATAGGAAATCCGTGAAGGAGGCACTATCAATGATAGAGTAATAAAAGTCCTTATGTGATGGGTTCTTCGCCTTGTAAACGATGAACTCAGTAGAACACACAGCATTATCGCTGATACAATAGGGTCGCCAGATACGCTTAATGCTCGGGTTGAGTTTGGAAATCAAAAAGCAAGACTTATCTACAATATACTTGTTGCTTTTGATTCCAGAAGCTACCTCAAACACGGGCAAGCAGGTCTCGTCAAATGCTGGTATACTGTAATGCTCCAATACTACATCCGGGCAAGATTGCGGGTTAATTGTCTTAGTGCTTATATCGACAACATCACCAAGCGGCAGAACCCGCCACCCTGCAGGAATTTCACCCAGTTCGCTCTCGATAAACTCACCGTCAGCGAACGGTTCGAAGTCTACGAACCACGACTTGAAAATCGCCTGTGCCATCTGCTCTAAATGATGATTTACTGCCCCTCCTGCCAACGCACAAAACCCATTTTACCGAAAGGCAGGAGGAACTATGAAAGATAAATTGATAACAGAGATTCAGGCAAGTATGGCATCGATGCTCACACTGGCGCAATTGGAGGAACTCCGGCGAGTGCTTACGCAAAGCCTCCACAACGTGGATGTTACTGAGCGCAAAGCTCCGGAGTCACATGAAAACGCCGAGAACGAAGGGCTGCTTGAAGTGTTTATTTCAGCAAAACGCATTGAAGGTTGTTCGGAAAAATCGCTTAAATACTACTACGCGACAATCTGCAATATGCTTAACAGCATTAAGAAACCCGTGCGAGAAATCAGTACGGACGACCTGCGCGGCTACCTGGCCGATTATCAGAAGGAGCGCGGTTCAAGCAAGGTAACGATTGACAATATGCGGCGCATATTCTCCAGCTTCTTCGGGTGGCTCGAAGATGAGGATTACATTCTTAAAAGCCCCGTGCGGCGCATTCATAAGATAAAGACGGATAAGACCATTAAGGAAACCTTTTCTGATGAGGGGTTGGAACTACTCCGCGACGCATGCGAGGAAATCCGCGACTTGGCAATAATTGACCTGCTTGCGTCAACAGGAATGCGTGTCGGTGAATTGGTTCAACTAAACCGCAAGGACATCAACTTTCATGAGCGTGAGTGCGTGGTGTTTGGTAAAGGCAGCAGCGAGCGGGTGGTTTACTTCGATGCCCGAACTAAAGTCCACCTGCTTAACTATCTCAACAGCCGCACCGATAATAACCCTGCACTGTTTGTGTCGTTAACCCAGCCCCATGAGCGGCTGATGATAGGCGGCGTGGAAACACGGCTCCGTGAAATTGGTAAACGAGCGGATATGCCGAAGGTACACCCGCACAAATTTCGGCGAACGCTCGCTACACGAGCCATTGACAAAGGAATGCCCATAGAGCAGGTTCAGCGCCTGCTCGGTCATGTAAAGATAGATACGACCATGCACTACGCGATGGTCAATCAGGCGAATGTAAAGAATTCACATAGGAAATTTATTGGATAAGGAGGAAACGTCGATGCCTCAAGGTTGGAAGCCTACACGGATAGGCGACATTTGCAAGACGAACCAGCAGACCTATTCGCTGTCAGAGAAGTGGCCGTTCGTCAATTATTTGGACACTGGGAATATCACGGAAAACCGAATCAGCGAAATCCAGCACCTCGTCACAGGGCAGGATACCCTGCCAAGCAGGGCGCGGCGCAAGGTTGCCGTTGACGACATCCTTTATTCGACTGTTCGCCCGAATCAGCGACATTATGGCATAGTCAAAGAGGTACTGCCGAATATGCTTGTATCTACGGGCTTTGCGGTCATCACAGCGGACAAGTCGGTAGCGGACAGCGATTTTCTCTACTACTACTTGACGCAGAAAGAAATCGTGGATAGTCTACACGCTATTGGCGAGCAGAGCGTTTCGGCGTACCCGTCCATAAAACCGTCCGACATAGAGGGCTTGGAGCTGATGCTGCCGCCATTGTATGAGCAACACGAAATTGGACGTACATTGCGGGCGTTGGACGATAAAATCGCCAACAACACAATGATAAATCATCATTTAGAGCAGATGGCGCAGGCCATTTATGCTGATTTTGTGGCGAGTGTTGATGGGGCAACTATGAAGCTAAAAGAACTCTGCGCCTTCCAAGAAGGGTATGTCAACCCATCGCAAAGCCGAACAGAGTATTTTGATGGTGCGATCAAATGGCTTCGGGCGGTTGACATCAACGAGTCCTTTATCTTCGATACTTCGCGAACACTCACAGACTGCGGTTTTGGGAGTGCGGGTAAAAGCGCGTATTTGTTTAAACCGAACACTATTGCCATTAGCAAATCGGGCACCATTGGGCGTTTAGGCTTTGTTGCTGACTTTATGTGCGGCAATCGAGCAGTAATCAATATCTCCCCTAACAACACGCGGATTCTGCCGTTTGTATATCTGTACTTGAAGTCGCGGCAAACAGAGTACCCCGATTTGGCTGTCGGTAGCGTACAGAAAAACCTATACGTCCCGATTTTGCAGGAGCTTGATATTCTCGTACCTGAAGAGAGTGTACTACTGGAATTCTGTGATTCAGTTGCTCCTTTGTTTGAACAATGGAAAAACAACGTAGCCGAAAACCGAACGCTATCACAAACCCGCGATGCTCTCTTACCCCGCTTGATGTCCGGAGAGTTGTCCGTTGCCGACCACGGCAATGCTAAATGATGATTTACTAAAGGAGACTTCTCTATGAGTTATACAGTAAGCGAAAATCAGATGTTGGCAACAATGATAGCCGTTTTGAAAGATGACGGCAAGACAGACCTTGCCAACATTCTAAGCGTGTCAAAGTTTAACTTTGACCCTCAATGGGAGTTTTCAGGTATAGTTTCTTATCAAAGAAAACTATATTCAAACTTGAAAGTACCCATTGCTTTCCGTGCCATGGTCAAGGAAGCGTTACCCGAGCTCTCGAAGATTGCCTGTAGCATCTACGAAGATGACGATACTTATTACTATTTAGGCATCAATGATGTTGGTGTTTTAGCAATTAACCTTGAAGAGATTACTTTTGAGGAGCGAAAAGTAATTGTCGAGAAGAATAGCGTCTTTACGAGTTTTATGAAATATCTGGCTGATAATACCGATGTTCCCGAAATACAGAAGAAGTATCTATTCGAGGCTTGTGAAAATGGCTATTCCAACAATATGTTATCAGCCACAGTAATGTTGGGTTGCTCTGCTGAACTGCTACTGCTTGAATTGAGTCGTGCGTATTATGAATATCTCAAAAAGCATGGTACTCCTTCAGAACAATCCGAGTATGAAAGAAAAGTCATCAATGCAAAGGTAGCATCTGTCCGATTAACAGAGTTAATGAAGCGTATCGAAGCAAACCCAACAATCTTTGAGTCGTTTGGGTTCGAAAATGTACGCTTAAACTTCAATTATTTGGACGTGATTCGGCAGAATCGAAATGATAGCGGTCATCCCACAGGCAAAATTATAACAAAAGAACAATTTGAAATGATATTGACTAACTATCAAGCCTTTCTGCCAAAAACTATTAAGGCTATAAGAGAGTTGCCTAACCTATAACGTCATAAGGAGGTTCACCCTATGCCATATACCGAAGCAAATTATGAAAATGCGGTGCTTGAGGTTTTCCGCGACACATTGGGTTACGGCTATTCCTACGGGCCTGATGTTGTGCGCGATTATTCCGACCCACTGTATACAGACGAGTTGCTGCCTGCCCTGCGGCGCGTCAACTCGAAACTCCCGGAAGTTGCACTCTCCGAGGCGGTTTATAAGCTGCGCAATTTCGAAGGTGGCACGGTGTTGCAGAAAAACGTCCAATTTATGGACTACCTCCAAAACGGCGTATCAGTGAATTATTATGACAAGGGTGAACAACGTTCCGCACTCGTTCAGCTTGTGGACTTTGATAACATCAAGCAAAACACTTTCACTGTCGCTAACCAGTGGACTATTACCGAAAACAGTGAGAAACGTCCAGATGTTATTGTGTTCCTGAACGGTCTGCCTGTAGTGGTATTCGAGTTAAAGTCACCGAGTCGCGAGGAAACCGATGCTAGCGAAGCTTATCGCCAGCTTCGTAACTATATGAAAGAGATCCCATCCCTGTTCATCTACAACGCTTTTCTTGTGATGAGCGACCTCGCCACTTCCAAAGCGGGTACAATCACCGCCGATGAAGACCGTTTTATGGAATGGAAAACAAAAGACGGCAGTTACGAAAATACGCAGTACGCCCAGTTCGACACCTTCATTGAAGGAATGTTCGAGAAGGGGCGACTGCTTGATATTATCAAGAATTTTATCTGCTTCTCCGGCGACGCGAAGATTCTTGGTGCCTATCACCAATATTTTGCCGTGCGGAAGGCCATTACTTCCACCGCCAAGGCAACCGAAACAGACGGGCGTGGCGGTGTTTTTTGGCATACGCAAGGCAGTGGCAAGTCATTGTCTATGGTATTCTACGCCCATCTTTTACAGGAGATATTGAACTCCCCTACAATCGTTGTGCTGACCGACCGTAACGACCTTGACGATCAGCTGTTCGGGCAATTTGCAAAGTGTGCGGACTTCCTGCGCCAAACGCCCCAACAAGCCGAAAGCCGTATTCATTTAAAAGAGCTTCTCGCGGGGCGGCAAGCGAACGGTATTATCTTCACTACGATGCAAAAGTTTGAGGAATCCTCCGAAGCCCTCTCCGACCGACGCAACATCATCGTTATGGCGGACGAGGCGCACCGTGGGCAATATGGACTTGAGGAAAAGGTGGATGCCAAGACAGGACGTGTTATCCTCGGTACGGCTCGGATTATCCGTGACAGCCTGCCAAATGCGACCTACATAGGATTTACTGGCACCCCCATCTCCTCGAAAGACCGCTCGACAATTGAGGTTTTCGGCAATTACATTGATATCTACGATATGACTCAAGCTGTGGAGGACGGCGCAACTCGCCCGGTCTACTATGAGAGCCGGGTTATTCACTTGAAATTAGACGAGGATGTTTTGCAGCTAATCGATGCCGAATACGACATTATGGGTGAGAATGCCGAACCATATGCCATAGAGAAAAGCAAAAAGGAACTTGGGCAGATGGAAAGCATCCTTGGTGCCGACCAGACGATAACTGCCCTGTGTGAGGACATCGTAAAGCATTATGAGGAAAACCGCCAGTATGAACTGACTGGCAAGGCAATGATAGTTGCTTACTCTCGCCCGATTGCTATGAAGATTTACCATAAGATTCTTCAAATGCGTCCAGATTGGACAGAAAAACTTGGTGTGGTGATGACAAGCGGTAACAACGACCCTGAAGAATGGCGCGAGATCATCGGCAATAAGCGCCACAAAGACGAAATGGCGAAGAAGTTCAAGGATAATAACAGCCCCCTTAAAATCGCCATTGTGGTGGATATGTGGCTAACAGGATTCGATGTTCCGAGCCTTGCAACGATGTACGTTTACAAGCCGATGGCGGGTCATAATCTTATGCAGGCAATCGCACGCGTCAATCGCGTTTATAAGAATAAAGAAGGCGGCTTAGTGGTTGATTATGTTGGTATCGCGTCCGCGCTGAAACAGGCGATGAACGACTACACCAACCGTGATAAACAGAACTACGGGGAACAGGATATTGCCAAGACCGCCCTCCCGAAGTTTATTGAAAAGTTGGAAGTTTGCCGTGACTTGTTCCATGGGTTTGACTACGCCGGCTTTATGGACGCGAAAGCTACAGACCTTGCCCGCGCCAAGGCAATCAGTGGCGGCGTAAACTTCCTGTCTGGTATAGATAAAGAAAAGCAGCGCGAGTCTTTCGTTAAAGAGGCTATGCTGCTCCGTCAGGCGTTGTCACTCTGTCGCTCACTCCTTAAGCCTGAACAGCGATTTGAAGCGGCATATTTTGAAGCAGTTCGGACTCTCCTAACCCGTATTACGGGCGAAGGTAAGCCGCTGTCCCTGAAAGAAATAAATGCCCGCGTCAACGAACTGTTAAAAGCGAGCATTCAGAGCGAAGGCGTTATAAACCTGTTTTCTGATATAGATACGGGGTTCTCGCTTTTCGACCCGAAGTTTCTCGAGGAAATCGCTAAGATGAAGGAACGCAACCTCGCGGTAGAAATCCTTAAAAAACTTCTCGCCGAGCAAGTATCGCTCTACCGTCGAACGAATCTTGTTAAGTCAGAAAAGTTTTCCGAAATGCTATCCCGTGCAATGAAAGCGTACTTGAACGGGATGCTTTCCAATGAGGAAGTTATTGCCGAACTAATGAAGATGGCAAAGGACATGGCAAACGCTCAAGCGGAGGGCGACGCGCTTGGACTGAATGATGAAGAGCTGGCATTCTATGATGCTCTGACTCGTCCCGAAGCAGTAAAGGATTTCTATCAAAATGAAGAACTTGTAGCAATGACTCATGAGCTTACCGATATGCTCCGCAAGAACCGCACTATCGACTGGCAGAAGAAAGAATCTGCTCGCGCCGGAATGCGACGCATGGTAAAGAAGCTGTTGAAAAAATATAAATACCCGCCTGATGGTATGGAAGATGCAATCGCCACCGTAATTGGTCAGTGCGAGATGTGGGCAGATAACTAATGCGGGGGGATAGAAAATGGATGCTACAAAAGGTAATATCTATCAAATATTGAATGGGTCTAAGCAGTTTGTTATACCCGTCTATCAACGCACCTACAGTTGGGAGAAGGAACAGTGTATGCGCCTTTGGCGTGATATAGCTGCCATGCAAAAATCTAACCGGGAAGGGCATTTTGTCGGTTCTATAGTAAACATCGAGGAAAAGGCCATGCCCATAGGGGTTCAAAAATACATGATCATTGACGGGCAGCAGCGCCTTACCACGCTAACGCTCTTGTTAATTGCGCTGCGCGACTATGCCAGTGTGCATTCAGAAGAAGCTGGAATTAACGCACATAAAATTACCGACACGCTTCTGCTCAATGCCTACGAAAGCGGTAGTGATCGTTATAAACTATTCTTGACACAAACAGACCGGGAAGTGCTGATAAAACTTATTGAACATTCACCCATAGGTGAAGAGGTTAGATCTCGGCTGATCGACAACTATTTATTCTTCGCCGGGCAGATAGCTAAAATGGAATTATCCCCGATTGAAGTCTATCAGTCTATTGGGAAATTACAGATAGTGAATATCACGCTCGATCGTCAGTCTGATGATCCGCAAGCGATTTTTGAAAGCCTGAATTCTACCGGCATAGACTTGTCGGAGTCCGACCTTATTAGAAACCATATTCTTATGGGACTGGATACGGATAAGCAAACAGCAGTGTATAACAATACTTGGAGGCCAACTGAGCTTTTATTTAATTATGAGAGGGCGAGCTCTCTCATGGATAAATTTTTCCGTGACTATCTTACCATGAAACTTGGAAGAATCCCAAACAAGAATAAGGTTTACGAGGAATTTAAGGCATACCATGCCAATTGCGGTTTGGAAGTAAGCGATCTATGCCTTGATATTTATTCTTTCTCCAAGCATTATACAGATATGTACTTTTGCAGGAGCGGCGATGAACGCTTAAAATCCCTTTACGAGGAAATGCGCTCTGTTCAAATGGAGGTAGCGTATCCGTTCCTCATGAAGGTTCATGATGATTGCGATAGTGGCATGATAACACTAGATGAACTATTGGAAATCATCAGGTTGTGCGTGAGTTATGTGCTTAGGCGAAGCATTTGCGATATTCCGACGAATTCCCTCAATAAGACTTTTGCTACCATGAAAAATCACATTCGAGCAGATGACTACCTGAATTCTGTAAAGGCCTTTTTTGTCTTGCAGGATTCATATAAAGAGTTCCCTAACGATGAGCGGTTTATTTCTGCCTTTTTATCACGTGATATTTACCACATGCGTGTTTGCAATTATATCCTTAGCCGCCTTGAGAACTATAACAACAAGTCGGCTGTGAAAACTGATGCGCTGACGATTGAACATATCATCCCTCAAAATCCAAAGTTATCGATGGAATGGGTTGCTAATCTCGGTGAAAACTGGAAGGAAGTGCAGAAGAAATATTTGCATACTATTGGAAACCTTACATTGACTGCTTACAATTCTGAAATGAGCGATTCATCCTTTACGGATAAACTTGATATGGAAGGCGGATTCAAACAGAGTGCCCTCCGATTGAATAAATATGTCGTGATGCAGACGACTTGGGGCGAAGATCAAGTCAAGACTCGCGGCTCGGAACTCGGTGAGTTAGCCAAAAGCATATGGCCATTCCCTGCTTTGAATGATGAGCAGCTTGCCCCTTATATAAAACAAGACGATATTGTACCACAGTATTCCATTGACAGCTATGAACAACTGAATGCTTTTAACCGAATCCTGTTTGAGAAACTCAATGCATGCATCATGAATCTTTCCGCTTTTGTTAAACGTGAATTCAAGAAACTGTACATTGCCTATAAGGTGGATACAAACTTTGTAGATGTTGTAATACAAAAATCGCGGCTGCGTTTGTCAGTGAACATGAAGTTCGCAGACGTTATAGACCCAAAAGGTCTTTGCAAAGACATAACCGGGTTGGGACGTTGGGGAAATGGAGATGTCGAATTATTCTTGGATAGTTTGGAACAACTTGATGATGTAATGTTTATAGTTGAGCAGGGCTTCCAGGAACAGATGGGTATCGAAGTCAAGAATTAAAAATTAACGATAACCCCAATCTTTCAACGATTACCTGTTAGCGATGCACACCCCATGCTAACTTTCAACGATTACCTCTGCCAATGCCATGAAAAAAAGTAAGGGTTATAACTTTTTATGGACAAAATTACACAACAAAGAGCGAAAAAGCCGCTCCTCCAAACTGAAGGAACGGCTCTATTACTGGCTTTTTAGGCAAAACAAAAACCACCCACCGATAAAATTCTTTTTATCAATAGATGGTAGATAATCTGGTGGAGGCGGGGGGAGTTGAACCCACCGTCCGAAAGAACGACCACAACAGGCTCTACGAGCGTATACTATGCTTTAGGTTTCACTTCATTGTCGGCCATAGTCAACCTACAATGTTGCTATCCCGGTAGTCTTAGCTATAGCCCTCCGAGAATCAAGCTATAGAGCGTCCCGCTAGATTGACCCTCTATCCCGCACCGCGGGCGCAGCAGGTAGAAGGTTAGACAGCAATTAAGCTGCTAAAGCGTATTCTTCGTTGGCAATTAAATTGCGTTCACCGTTTAACGGGTAGGTGAGATCCCGGCTCGCTCCTCTTGCCACCGCTTCCCCCGTCGAAGCCATTTCGCCCCCATATTTTATTATCATAGTGCCAACTTTAAAAGCAATTTATACCTTCTGCCGCTCCCGGATAGCGCGGTCCATATCCCGCTTGGCATCCCGGGCGGCAATATCCTGACGCTTGTCATAGGATTTTTTACCTTGTCCCAATCCCAGTTCCACTTTGACCCGGCCTCTGGGATTAAAGTACACTTTTAAGGGAATTAAAGTTAAACCCTTTTCTCTGATCTTACCCAGCAGCCGCATGATTTCCTGTTTATGCATCAGAAGCCTGCGGTTTCTCTTGGGCTCATGGTTAAACCGGTTGCCCTGTTCATAAGGACTTATATGCATATTATACAGGATCAGTTCGCCGTTATCAACGCGGGCATAACTGTCTTGCAGGTTGGATTTCCCGGCCCGCAGGGATTTTACTTCGGTTCCCTTCAGTTCTATCCCCGCCTCGTAGGTTTCCAGGATATGATATTCGTGCCGTGCCCGGCGGTTTTCAATGATGGTTTTAAAGGTTTTTCCGGATGGAGCAGGTTTTGACGTCATAAAAAACACCTCGGGAGAAAAAAGCCCTGGTCCTCTTAGCGAGATCGGGCTTCTTGAAAAAATCCAAAAGCAATTTTAAAAGTATATTCATTATAACATTGTTAATTATTCTGTCAAGCTAAGAATTATTAAAGACCCAGTTGGTCTGAAGCATTTTGCATGGCTTCCAGGCTTAAGCCTAAAAACTCTTCCAGGGTTAAACCCAGTTCGGAGGAAGAGCGGATTTGCTCACGGTTGGCCCCCCGGGCAAAGGATTTTTCATTCATCCTATTCACTAAAAAGGGCACGTCGATGGCCGAAAGCTTTTTCTCCGGCTTGATCAAAGCACCGGCCACAATCAATCCGGTAGTAGGGTCGGCAGCGTACAGTGCCTTATCCATGAGGCTGTTGCGGGGCAACCCGTGACATTCATTATGCACCTTTACAGCATAAACAAGGTCCTCGGGCAAGCCCATTTCTGAAAGCATTTCTGCTCCCAGCAAACTGTGCCGCTCCGGCTGATCTTTGGTGTTATCATAATCAATGTCGTGAAGCAGCCCTGCCAGACCCCATTTCTCCTCGTCTTCCCCGAAGTGCAGGGCCAGTCGTCTCATCACCACTTCCGCCGCCACGCAATGATTAACCAGATTTTTATTCTTTAGATTCTTCTTCAATATCTGCAGTGCTTCTTCCCGATTCAATCTGTAAACCCCTCTCTGTCTTGATAAACTTGGCTACCGCCTTTGCCACTTTGGTTCCATCGGCCAGCGTCACTTCCGCCTCCATGTTGGCAATCCTGCCCCGGTCCAACTGCTGCCTGGCGGTAACAATAATAGGCTCTCCAATGGGTACCGGCTTCAGATAGCGCGCGGTCATCTCCACGGTCATGGCCGGAGTTCCTCTTCCCCACAGCCAGTGGGCCATCACTTCATCCATCACCGTGGAAAGAAGACCTCCGTGCATGACATTTAACCAGCCGGAGTGTTCGGCCTTGGGTGTAAAGGTGGTATAGCAAATATCGTCCTTATGTTTAATTTTTAGTTTTAGGCCTATAGGGTTGTTCCGACCGCAAGCAAAGCATTTATTTACTTCCTGCCATTTTTCGCTGTTGTAAATATCCTGATTCTTTTGCAATCCTATTCCCCCTATAAAAAATGCTTTCTGTAATATTTTACAAAAAACAAAGGCTTCTGGCAACTGAGCTTGATGTATAGACAATTTGCCATATAAAAAAATATACCGGGCCTTCGCCCGGTATATAAGGTTTCTCCTACAGTCTGGTAAGCAGGGGGCCAAGAATCAGGGAAATGGTTCCTGCAACCTTGATCAGCGGGTTCATAGCAGGACCGGAGGTGTCTTTGCAGGGGTCACCTACAGTGTCACCCACAACGGCTGCTTTGTGAGGATCGGATTTCTTACCGCCCAGGTTACCTTGCTCAATCCATTTCTTAGCGTTATCCCAAGCACCACCGGCGTTAGCCAGGAACAGAGCCAGCAGAACGCCTACGCAAGTTAGACCAGCCAGGAAACCGGCCAGAGCTTTGGCGCCAAGAAGGAAACCAACCAGTATAGGAGCGGAAACCGCTACGATACCAGGAGCAATCATTTTAGCAATGGCGGAACGGGTCGCAATGTCAACGCAACGAGCGTAATCCGCTTTGGCACCGGGTTTGCCTTCCAGCAGACCAGGGATTTCACGGAACTGACGGCGAACTTCTTCCACCATACCGAAGGCAGCTTCACCCACAGCACGCATGGTTTGAGCGCCAACTAAGAAAGGAACGGCGCCGCCGATGAACAGGCCCACAAGAACCATGGGCTCAGTCAGGTTAACGATAAATTCACCACCGGGCAGAACATCGGCAAACTTATGTTTAACTCCATCTACATAAGCACTGAACAGAGCCAGAGCAGTCAGAGCAGCGGAACCGATGGCAAAGCCCTTGGCAATAGCAGCGGTGGTGTTACCAACTGCGTCCAGTTTGTCGGTTTTAACACGAACTTCCGGAGGAAGTTCAGCCATTTCTGCGATACCACCGGCGTTGTCCGCAACGGGGCCGAAGGAGTCCATGGCTACAACCATACCAGCGGTGGAAAGCATACCCATAGCAGCCATGGCAATACCATAGATCGCCCACAGGCCGGCTTTATCCGGAGGAGAAGCGGAACCAACCGCCCAGAAGGAGAAGTAAATGGCAGCGGCAAATACCAGCATGGGCAGTACGGTGGATTCCATACCAACAGCCAGGCCGTGAATTACGTTGGTAGCAGGGCCGGACTTGGAAGCCTCGGCAATACGGTTAACGGCAGGTTTGCCGGCACCGGTATACATTTCTGTCAGGTAACCAACAGCCACGTTAACAATCAGACCGGCTAATACAGCCATGAATACGCCAAAACCAATTCCCTGCTCAGCAAAGAGCGTGTTGGCCAGGAAGTACACGCCCACAGCGGTCATCACGTTGGTGGACCAGAGGCCTACGTTCAAGGCAGCCTGAGGGTTGCCGTCTTCAGAGGTGCGAACAAAGAAGGTTCCAATAATGGAGGCAATAATACCAATAGCACCTACCAGCAGCGGGAAGATAATACCGGTAAAACCAAACAGGGTGTTACCAATCAGCATAGCAGCAATGGTGGTAGCAGCATAGGATTCAAACAGGTCGGCACCCATACCGGCGGTGTCACCTACGTTATCACCCACGTTATCGGCAATAACCGCAGGGTTACGCGGATCATCTTCAGGGATGCCGGCTTCAACCTTACCAACCAGGTCAGCGCCTACGTCAGCAGCTTTGGTATAGATACCGCCGCCGATACGGGCGAAGAACGCGATGGCAGATGCACCAAAAGCAAAGGAGTTAATAACCAGAGGACTCTGGAAGACGATATACAAAACAGAAACCCCTAACAGACCCAGACCGGCAACGGACAGACCCATAACGGCGCCGGCACGGAAGGAAACGTTAAGCGCTTTGGCCATGCCATGGCTGCGGGCAGCCTCGGTGGTACGGGCATTGGCCTTGGTGGTGGAGGTCATGCCGATGTAACCGGCAACGGCTGATAAAACAGCACCCACTAAGAAGGAGATAGCAGAAGTTCCGCCAACCGGCAGGTGCTCCCCGCCTTCAACAAAGAACTTAGCGCCATAGAGAAGAATAAAAATAATTACGACAAAAGGAATCAAAGTTTTATATTGGCGGTTTAAGAAAGCCATAGCGCCTTCATGAATCGCCTCAGAGATTTCACGCATTTTGGGAGTGCCCATATCTTCTTTAAGCACGCTTGACAGGGTAAATAAGGCAAAAAGCAAAGCCAAAGCGCCGGCACCCGCAGCGTAATAAGCGAGCATCATATTATCCACTTGAAGTTACCCTCCTTGTCCCGATATAAAATTTAAAAAGACCTACTTCATTACCACTAATACCATGGAAGTCAATCCAAAGGCAACCGCGGTAAAGGCCGTGATTCTGCCGAGCTTCTCATCTAATCCTTTCTTTTTTCCGAAGAATTGCTCGGCTCCTCCGGCGATAGCTCCGGATAACCCGGCACTTTTACCAGACTGCAGCAAGATCGTAGCAATTAATCCTAACGCGATAAGTACATGTACGGCAGTCAACAAGCCTTTTAACACAAACCCACCTCCTTTTGCAAATTATGTAAATATAAGGACTTGTATACTTTGTCATTATATCACAACGTGAAAAATGTGACAATCTGTATTCTCTCAAAAATAGGTGTCCCGGGCTTATTGGGACAAGCCCAGGCGTCTTATTTTGCGAGTTTTGTGATTATATTAACAAGCCCTTAGCTCCGCAAATTGTAGAATACACCTTTGCCGCGATACCGGGCCAGGACGGACAATTCCTCTTCAATCCGAAGCAGTTGGTTGTACTTGGCTACCCGGTCTGTCCGGGAAGGCGCCCCGGTTTTAATTTGTCCCGCGTTGGTGGCTACGGCCAGGTCGGCAATGGTGGTGTCGTCGGTTTCACCGGAACGGTGGGATACCACGGCGGTATAACCGGCACGCTTGGCCATTTCAATGGCATCCAGAGTTTCGGTAAGGGTACCGATCTGATTAACTTTGATTAAAATGGAATTTCCTACGTTCTCTTGAATGCCTTTGGACAGCCGTTCAGTGTTGGTGACAAACAGGTCGTCCCCTACCAGTTGTATCTTTTGACCCAGGGCCTGGGTCAGTTTGGCCCAGCCTTCCCAGTCGTCTTCGGATAAGCCGTCTTCAATGGTGATGATAGGGTATTTGTCCACTAAACCCGTGTAGAATTGGATCATTTCCTCGGAGGTATAGGTCACGCCTTCCCCGGCCAGGACATACTTGCCGTCTTTGTACAGTTCTGTGGCAGCCACGTCCAGCCCCAGGAAAACATCCTGCCCGGGCTTATAGCCCGCCTTCTCAATGGCTTCAATGATGACGGCCAGGGCTTCTTCGTTGCTTTTTAAGTTGGGGGCAAAGCCGCCTTCGTCGCCCACGGCAGTGTTGAGACCCTGGGCCTTGAGCACCAATTTCAAGTTGTGGAAGATTTCAGCGCCCATCCGGAGTCCTTCAGCAAAGCTGGAGGCCCCTACGGGTAAAACCATGAACTCCTGGATGTCCACATTGTTATCCGCATGAGCTCCGCCGTTCAGGATATTCATCATGGGTACGGGCAGTTCCTTGGCATTGACACCACCAATATATTGGTATAGAGGCAGGCCAAAGTAGCTGGCCGCCGCCTTGGCCACCGCCAGGGAAACACCCAGAATGGCGTTGGCCCCCAATTTACTCTTGTTGGAGGTGCCGTCCATTTCAATCATAAGCTGGTCAATGCCAATCTGATCGGTGACGTCCATACCAATGAGTTCCGGGGCAATGATTTCGTTCACGTTATCCACGGCCTTTAAGACGCCCTTGCCCAGGTAGCGCTCCTTATCGCCGTCTCGCATTTCAATGGCCTCGTAGGCCCCGGTGGAGGCCCCGGAGGGAACCGCCGCTCTGCCCACGTTGCCGTCTTCCAGCCATACTTCCACTTCAACGGTGGGATTCCCCCGGGAATCCAGTATCTCCCGGGCAAAAATGTCGCTGATGGTGGTCATGCTTGATTCCTCCTAAATTAGGTTATTGTTCCTTGTTTCGTTGTTAGCCTAATTCCGTATTTCTCTGAGGTTCTGTTGTTGGACTAAATAAGCATTTCTTTTGGGTCTTGTATATCATACAGCTTCACAGGACGAATGTCCAATATCAAACCACACAGCCCTAAAAAACCCCTGATAAGCCGGTCTCAACAGAAATACCCCACAGGCCAACGACCGGACCCTAAGAATTAGCCCTTAAGCAACAAACTCTCTCCCGTCATTTCCGGGGGTTTGGGCAGTCCCAGGAGGTCCAGGATGGTGGGGGAAATATCCTGCAGGCTGCCGCCTCTCCTCAATTTCGCTCCTTTGTGGCCATCGTTAACGAGGATAAAGGGTACCGGATCGGTGGTATGGGCGGTAAAGGCCCCTCCTTTTTCATCCCTCATTTTTTCGGCATTTCCATGGTCCGCGGTAATCAGTACCGTGCCGGATTTCTCCAGTACGGCAGCAACAATCTTTCCAATGCATTTGTCCACGGTTTCAATAGCGATCCGAGTGGCTTTTAGATCCCCGGTATGTCCCACCATATCCGGGTTGGCAAAATTCACCACCATCACCTGATATTTACCGGATTTCAAGTTTTCCAGAAAGGCTTCGGTTACTTCATAGGCAGACATTTCCGGTTCTAAATCATAGGTGGCCACCTTGGGAGACGGTATGAGCACCCGGTCTTCTTTGGGATTGGGGGCTTCCACTCCCCCGTTGAAGAAAAAGGTAACATGAGCGTATTTCTCTGTTTCCGCCAGCCGCAATTGCCGGCAACCCTGTTTACTGAGCCATTCGCCCAGAGTGTTTTCCAGTTTGGTCGGCGGGAAGGCTACCGGTGCGTCAATGGTTTTATCGTAGACGGTCATGCAGACAAAATGGACTTTGGGTCTTTGAGCCCCCCGGTCGAAGCCGGTAAAATCCTCATCCACAAAAGCCCGGGTGATTTGTCTGGCCCGGTCCGGCCGAAAGTTGATAAAAAGTACGGCATCCCCGTCGGCGATCTTGGCCAGGGGTTGTTTGTGGTCGTCCGTAACCACGGTGGGTTTGATAAATTCGTCGGTTTCTTGCCGTTCGTAACCCACGTCAATGGCTTCCACCGGCGAATTGGCCAGCAGGCCTTCTCCATAGACCATGGCCCGGTAAGCCAGTTCGGTGCGTTCCCAGCGGCGGTCCCGGTCCATGGCGTAGTAGCGCCCCGCAACGGTGGCGATTTGTCCCACCCCGATTTCCTTCATTTTGGCCAGCAAGGCATTCATATAAACTTTCGCACTGGAGGGCGGTACATCCCTTCCGTCCAGGAAGGCATGCAGGTAGACCTTGGTTAATCCCTGCTGCTGCGCCAGTTTAAGGGCGGCCATGAGGTGTTTAATATGGCTGTGTACGCCTCCGTCCGAAAGAAGTCCCAGGATATGTAAAGCCGAGTCCTTTGCCTTAACCATTTGCATGGCTTCCAAAAGAACGGGATTTTTAAAAAAGTCCCCGTCTTTAATGGACTTGGTGATACGGGTCAGTTCCTGGTAGACCACCCGTCCGGCCCCAATGTTCAGGTGCCCCACTTCCGAGTTGCCCATTTGTCCCTGGGGCAATCCCACGGCTTCTCCCGAGCATGCCAGTTGCGTGTGGGGATACTGGAAAAGCAGCCGATTTATGTTGGGTGTATCGGCCAGGGCGATGGCATTGCCGTCCCGGTTGGCGCTTAACCCCCAGCCATCCAGCACAATTAAGGCCAGGGGCCTTTGTTCTGTGGTCAACCTCGCTAACCTCCCTTTTCAGCCTTCGATATGTACCAAAAGGGCTTATGTGAATACCCTATCTCCTCAGTCTTAGAAGCATTGAACTTAATAAAAACATCAAATCAAGGAGCTTTGAGCCTCGCTTATAATTCCTGCAAAATCCTCCACTTTAAGACTGGCCCCGCCCACCAGCGCTCCGTCAATATCCGGTTGGGACATTAAGCCCCGGGTGTTGGCGGGTTTTACACTGCCACCATATTGAATACGAACGGCGTCCGCAGCTTCGGCACCATATGCACCGGCAATAATTTCACGAATTAAGCCGTTTACTTGTTGAGCATCTTGATCGGATGCCGTTTTTCCGGTGCCAATGGCCCACACAGGTTCATAAGCAAAGACCAGTCCGGCTACCTGTTCGGTAGTTAAACCGGATAAAGCCGCTCTCGTCTGAGTTTCTACGGTAACGGCTGTTTTTCCTGCTTCCCTTTGCTCCAGAGTCTCACCCACGCAAATAATGGGGATCAAACTGTGCTCCAGAGCTGCCTTTACCTTCCGGTTTACCTTTTCGTCCGTTTCCCCGTCATACTGGCGGCGCTCGGAGTGGCCCAAAATAACATATTTGCAGCCCAATTCCTTCAGCATCAAGGGAGAAATTTCCCCGGTAAAGGCTCCCTGGGCCTCCCAGTGCATGTTTTGGGCCGCCAAACGAATAGCGCTTCCTTTTAATGCCTCAGCCACCGGAGCCAGAGCGGTAAAAGCCGGACATACCACCACTTCCACCCGGGAATCCAGGCCGGAGGACTGAAGCTCCTGGACAAAGCTTAACGCTTCAGCCACGGTTTTATGCATTTTCCAGTTACCGGCAATGATCAACTGTCGCATCATAGCACCCCTTCCTTAAGATGCAAGAAGTGAGAGGTTTGAAGTGAGATTGAAAAATTCTGCCAACCCATTTTCCGCTCACTCTCAGTCTCTCACTTCTCCATTGTTAGCATGCCTAATCCCGCTAAAAACATGATGACGTAAAATACTATTTATTCTGCAAAGCTGCGACCCCCGGCAGTTCCTTTCCTTCCAGAAATTCCAGAGAAGCCCCGCCTCCGGTGGAAATATGGCTGATTTTTTCGGCCACGCCGGTTTTGTTAACCGCCGCCACCGAATCCCCGCCACCCACAATGGTGGTGCCTTTGGAAGCAGCCAGAGCGTGGGCCAGTGCCTCGGTCCCTTTGGCAAAGGGCTCCATCTCAAAGACTCCCATGGGTCCGTTCCAAACAACGGTCGCTGCTTTCTCAATGGCGGCAGTAAACCGTCGAGCAGTCTCCGGGCCGATATCCAGCACCATCCAGTCACCGGGAATCTCACTGACAGGAACGACTTTTTGTTGGGCCGCAGGTTCCATGGCCAGGGCCACAACGGCATCGGTGGGTAGCAACAGCTCTACGCCCCGGGTCCGGGCCCGCTCAATCAAATCTTTGGCCAGGTCAACCTTGTCTTGTTCCAGCAGGGATTTGCCTGTGGCATACCCTTGGGCTTTCAGAAAGGTGTTGGCCATCCCGCCGCCAATGATGAGGGCATCCACCTTACTGAGAAGGTTCTCGATCACACCAATTTTATCCGATACCTTGGCGCCTCCGATGATGGCCACAAAGGGCCGTTCTGGATGGGTTACGGCCTTGCCCAGCATCTCTAATTCCTTTTCCATCAGGAAACCGGCCACGGCAGGCAGGTACTCGGCAATACCGGCGGTGGAAGCGTGGGCCCGGTGGGCAGCACCAAAGGCATCGTTTACATAAATATCCGCCAGTTCCGCCAACTGGCGGGCATATTTCTCGTCGTTCTTGGTCTCTTCGGCATGGAAGCGAACATTTTCCAGCAGGAGAACATCCCCGTCCCGCATGCCTTCAATGGCCTGCTGGACTTGAGGTCCTACCGAGTCGTTCACCTTGATGACTTCTTTTCCCAGCAGTCCGGAAAGTCTCCCGGCCACCGGGGTGAGGCGGTATTTTTCCACCACTTCCCCTTTGGGACGTCCCAGATGGGAGGCCAGGATCACTTTGGCCCCCTGGTTAATCAGGTATTCAATGGTAGGCAAAGCTTTTTGAATACGGGTATCGTCGGTGATGCGCTCCCCTTCCAGAGGTACGTTGAAATCAACCCGTACAAAGACTCTTTTGCTCTTGACATCAATGTCCTTGACGGACTTCTTTTGCATCTTTTACAACCCCTTCTCAGCAACCAAAAGTGCCAGGTCTAAAACGCGGTTGGAATAACCCCACTCGTTGTCGTACCAGGCAATGACCTTGGCCATATTGCCGATGACCATGGTGGATAAGCCGTCAACAATGGAAGAGTTGCGATTTCCGTTAAAGTCCCTGGAAACCAGCGGCAGGGGATTGAATTCCAGGATGCCCTTCATGGGGCCTTCCGCAGCCGCTTTCAGCGTACTATTAATTTCTTCGGCCGTGGCCGGTTTGGCCAGTTCCACCACCAGGTCCACCACGGAAACGTTGGGAGTGGGCACCCGCATGGCAAAGCCGTTCAGTTTACCCTGCAGTTCCGGAAGCACCAGTGCCACGGCTTTAGCCGCTCCGGTGGTGGTAGGAATGATGGACATTCCGGCAGCCCGGGCGCGACGCAGGTCTTTGTGGGGCAGATCCAGAATCTGCTGGTCGTTGGTATAAGAATGAACTGTGGTCATCAGACCCTTTACAATGCCAAAATGATCGTTCACAACTTTCGCCACCGGCGCCAGACAGTTGGTGGTGCAGGAAGCGTTCGAAAGGATATGGTGCTTGGACGGATCATAGATAGAATCGTTTACGCCCATGACAATGGTGGCGTCCACCTCTTTACCGGGAGCGGAAATGATTACTTTTTTGGCTCCTGCCTGGATATGCTTGGCGGCATCAGGCCCTTTGGTGAAACGTCCGGTGGATTCGATGACAATATCCACGCCCAGTTCACTCCAGGGCAGTTTGGCCGGATCCCCCTCGGCAAAAACCTTAATCTCTTTTCCGTTGACCACAATGGTATCCTCGGTGGCGGAAACATCCGCGTTCAATACACCGTGTACCGAATCATACTTTAACAGGTGCGCCAGGGTCTGGGCATAGGTTAAGTCGTTGATCGCTTTGAAATCCAGGCGGCGGGATTTATGGTTGACCAGTGCAACTTCAAATTCCCCACGCTCAATGGCGCAACGCAATACATTTCTACCAATTCGACCAAAGCCGTTAATCCCTACTTTTATTGCCATTTTTGAAACCCCACTCCTTTGGAATTTTAGTATGTCACATTTGGATACTCTTATTAATTTGTATGTCCTTTTTTCAAAATCATTTCAACAATAAATCCAATATCCCTGCCTCAACATGAAAATTTTTAGGTTTCTTGGTAAAATTAATATCTTCTACGCCGGCTGGTGGAGGGAATGCCCAGTTCATCCCGGTACTTGGTTACCGTGCGGCGGGAAATGGTAATTCCCCGGCTGCCAAAGAGTTCGGCAATCTTCTGATCGCTTAAGGGATTAGCGGGATTTTCCTCTTGTATAATCTCCTGTAAAATCTTCTTTAAACTTTCGGCGGATACCTGCGTGCCGCTGGCTGCATTCAGTCCGGTGGAAAAGAAATATTTCATCTCAAACACCCCCTGGGGCGTTTGAATGTATTTATTGGAAGTGGCCCGGCTGACGGTGGATTCATGGACGCCAACCACCTCCGCCACCTTTTTCAAATTCAGGGGTTTTAAATATTTCACCCCATAGTCAAGAAAATCCCTTTGCATTTCCACCAGGCAGTTGGCCACCTTATACAGGGTAAGCCTTCTCTGCTCAATACTGCGAATAAGCCAAGCCGCCGAATTTAACTTTTCCTCCACAAAACGCTTGGTATCGGAATCAGCATCGCTCCCCTTGGCCAGAACATTGCGGTAGGTATTATTGATGGTCAGCCGGGGAATGGCCACATCATTGACTAGAATAATGTACTGATCCTCTATCTTCTCCAATACCACATCCGGGAGAATATAGCGGGTGTCGTTCTCATGGCTGAAATTACGCCCGGGCTTGGGCTCCAATTTTTTCAACAGATCCGCGGCCCGCTGCACTTCCCGGGGAGAAACATTTAGTTTTGAGGCAATTTTGGCCAGCCGTCCTTCGGCCAAATCGGAAAGATGGTCGGCGATAAGCAGCCGAACAATGGGGTCATCCTCCCCCTTGAGGTCTAGTTGAATATTGAGACACTCCTGTAAATCTCTCGCCCCCACTCCCGGAGGATCAAAACTCTGCAAAATTTGCAGAGCCTGTTCCAGTTGCTCCATTTCTACTCCCAACTGGTCCCGGGCCTCTTCCAGGGTGATGCCGAGGTAACCCCGGGCATCCATATTGCCGATAAAATATTGTACAATTTTTCTTAAATCTTCATTAACAGAACTGATTAAGCCCAATTGAAAGGTTAAATGATCTACCAGGGTCGGGGCCTGGCTTAAAAAGTTTTCGTAAGCGGGCTGTTCCGATATTTCCCGCTGACCACGGTTGGGATAAATCCCCAGGTCACTGCCGTCATGAAAATATTCAACCCAGTCGGGATCGAATTCTTTTTTTTCGGCAACGGCTGAAAGCGGGTCCTCTTGATCTCTTTCTGTTTCCTCTCCTCGTTCCCCATCATGGTCCCGGGTTTCCAAGAGCGGGTTCTCCAAAACCTGTTCTTCCACATAGTGGGTTAGTTCCAGTGAAGACATCTGCAAAACAGTGATGGCTTGACGAAGTTCAGGCGTCATCATCAGCTTTTGAGTCTGCTCCAGGTTAAGACCAAAATCCATTCGCAAGCTCCATCACCCTCCTTAGTCTAACCAGCAGCCATAAACATCATGATAAATCTTTACAAGGTTTCTATATTAACCTTCTCAGATAAACTTTTTTTATGATTTTCTCAAACACTTTTTCTCAATGGTTAACCGGATCCATTGTCTTCTCCCGGCGGGCCTAACTGTTGACTGATATTATAGACCCCTCCGTCCTCGGCATAGAGGGTTGGAATTCCGGTTTTCTTTTCCACGAATTGCGCCATGGCGGGGCGAAGATCTTCCGGCCAAAGGCAGCAGTGGTTAAAGTGAGTTATAAAACAAAGTTTTACCCTGCTGTGCTGAAGCAGATGAGATAAACCCAGGGTGGTTATATGCCGGTGGGCATAAACATTATGAGTGGTTACATTGGCAATTAAAACATCCACCTGACTAAAGGCTTCTTTAATATCCTTACGGCAATCCACCACATCAATCAGGTCCATAATAGGCCCCCGCCAGCCCATATCCACCACTCCTGTTGGAGTGGTATAGCTTTGAATATAGCTGGTATCGCTGGTGTAACCAATGGTCATCCCGCCGGTATCCAGGATAAAACCATAGTTTTCCCCGGCGTGGTGAACGGGCACCGGTGTTAGTGTGATGTTTTTCAAGGTTATAGGCCGGTTGGGCTCCAAGGGCACCACGGTAGGCCCTCCCTTGTAACCGGACAAGGTGCGGTTCAATCCCTGGTGATAACGGCTTAAAAGGTGGTCCCGCTCCAGCACCTGCCCAGGGGCCAGAAGGTAGCCCCGGCGGGAGAACATGCCCCAGCACATCCCCTCAATAACCGCCTCTGCCCCGGCATAATGATCCAGATGTCCATGAGATATGTAAACAGCATCCAAAGTCCCCAGGTCGATGCCGGCGTCCTTTGCCCGGACCACCGCTCCGGGGCCTGGATCCACATACAGCCGGACCCCTTCTACCATTAGAACAAACCCGGCGGTATGCGGCACCTGACTGAAAACAGCCTCCGGGTTGCCTCCGGTGCCCAGAAAGGTCACCGTCACGCCCGGGGGAGACGCCTCCGGCTCTTCCCGATGGCGCCAGCGGCTGAAAGATTCCGCCGCAGCCTGAGCGGTTTTTTTTCGCAAGTCAGCGTCCATCTTTTCCAGCGTCATGGCGATCCTTCCTTGAGCGAACCTTTTCAGCCAATCGTTCCAGCTTGCGCATGCGGTGATTTACGCCGGACTTCCCCACCGGAGGGTCCCAGAGCTCTCCCAGTTCCTTCAGGCTGGCATCCGGGTACTGCAATCTTAACTCCGCGGCCTCCCGGAGGGACCGGGGCAGCTTCTCCAAACCGATGGTGTCCGCCAGATATTGAATATTATCCAACTGCCGTACAGCCGCATTGACTGTTTTATTTAAATTGGCCGTTTCACAGTTTACCAGCCGGTTGACCTGGTTGCGCATATCTTTATAAATTCGCACGTTCTCAAAATCCAGCAGCGCCGAGTGAGCCCCCATATGATTCAGGCACTCTACAATTTGTTCACTGCCTTTGAGGTAAACCACATACCAGTTTTTACGCGGACTCACCTTGGCGGACAGGTTAAATTTTTGCATCAGACCGGCAATATCCCGGGCATGGGGCAAGTTGTCGGTTATGATTTCCAGATGGTAGGTACCCTCAGGATTATTTACAGAGCCGCCTCCCAAAAAGGCGCCTCTCAGATAGGCCCTGCGGCAGCAATCCCAGGTTACCAGCTTTTCCGCAATACCCTCTTCGGACAAGGCAAAGCCACCCTCCACCATTCCCAGGGCCTTGAGAATTTCCATCACTCCTGGCTGGGGAGGTATTCGAACTAAATATACATTGTTTTTACGAAGTCTCACCTTGCGTCGGACTAAAACTTCTGTGGAAAGTCCAAATAAACTTTTCACTAATTTAAAAATTTTTCGAGCTGTGGCCGCATTCTCGGTAACAATGTTCAAGGAAAGTTGCTTTTGCCCGCTGATCTGTACACTTCCATCCATTTTTATCAGGGCAGACAATTCTGCCACCCGGCAACATTTCTTTGTGCCGATAATTCTCGCTAATTCATCTTTCGTCACAGCCGAGAAGGACATGGTCGACCCCTCCACTCCGTAGGTGTATTATACCACATAATGCCAAAGCCTTAATAATATATTGTTTTTAGTAAAGATCATCGGGCAAATCGGTATCCGGAGAGGAACTAAATTGATTACCTCTTTTGACAAGAAAATAATTTGCTTTATCGGCATGCCGGTATTAGGATTAGTAACTGGTGCCATATCTTATACTGCATCCAAGGATACTCCCGTAAATCAATAGCTTCAAAAACGGCAAATGACACCTAAGACTATCCCTTGCAACTATCTGTGAATGATTGAGAGGAAGATACCGTTCACCCGCGGTGGAGGAGTAAGATTTGGGGTGAAATAGCTCGCTCAAGGAAAACATCGGGGTCCGGCTATCCGTTATCGTTTTCAGCCATCGGATTAAAACCGAATGACAGAAAACAACCGACAGCCAGACCCCAAGAACAGCTCGTTAATATTTATGCAGTTGCTCAATAAATTTCTCGTTGCTGTAACGACCGGTGATACGGACCCGGGGAATTTTGTACGGGTTGCAGCCTAGATCGTCCAGCCCCAACCGGGTGGTAACCGCAGCCCGGTATCCGGCCTGCTTTACCAGCTCGGCTACCTGATCGTTGTGACTGCCGTAGGGATAGCAGAATACTTCCACCGGTTTTTTCAGTCCATGTTCCAAGACCCGTTTGGATTCCTCTATTTCGTAACGGGCCGTTTCGGGAGATACCTCCGCCAGATGGGGATGATCCACCGTATGAGAACCGATGGTAAACCCGGCCTTGTCCAATTCCCGGAGTTCATGCCAATCCATCATTTTATTCACCGGTTGAAGTTTTTTCTCCACATCAAAGAAGTTGGTATTGCCAATGGACTGGGTCACTACAAAAACCGTCCCGGTAAAACCATATTTCTTCATAATGGGATAAGCAAATTCATAATTGTCCTTATAGCCGTCATCAAAGGTGATGACAATGGGTCGATCGGGCAGATGTTTGCCCTTTTCAAAGTGATCCATAACATCCGTTAAGGAAACTGTTTCGTAATAATTTTTCTTTAAATATTTCATCTGCCATTCAAATTGATCCGGAGGAACCCTTAGGCCTAAGCCGCCGGTGCGGGGGTCGGGGTTCACCTTGTGGTACATTAGAATAGGAATTCTATGTGATTTTTTATATTGGGCATTCGAGGGTATCGCATTATATTGGTACTGGTACCAGAAGCCTGTCCCAACCAATGCCAGAACTATTGCTGCAGCTAGAGCGAATACTAAGTTACGCTTCACCCGGGCAAGCAACCTCCTTTAGACTTTTGGGTAATACCTTTTGTCTTGCCTTAAAGGCATTCCTATTAAGTCCTGTTGTTAGCCTCAAAGGCTTTTCTATAGAGTCAGTTGTTCGTTGTATCCCTTGCAAATACACATTATAACCAACGAACTAATTCGATTTGACAGGACCCCAAATATGTGCAGTATTAGGCCAGCAACAGAACCTCAAGAAATACAGCATAAGTCTAACAACTTGACCCTAAATCATACTTGGTAGCCTCTTCATCTTTTAGCTGTTTGTCGAAATCCCCGGGAGGGCTGATATATCCTTAAGGATTCCTGTCCGGAAGCAGCCGCCTTTGGATTTGAAATAATTTCCATAATGGCATAGGCCAGCTTCTCCGGCTGGTGCCTTACCACATTGGTATGCTGCACTAAATATTTAGAATAAATTTTTATGCCCAAGTCCTCCAGGCGGTTGGCGTCCACCTTAACGGGCCTGGCATTTTGCTCCCGGTATTTTTTAAGCAGCCGGGAAGGAATGGGTTCGCTGTTTACCAGTATATGCTCAACCACCGGGCCGGCATGATCTAAAATAGCCTTAACATGATCATAGACGGAATAGCCTCTGGTTTCTCCCGGTTGGGTCATAATATTGCAAATGTAAATTTTCTGGGCGGGAGAAGTTTGAATGGCCTGGGCCATGCCATCCACCAGCAGATTGGGTATAACGCTGGTGTACAGGCTTCCCGGTCCCAAAATAACGGCATCGGCCTCCTTAATGGCCGCCAGGGCCTCAGGTAAGGGCTGGCATAGGTGAGGACGCAGAAATACCCGGTTAATCCGACAGGTGGTGGCAGAAATATTGCATTCCCCAAAAATCACGCGCTTATCTTCCAGATCCGCTCCCAAAACCACATTTTCCAGGGTTGCAGGCAGCACCTGGCCCCGGATGGCCAGCACCTTGGACAGGGCCTTTACGGCTCCGTCAAATCCCCCGGATACATCATTCAGACCGGCTAGAAGAAGATTGCCCAGGTTATGGCCTGCTAACTCACCACTGTCAAAGCGATACTGAAGCACTTCCTCCATCAGGGTTTCTTTGTCTGCCAAAGCCACCAGACAATTGCGAATATCCCCGGGAGGCAAAATCCCCAGGTTATACCGTAAACGACCGGAACTGCCGCCATCGTCGGTAACGGCCACGATGGCCGTAATGTTGCTGGTGTATTCCTTCAGCCCCTTTAAAAGACTGGAAAGGCCGGTTCCCCCTCCGATCACCACCACCTTCGGACCCCTCTGCAGGGATCTGCGCTGGTAAATGGTTTCCACCAGTTTTTCCGATTGATCCGGTCGAACAACACCCATTACCGACCGCAAAGCCATTTTAAAGCCGTAACCCATCATTGTCAGGCCAAAAAGAACCGCCAGCACTCCAAGCAGCCACTGGGGGAAATCAGTTAGCCGATTAGCCAGCGTATCCATGACGGCCGTCATCCAGCCAACCAGATGGCGATCCAGTAACGCCAGCCCTAGACCC
This sequence comes from Desulforamulus ruminis DSM 2154, assembly GCF_000215085.1. NCBI lineage: Bacteria > Bacillati > Bacillota > Clostridia > Eubacteriales > Peptococcaceae > Desulforamulus > Desulforamulus ruminis. The sequence goes on from NC_015589.1 coordinate 3,654,468, forward strand.
AGGACCGGAAGTCCCAGCAAACCTAGAAAAAGCCAACGTTTTACTTTCATTCCTGGAGAAAGCCATTTGATAAATGAGGCCATTTTTCCACCGCCTATACTCGCATGATATCCCGGTGCCGTACATTCACACGGTAGCCTTTCTGAAGCAGTATTTCTCCCAACTTATTGGCCAGGGTTACCGAACGGTGCATGCCCCCGGTACAGCCAATGGCAATCATCAGGGTTGCTTTACCTTCGTTTTCATAATGGGGAATTAAGAAATTGACGAAGTCCGTTAGTTTCTCCATGAATTGATTGGTCACATCATGGGACATCACATGCCGCTGTACCGGTTCGTCGTTTCCGGTCAAACAGCGCAGCTCCGGAATATAATGGGGATTGGGCAAAAAACGGACGTCCAGCACCAGGTCGGAGTCCAGGGGAATGCCATATTTGTAGCCAAAGGAAATAACCGTAATCAACAGCCGGTTACGGTCCTCCTTGTCCCCGCCATACTGGGTAATAATCTGCTCCTTCAACTGATTGTTGGATACATTGGAGGTGTCAATAATTTTATTGGCCCGCCCCCGGATTTCCTGAAGCAGTTCCCTTTCTTCCCGGATCACTGCCAGTACTTCCCCGTGATTATCCAAAGGATGACGCCGACGGGACTCCTTATATCTACGCACCAGGGTCTCATCGGAGGCTTCCAAAAATAAAATTTCATATTTGTAACCCTGTTGGCTAAAATCTTTCAACACCTCGGTAAGCTGATGAAAAAAAGTCCCTCCCCGAATGTCAACCACCAGGGCGCTCTTATCAATTTTACCATTGGATTGGGCCACCAGTTCCGCAAATTTCGGGATCAAAGCCGGGGGTAGATTATCCACACAAAAGTAGCCTAAATCCTCTAAACTCTGGATGGCCTGGGTTTTGCCCGCTCCGGACATCCCTGTTACAATGAGCAATCTTGGCTCAGCCACCTTCTCACCCCCTGAAAAAATACAAGCGTACACTTATTTTAATCGGACATGGGACAGAAAGCAAACACAGATGGTGGCAGGGGTGGGCGAGTTTGTAAAAAATTCAGGTTTAGATCAGTATATTGAATTTCCCGCCTGAAAGGTGCCAGTAAACACCTGGCCCGCCTGTTATTTCCTGCCTATCTTCCATCCTCCAGCAGACTGCTTAATACATCCATGGCCAGGGCGGCGTCTTCCCCGTCCACCGACAGAATCAGTTCTTCTTCCTGGTGATTGGCCAGTTCCATAACGCTCATCATGCTTTTTCCATTTACCCTGTGGCCACCCTTCTCCAGGGTGACCTCCGAAAGAAACTGGTTGGCTGCCTTAACGAACTTTGCCGCTGGCTGAGCTTTCAATTGGTTTGGACCATGCAGGCACTTTTTTAACATCCAAAGTCCCCCTCGGATTGGAATTCTTTTCGTTATGAATCATTGAACGGGCCGGCAGGTATTAATATTCTCATCCAATCGGTTTTCAATCCTCAAAGATGAATTTGGCAATGACTTCGGCAACACCGTCCTGCTCGTTGGATTGGGTGATATAATCCGCTTTTGCTTTTATATCGGGACAGGCATTGCCCATCACCACACCCAGTCCCGCATATTCAATCATTTCCAGGTCGTTATAGCTGTCCCCCACGGCAATCACCTGGTCTCTGGTTAAGTCCCAGCGGCGGGCCAGGGTATCCAGAGCATGGCCTTTGGTCGCCTCCGGGTGGGAAAGCTCTAAAAAATGAGGTTTGGATTTGCAAATATGCAGGGTTTTGCCAAAACGATCCAACATTTGCTCACCCAATTCATCCATGGCGGTTTCTTCTCCCACCACCAGCACTTTAGTAGGGGCCACCCCCCGCTTATCCAGGAGTTTTACCAAATCCCCCACCGGATAAATGGGTACCCCTGATATTTTCCGGTATTTTTCAGCCTCCGGAGTCAGCTTTCCCACATAAAGGTTATCGTCCAAATAAACGTTTACATGATGCCCTTGGGAACTAGCCAGAGCCACCGCTTCCCGGGCCAGTTCCAGGGGCAGCGGACGGTGCAGCAGAACTTCTTCGGTGGCAACTTCCTTTATCAAGGCACCCTGGTAAGTAATTAGGGGCAGGTTCAGCTCCAGCTCGCGGGCGTAGGGCAGAGCCGACCGGTACATTCTGCCGGTAGCCAAGGTCACATGGACTCCCGCGTCTCTAGCCCTGCGGATCGCTTCCTTGGTTCGCGGGGATATTTGAAGCCGGCTGTTCAGCAGGGTATCATCCAGATCAATGGCTAGCATACGGTATCGTGTCAAGAGTGTTCCTCCTTTGTTTTTAGACTTTGGAGCATTTATTTCGGGTCCTGTTGTTAGCCTCAAGGGCATTCCTCCCGAAAATACCTCCACACCGCCTCGGCGGACTTCATGTTCATACCCGGCACCTTGGCCAGTTCTTCCAGCGAAGCCTGTTGAATTGCTGCCAGATTTTTATAGGCCTTGTAAAGCTCACGGCGGCGCACCGCGCCAATGCCGTCTATTTCATCCAACAAGGATTTAAGATTTCTTCGGGTGCGCAGTTTCCGGTGGTAGGTTACCGCAAAGCGATGGGCCTCATCCCTAAGCCGCTGCAGTATCTGCAGTCCCTTGGACTCCCGGGGCAGCCGGATGGGGTCCGGACGTCCCGGTGCGAAAAGCAGTTCTTCTTCCTTGGCCAGGCCAAAGGTGGCAATATGGGCAAAGCCCTGCTCCAGCATGGCTTCCCGAGCTGCGGAGAGCTGCCCTTTGCCGCCGTCGATAATGATTAAATCCGGCAGCCGGATAAATTTCGCCTGTTTGAGGGTTATCTCTCCCCGTTCCAAAAGGGCCTGTTCTTCCCTGGCCTGGGCGAAACGCCGGGTTAAGGTCTCATGCATGGAAGCAAAGTCGTTGGCTCCCTGGACCCAGCGAATCTTAAATCTCCGGTACTGGTCCTTTTTAGGCCGCCCTTCTTCAAAAACCACCATGGAGGAAACAGTTTCCGTCCCCTGGATGTTGGAAATATCGTAGCATTCCATCCGGTGGGGAGGCTTCTCCAAACCCAGGGCCGCCATCAGTTCGGACAGGGCTCCGTCCACCGCTTCCCGGTTGGCCTGGCGCTGCAGTTGGGTCTGTTCCAAAGACAGCAAAGCGTTTTGAGCCGCCATTTCCACCAGTTTCTGTTTATCCCCCCGTTTAGGGGTTTTGATGACCACCCGGCTGCCTCTCAGTTTACTGAGCCAGGCTGTCAGCAGCTCCGGATTGGCGATCTCTTCGGACAGGAGTAATTCAGCGGGGATAAACTCCGTTTGATTGTAAAACTGCTGGATAAAGGCGGCCATAATTTCTCCCCGCTCCAGGATATCGGTACCTTCCAGGAAATAATGCTCCCGGCCGATGAGCTTGCCGCTCCGGATAAAAAATACAGTCAGGCAGGACTCATCAAAACCTCTGGCCATGGCAATCACATCCTGGTCCACCCCTTCGGTGGATACCACCTTTTGCCGCTCTACAATCTTTTCCACCGCCCGCACTTGGTCCCGCAGTTCCGCAGCCTTTTCAAACTCCAGATTTTCCGCAGCCTCTTCCATGCGCTGCCGTAATCGTTTGATTAGATCCTCCTGCCGTCCTTCTAGAAACAGCACCACTTCGTTAACGGTTTCCCGGTAGGTTTGCCGCTCCACCAGACCGCAGCAGGGACCCAGACAGCGTTTAATGTGGTAATTCAGACAGGGACGATCCCTAGGACTCAGTTCCCGCTGCTTGCAGGTGCGCAAAGGAAAAATTTTTTTCAGCAGCCGCATGGTTTCATTGACCGCCCCCACATTGGTGAAGGGACCAAAATAGCGCGCACGGTCTTTGAGCACCCGGCGGGTTAGATATACCCGGGGAAAATCCTCATGAACAGTTACCTTGATATAAGGATAGGTTTTATCATCCTTTAAGAGGATATTGTACTTGGGACGGTGTTCTTTGATCAGGTTATTTTCTAAAATCAGGGCTTCCATTTCGGAATCGGTGACAATGAAATCCAGATCTACGGCCCGACTGAGCATGGCCTTCACTTTGGGCGCCTGTTTGGCCCCGGCCTGAAAGTACGAGCGAACCCGGTTCTTTAGGGACACCGCCTTGCCCACATAGATAACCTGTCCGTCTTCATTTTTATATAAATAAACCCCTGGGCGGGCCGGAATGTTTTTAATTTTTTCCGATAACGGCAGTTTCATCACCCCACGCTTACTGAATTCAATGGATGGCTTTTATTTGACTGCTAATCCTATTTTATCACTTCCGGGCCAGGGGAATAGTAAGAATTTCTTAAACTAGTATTGCCCTGGCCTGGCATAAAAAAGATCTTGTCCTCCGTCTTGACAACGGGATGGTATAGGATCAAAATAGAGGCATAAAAGTAAGTAACTAGTTAGTTACTTTATTTCATCCCTGGAGGTTGTTATGAATCAAGAGGAAATGTCCCGGGCTGAGGAAAGTAAAAACCGGATACTTTTGGCGGCGGCGGGCGTCTTTTCGCGCAAAGGACTGCATGGGGCCAGAGTGGATGAGATTGCTGCCGCTGCCAAGATTAACAAACGAATGATCTACCATTACTTTGAAAGTAAGGAAAACCTGTATGTGGAGGTGCTTCGCTACAACCTTCAAAAGATCCAGCAGTTCAGTCAGGGAGCCTTTGTTCCAGGAGGGGATCCGGTGGAAAATGTAACCCGGACCCTGCGCCAATACTTCTATTTTCTGGCTGAGGATGAGGAATTTGTACGCCTGCTTAGTTGGGAGGCCCTGAACCGGGGCCACTACAGCAGTAAACTGCTGCCTCAGCTCTTTCATTTGTTCCAGTCGGACCTGGGACAAATCTTGCAGGAGGGCATTACCCGGAAAGTGTTTCGCCGGAATCTGGATGTGGGCCAAATTTTGCTGAGCATTCACGCCCTCTGCCTGGCTTATTTTACCCGCCGGGAGATGATGCAGCCCATAGGATCCGGCAATCGAATGTCCGGTGAAATGTTGGAAGACCGTCTGAACCATATCCTGGATCTGGTCTTTCAGGGAATTTTGAACCGGCCCGAATGAACTTAGCCGACGCCAAGCCCTTAAGAAAGTACTGTATAAATCCCATTTTGAACCGGAGGTGCAATCTTTATGGATGAGTTGCTAAAGGTACAGCAAAAGAAAAAGAAGATTCTGCTGCTGTTCCTGTCCTTGATGATTTTAGCTGCCCTGATCTTGGGCGGGTATTTTTATAAAATCCAAACCAAACAAGCCCGGGAGCAGGAGAGCCTGACGGCTACCGGAACCCTTGAGGCTACCCGGGTGATGGCGTCCTTTAAGGTAGCGGGCCGGATGGATGCCCTTCTGGTGGATGAAGGCGCCCGGGTAAAAAAGGGAGACCTTCTGGCTACCCTGGAACCGAAGGAACTGCAGGCCAAATTATCCCAAGCCCAGGGAGCCCATGAAGCAGCCCTGGCCGCCAGCCAGCAGGCCTCAGAGGCCGTTCCCCTCACCCGTCAGCAGGTGGAGGCCACCATTGCCCAATGCCAGGCCAAAGTAGAACAGGCCGCAGTCAAACTTCGCAGCGCCAAGCAGCTTTATGACCGCATGGTAGAGTTACATAAGGCCGGGGCCATCTCGGACAGTCAACTGGAGGATGCCACCAACAATTATGATGCCGCCCAACAACAGCAGGAAGAGGCCAAGGCCGCTTTGGCTCAAGCCGAAGCAGCCCGGCTGCAGGTGGAGGTCTCCCAGGCTCAATATGACGCTGCAGTGGGGCAGGTCAATCAGGCCCAAGGGGCATTGGAAGAGGCCAAGGCCTATTTGGAAAACAGCCAGTTAAAAGCCGCTATGGACGGATTCATTACGCAAAAGTACCTGGAGCAGGGTGAAATGCTGAATGCCGGAACCCCGGTCTTTGAAATCACCGACCTGGAACATACTTTTGTGAAAGTGTTTATCAGTGAAAAAAAGATCGGCCGGGTTCATCTGGGGCAGCAAGCCGAAATCAGAGTCCTTGCCTTCCCGGATAAAGTCTTTAAAGGAAAGGTTGTGTTTGTTAACAACGCCGGCGACTTTGCCGTGAAAAAAGCGGTGAACGAGCAAAATCAACATGATATCCGCAGCTTTGAGGTGAAAATTGATGTGCCCAACCAGGATCTTCTTTTAAAAGTAGGCATGACCGCCACTGTCAGGATATTGGAGGAATAAAGATGCAGCCTGTCATAAAAGCCCATGATGTGGTGCAGGTTCTCAATAAAAAAACCGTTTTAAAAGGGATTAACCTGGAAGTTCCTGCAGGGGAGGCCCTAGGCATCTTTGGCACCCGGGGAACGGGAAAAACCACTCTGCTCCATCTTCTGGCCGGTATCGATCAATTTCATTCCGGCAGGGTGGAAATTCTGGGGATGGATATCCAAAAGGACAATGCCTATAAAAAACACCTGGGACTGGTAACCCAGGAGCGCAGTTTATTCCGGGAATTAAAGGTGGCGGAGAATCTTGACTTTATTGCCACCCTGAGAGGCGGCAGCCGGGCCGTCCTCGGTCAATTGGTAAAGTCATTGGAATTAAATCCCTTATTAAAAGAACCGGTCTCCACCTTGGAAGACGGCGCCTATCAGCGGGTGGCCTTGGCCTGCGCCCTGTTGGGTGACCCTAAAATCTTATTAGCGGATGAGTTAATTCGGGATATTGATTTTTATTCTCAGAGATTGCTTCTAAAAATCGTACGGCAGTTTTTAAAAGAGGGCGGCACCTTTGTCTGCGGTTTTAGTCAGATGGATTATGCCGGACAGTTGAACCGGATAGCCTGGCTGACGGACGGCCAATTAACCTTCTACCGCCCGGAAGAAGCAGTAAAGGAATGGCAGAGACAGTTTCAGGAAATCAACCGACAGAGCGGTGAACCCCATGATTAGGGCCCTGATACAGCGGGAATTACTTTATTTGTGGCGGGACCGGGGACTGCGCAATATTTTGCTTTTCGGCTCGTTGCTGGGGCTGGCTTTGTTTTTCGCCACTTACAGTGCACAGGTTCTGCAAAATATCCCCACCGCGGTGGTGGATCTGGATCATTCCAGCGCCAGCCACCAGTTAATCGAAAAGGTTGCTCAGGCAGAGAATTTACAGGTGGCAGCCTACCCGGACAGTTATGAGGAAGCCGAGGAACTGATGAAACGGGGTAAAATCGTAGTAACCATGGTCATCCCGGAGAACTACGGCAAAACCCTTGCCTTGGGGCGTCAAGGCAACGTCTATATGGCCATCGACGGCAGTAACATGATCTACTCCACCAATGCCACCACAGCAGCACTGACCGTAGCTAAGACCATTAGCGCCCAGGCCGGGGTTAAGGCCCTGCTGGCCCGGGGATTTCAGCCCTCCGAAGCCCAAAATGCCTATCTGGGGGTGGAACTGCGGGAAGAAGCCTGGTTCAATCCCACCCTCAATTACGCCTACTTTCTGGTTTTGGCCTTGGTTCTAAACATCTGGCAGCAGTGTTGTACTCTGGCTGCAGCCACCAATATCATCAGCGAAACCGGCCGACCCAGTTGGAAGCAATTTAAAATGGCCGGCTTATCCAAGTGGACTTTATTTGCCAGCAAATCCGCTGTGCATATCGTCCTTTTTATGTTCATGGTACTGCCGGTGTACCTCATTTCCTTTGCTGTTTTTAAGGTGCCCCTGCACTGCAGCGGCTGGCTGTTGCTGTTCTTTACCCTGGCCTTTACCATCGCTTTGCACAGTGTGGGCACCTTTACTTCCAGCATTGGCCGGAATGCCGTGGATACCACCCGGTATGGCATGATCATTGCCCTGCCTTCCTTTATTTTATCCGGCTACGGTTGGCCTCTGGAGTCCATGCCGGCCTTTCTGCAGTCTCTGGTCAAACTGCTGCCCCAGACCTGGTTTTTCCAGGGTTTGAATTATTTAACCTTTAAAAATCCGGATCTGTCCTTTGTACAGACTTATTTTTGGGCTTTTGGTATCATCTCGGTGGTTTGTTACGGTGCAACGGCACTGTTGACATCCCGCAAGTAAGGGGGCCTTTTAATTGAGAGCAATTTTTACCATTGCTTGTTATGAAACCCTGCTGATTTTAAAGGACCGGACGCTCCGTTTGATGCTTTTTGTCGTTCCTTTGCTTTATGCCGTAGTTTTTGGTTTTGTTTATATGCAGGGAGTTCTCAGCCAGGTACCCCTGGCGATCGTGGATCTGGATCATTCGGCAGTCAGCCGGGAGGTTCGCACCTCCTTTGAAAACAGTCCTTATTTTCGCCTTGTGCCCGGTATAGAAAGTCCGGATCAACTGGAAAAAGCCATGCGGGAGGGAAAAGTCCGGGCGGGAATTGTAATCCCGGAGCAGTTTGCCCTGAATATTCAGAGACACCGGCCCACAGAACTGCTGGGGGTTTATGATGCTTCCAACCTGATCTGGGGGTATAACACCCGGCGCTATATGCGGGAGGTCGCCACTGATTTCAATACCCAGCAAACGGCGGCTTACTTAGCGGGCCTGGGTATTTCCAAAAATCAGATCCAGGGCATTATGAATACCGTGAATTTAAATTATGAGGTTTGGTATAATCCCACCTTTAGCTACGCCACCTACTTTTACCCGGGCCTGTTATTGATGGTTATTCATCAGATTTCCCTGCTGAGCGTCAGCCTGACCGTGACCCGGGAAAAAGAACGGAACACCTGGGTCCAGTATCTCAGTTCTTTCCTGCCTAGTTGGAAAATCTTTCTGGGTAAGGCTCTGCCCTACTTTATCGTCAATTTCTTTAACTATGCTTTGCTGCTGTGGATTGCCTCTTATTTTGTCAATGCCCGGCTGGAAGGTTCGGTGGGGTTGATTGTGCTCTTTGGGCTGCTTTTTGACATCATTATTACCTCTCTTGGCTTTTTGATTTCCGTTCATGCGCCCAATTCCCTGCAGGTAACCCGTTACCTCATGCTGATTTCCGTTCCGATTTTTATGGCCTCGGGCTTCAGTTGGCCCCAAAGCCATATTCCCCGGGCCGTCAACGCTTTGTCCTCCTTGCTGCCCTTTCCCTGGATGGCTGAGGCTTTCCGCATGATTACCGTGAAGAATCTGCCTCTAGCCTATGTGCTGAAGCACCTCTTAGTGCTGTTGGCTATGGCCGGGGGTTCCCTAGGTCTGGCCATGACCTTCAAAAAGAAGCGCCGTCCTCCTTCTTCCAGGGGGGTGGCGGTAAACAGCAGCCACAGTTATCCCGG